>NZ_CAXAPN010000007.1:0-205660 GCF_963971015.1 Pseudomonas sp. RA_15y_Pfl2_54
CGCTTTTTTACAATGGATACGCCGTAGTCGTTCTTCAGGACATCGACCACATCTTCGAAAAATTTGGCTTTCTGATTTGCCAGTGCCAGTTGCTCCTCAAGCTCTTTGATTCTCTGCTCGGGGGTCAAAGGCAAAGTTGGCTCGTCCATCGGTCGAGTCCTCTGGGTACGGATGGAGGCGCCTTGGCTCCAATCTTGTCGACCATGCTTGCGTAACCAAACCAACACCGTCGACCGGCCCTGGATCCCGTAGCGCCGTTGAGCCTCTTTATAACTCAACTCGCCTTTTTCTACTTGGTCGACAACTGACAATTTAAAAGTCAGCGTGTAATCGCGCTGACTACGTTTTGCGCCCGTATCCATTGCCCCCTCCTGATAAGAAGCCAGAAGGTGTAAACCTTATTCAGGACGAGACAATCACCACTGAAGAGCCCGAGGCAACTCAGCCGCAAAACCCGTCAGTGCAGGCACCGACGATTTCCCCAAGGTTGTCCTCTTACATGTCGACATCAGCCAGCTCGATCGCCCGCCAAGCAGCTCCGTCGAATGAATCGCTTAAGGCGTCAGAGGATGCTCAACCAACACTGACTCAACATTCTGCTTTTTGGCCTTCACCAAGGCAGCATCCACCAGCACCTTTCGCGCCTCTGCCTCGGCCTGGGAGTTGAAAGGGCCAATCAGAATTCGCGTTTTGCCGCTACCGTCCTTGATGACCGTCGGAACGAACGCGTGCTCGATCAACCAGCCGCTCAAATCGCTGACGGCCTGAGGCGTTTCACCGCGCACCTCAAGATCCCACTGCGGGGCAGAGGACACCGCAGGCGCTGTTGCGACTGCCACTTTGGGCTTCTGTGTGTCCACACTTTTGCCTTCACCACATCCAGCCAATGCCAGTGCCGCGACCATCCAGACCCATTTGCGCACAACGCTTTCCTCGAAAATCTCAAAGCGGTGATCTTAACATTCATAAATACTTCGCGAGCCCCGCAAAATGGGCACAAAACAACGAGATTGATGATTGCAGCCTCTGTATAGTTACGCCCTGGGAATTAATGCCACATCTGCGCGTCAGAAAGATGCACCCAAACCGTGAGACTTCGCACTAATCTATACGTACCACCGACCTCTGCACTGTCTGAATCAGGTGCCCTACAAAGCAATCAAGGAGAAGACCATGCTGATACTCACCCGCAAAGTCGGTGAAAGCATAAACATTGGTGATGACATTACGATCACCATCCTCGGCGTTAGCGGCCAACAGGTCCGCATCGGCATCAACGCCCCGAAAAACGTTGCGGTGCACCGTGAAGAAATTTACCAGCGCATCCAGGCTGGCCTGACCGCCCCGGACAAGCCACAAACGCCCTGAGCCGCTTTCGCAGTCAGTAGCCAGTTCGTTTGCCCCGTGTAATGACTGGCTAAAGATTCACGCGCCGTACTGCTATCCGCTCCCCACTCGCTGGGCACGGCGCCTGACACATAACTCCTCACTCCAGCTCCTTGCCGCCCCTATCCTCTGTTGCCGAGCGATACTACCTGCCATTCCCAAGGCTGGCTGTCGGACGTTTCCGATAGAGCGCAGAGAATTCGCCCGCCTAATCCAACGTCACGCCACGCGCCATACCTGCGGCCGCCACCACCATCAGCACCAACAACAACGCCTCGACATGACTGATTCGTGCGTACAGCTTTGCACGGCCAGTATCGAGCGCCGCACCTCGCACTAACGAGATCCGCCACTTGACCAACTTGATCATCGGCGAGAGCTCTATCAGCAAAATCAGCACAAACAGTGTCATTTTCAAATGGAAGAGCGGCTGATGCAGGTAGTAGTCAGTGCCCTTTTCATAGCCACCAAAGGCGCGCATCCCACCCGTCACCAGCAGAACCAAAGCAGAAATACCCCATAGATTGTCGGCGAGCAAAACGCGCCTGGCATCACCTGAGCCTGCAACCAAGCGGCTAAACGCCGCTCCACGAGTCAGAACCGCCCAAAAACCCAACGCAAAAGCCAGTAAGTGAACAGCCGCTAGAAACCATTGAACCAGCATCGCCAGACTCCTTCTGTAAAGAGATGGAAATCGCCAGTCAGTAGTAGTCGAAAAATAAAGGACATGCTCGCGCAACATCGCCGGTCATGTATCGAGCGATTGAAACAAGGAGAGAGAACCCGAAAAAGCCAAATTACAGGCAAAAAAAATCCCAAGCAGCTGATGGAAGCTCGGGATTTAAAAATGCATAAACCGTGGTGGTGAACGCGGGACAAATGTTACTGAAACTCCCACCCTGCTACAAGGTATTTCTCATAACCGGTTGGTTAAATAAAATCGTAAGCTATTAAATATCCACACATTTTAAAAGACTGCTGGCGACAAAAGGCGATCCACTCAGCCAATCTCAAACTCGACATCACAAAAATCAGCCTGACCGGACACCCCTTCAGCACACTCCCCATGTGCGCCCGAGAAGGATTAAAGCCCCCCCTCTGGATGCGCCGAATTGGCGACTCAAGGCTGGGCCTTGCAAACCCCAGACAACAAAAAAGGGCCCACCTTTCGGTGAGCCCTTCTAGACCGCCCAGCAGAGCGGATTTTGTTTGGTAGGCGCGATTGGACTCGAACCAACGACCCCCACCATGTCAAGGTGGTGCTCTAACCAACTGAGCTACGTGCCTGCTGTGAGGCGGCATTCTACGGAATTCCGAAGGGGTGTCAACACCTTTTTTTCACCTAACCCTATGAATATGCAAAATATTTAATTTGCGGCCAATGAAGAAGATTTTCCGGTGGCTGGCGGAGGTTTTTCAACTCCGGTAGGATCGACGCACTCGTAAAATATATTAAACAGAGGCGACAGAATGGCGAACACCCTTTACCCAGAGTCTTATTACGCTGCGTCGGCCAATGCCGTACCGCCACGTCCAGCCTTGCAGGATGATGTGGAGACGGATGTCTGTGTAATCGGTGCCGGGTATACCGGGCTGTCCTCGGCCCTGTTCCTTCTGGAGAACGGTTTTCGCGTGACAGTGCTGGAGGCCGCCAAAGTCGGCTTCGGCGCTTCAGGACGCAATGGCGGGCAAATCGTTAACAGCTATAGCCGCGACATTGATGTGATCGAGCGTACTGTTGGCCCGAAACAGGCGCAGTTGCTCGGCGAGATGGCCTTCGAAGGCGGCCGGATCATTCGCGAGCGCGTGGCCAGGTACAACATCCAGTGCGACCTGAAGGACGGCGGCGTATTCGCCGCCCTTACGGCCAAGCAGATGGGTCATCTTGAATCGCAGAAGCGTCTATGGGAGCGCTTCGGGCACTCACAACTCGAACTACTCGATCAACGCCGCATCCACGAAGTCGTCGCGTGTGATCAGTACATTGGCGGCATGCTCGACATGAGCGGCGGCCACATTCATCCGTTGAACCTTGCGCTGGGCGAAGCGGCTGCCGTGGAGTCCCTTGGCGGCGTCATCTATGAACAGTCGCCAGCCGTGCGCATCGAACGCGGCGCCAATCCGGTCGTGCACACGCCGCAAGGCAAGGTCAGGGCCAAATTCATCATCGTTGCCGGCAATGCCTACCTCGGCAATCTGGTGCCGGAACTGGCAGCCAAATCGATGCCGTGCGGCACGCAAGTGATCACCACAGAACCGCTGGGTGAAGAACTGGCGAAAGCGCTATTGCCGCAGGACTACTGCGTCGAAGACTGTAACTACCTGCTCGATTACTACCGCCTGACTGGCGACAAACGCCTGATTTTCGGCGGCGGCGTGGTGTACGGCGCGCGGGATCCGTCGAACATCGAAGCAATCATCCGCCCGAAAATGCTCAAGGCTTTCCCGCAGCTCAAGGACGTGAAGATCGACTACGCCTGGACCGGCAACTTTCTGCTGACGCTGTCGCGTTTGCCGCAAGTTGGACGTCTGGGCGACAACATCTATTACTCGCAAGGTTGCAGCGGCCATGGCGTGACCTACACACATCTGGCAGGCAAGGTATTGGCAGAGGCACTGCGTGGTCAGGCTGAGCGTTTTGATGCGTTTGCCGACTTGCCGCACTACCCGTTCCCGGGTGGGCAAATGCTGCGTACGCCGTTTGCTGCGCTGGGTGCCTGGTATTACGGCTTGCGTGACAAATTCGGAATGTAAAAAAAGGGCCGCTGAACAGCGGCCCTTTTTATTGAACGCAAGGCGTTTAGAGGTGATCCCGAGCAATCCCGCTACGGATCCGCAAGATATCCGCCAACACCGCCAAAGCGATTTCCGCAGGTGTCTTGCTGCCCAGGTTCAGGCCGATCGGCGCGTGAATCCGCGCCAACTCGCCCTCCCCCAATCCGCCAATCCTGCGAAGGCGCTCAAAGCGTTTCTGCGACGTCTGCTGTGAACCCATCACGCCAATGTAAAAGGCCTCGGTGCGCACCGCCTCCATCATTGCCAGATCATCGATACGCGGATCATGCGTCAGCGCCACCACCGCCGTGTCGCGATGGCAGCCACCGTCGGCAATGAACACCGACGGCAATTGCCGACGAATCTCTACGCCACTGAGTACCACGCCTTCGAGCACCTCATCACGCGGATCGCAGAGAATCACTTCGAAACCCAAGCCAACCGCAAACTCGGCACACGCCTGCGCCACGCTGGAATACCCGGCAAGCAAAAGACGCTGAGCCGCACCAACGCGGATTCGTACCCGATCGATCTCACGCTCGATCCGCGCACCCTGTTCGCGATCTGCAAAAAGGCTGCGCGCACCACTGGCCAGATCGACTTCACGAATCAGCCGACGCTGACCAAGCAGCGCCGATTCCAGTTCACGCAGATGCGCCTGCACGTCACAGCCAGCGTCAAATTTCTCTACCAGCACATCGAGAATACCGCCACAGGGCAGACTGACCCGCGAACGCGGATCGTCGCCTTCGCCGTAACGCACGACGTTGACCGCATCGAAAAACGCACCCTCGGCGAGGCGCTCGAGAAAATCCTCCTCGACACAGCCGCCGGACAGCGACCCGATCCACTGCCCGCCGTCATTCACTGCCAGCAGCGAACCCGGCGCACGCGGCGCCGAACCGTAGGTGGTCAACACGGTGCAGAGCCAGATGCACTGCCCCGCTACCGACCACTCCAATGCACGCCGCACCACTTGCAGATCGAGATGCTG
The DNA here is from genome assembly GCF_963971015.1 of Pseudomonas sp. RA_15y_Pfl2_54. NCBI lineage: Bacteria > Pseudomonadati > Pseudomonadota > Gammaproteobacteria > Pseudomonadales > Pseudomonadaceae > Pseudomonas > Pseudomonas sp. RA_15y_Pfl2_54. The sequence continues at coordinate 5,156 of NZ_CAXAPN010000007.1, forward strand.
CATGTCAGTGCGCCTTGTGCTCGATGGGCGGCGCGTCAGCTTGCAGCTTCTGAACTTCGCTTACCGCCAACTCTCCGGACTGGCCGCCCCACCCTTGACGCAGGTAGTTGAGCAGATCGGTCAGTTGCTCAGGACTGAGCTTGTCGGCAAAACCCGGCATCGGTTGCATGTGTTCGAACCCGGAGAATTTCTGCTCGCCGATACCGTCCTCGATGACCCGCAACAGATTGCGTGGATCTTCCAGACGCAGCGTGGTGTTGCCGCGCATGGCAACAGCGATGTGCGGCTTGCCTTCACCACCCGCCGCGTGACAACCGGCGCAGACATTCAAATATTCCTGACGGCCCCGTTGGGCACTCGCGCCGAGCTTGTCGACCGGCACGGCGACGAGCTCTTTGGCTGCCGGCGGTTGATCGCCGAGCAGGAAGGTCGCCATGGCAGCCAGATCGGTATCGTTCAAGCCCTGAGTGCTGTTGTGGAACACCGGGAACATCTCGTTGAACATCGTGCCCTGCGCGCTCATGCCATGCTTGAGGAATGTGCTCAGGTCCTGATGATTCCAGCCGCGAGCGGCCAGATCAGTGGCCAGCAGGCTCGGCGCCAGATAGCCATTGAGGATGCCACCAGTGAGACGCTTGTCCATTTGCATTGCGCCCGACAGCCCGCGTGGCGTATGGCACTCGCCGCAGTGGCCGAGGACGTCGACCATGTACTGGCCACGCTTCCAGGCGTCGCTTTTGCCGTCGGCAGATTCCAGCTTCACGTCTTTGCCGTACATCATGTTCCAGCCCATCAGGCCCAGACGCACATTGAACGGAAAGCTCAGGCTGGTGACCGGCGCTGCCCGCTCGATCGGCTCAACGGTTTTGAGGTACGCATGAATCGCATCCGAATCTTCGCGCGGCATCAGGTGATACGAGGTGTACGGCATCGCCGGATACAGGTTTGCGCCGTCACGACGCCTGCCCTCGGTCAACGCAGCGTAGAACTCGTCATCACTGTACAAACCGATGCCATGCTCTTTGCTCGGGGTGATGTTGGTGCCGTAGATCGTGCCGAACGGCGAGACGATTGGCAGCCCGCCGGCAAATGGCGCGCCACCCGGTGCAGTGTGGCAAGCCATGCAGTCGGCGGCGCGGGCGAGGTATTGGCCGCGCTTGACCTGATCATCGGCGTGGACAAACAACACTGGCGCAGCCAGCCCGACCGCCAGGGTCAGGCGGGTCAGTAATAGCTTCATGCTTAACCCTCCTTGACCAGGCCGAGATCGGTCAGCACGTTGCGGGTCGCGTTGTAATAACGCACGTACCCGGTGCAACGGCATATGTGATGACCGAGGCTGTCCTCGATGACTTGTTCGAGTTTGCTTTGGACGATTGGCTGGCGTTGCAGCTTTTCCACCAACACGGTCGCGGCGTTGACGAAGCCCGGCGCGCAGTAGCTGCACTGGAAGGCGAACTCATCAACAAAGCGCTGCTGGATCGGATTCAGCTCGGTGACCTGCCCGCTCTCGTCACGCTTGGCGTGCGATTCGATGGTGCGGACTTTCTTGCCTTCGAAGTAATGCGCGCCGGTAATGCAGGTGCGCACTTCTTCGCTGGTGCCGTCCGGGTTATCGACGATCACCACGCAAGCGTGGCAAATACCCTGGCCGCAGCCCAGACGCGAGCCAGTCAGGTTTTTGTATTCGTGCAGGTAGTCGATCATCGGCAGGTCATCAGGGATGTCCACCGGGCCGACGGATTGACCATTGAGGGTCAGTTGAAGCGGACGGTTAGCCATTGAGGGCCTCCTTGATGCGCGCAGCAGTGATAGGCAGATCGCGAACACGTTTACCGATGGCGTGCGCCACGGCATTACCAATGGCGCCGACCACCGGAATCATCACCACTTCAGCGATACCTTTGGACGGATCGCTGGGTGACAGCGGTGGCAGAATCTCTGCCGTCTGCTTCCACACCGCGACATGCCGGGCCATTGGCAGGCGATAACGGTTGAAGTTCCAGTCACCCTCCCCCGGCCCGCCCTCGTACAGCGGCATCTCTTCCATCAGCGCATGACCAATACCCATGGCGACCCCACCTTCGAGCTGCCCCTTGACCAGTTCTTCAACCAACACCCGACCGCATTCGACCCAAGAATGATGGTTGAGCACTTCGACTTGCGCCGAGCCTTTGTTGACCTTCAACTCGACCAGGGTGGCGACCGGGCTGTAGTAAGTCACCGCCGCGTTGTTCAACTGAACAACCGGGTAGTTGATGTTCTGGCGATCCAACAGGTGGAAACCCGCCGTGCTCATCAGCGCTTTCTTCGCCTTCGGCGCACCATCGCCGTACTTCACCGCCAGACCGTCAAGCGGCAAACGCTCGCGCACGCCGTCGATGCTGTATTCGGCCTCGGCCCAACTCCAGCGGTTGAACGCATGAACAGTGGCGCCGGTCACCAGACCGCGCTCATGAGCGTGCTTGGCCAACTCTTCGAAACTCAACGGCTGCATGCCGTTGGCCGTGAGTTTGCCGTCGACCCAATGCGCGTCTTCACGACGCACGACGTAAGGGTTGGCTTGACCGCCGTAAGGCCCCTGACGCCAGATTTCCATGGCCGCCGGCCACAAACCGTTGTTGAACAGCACGCGCGCTGCCTCACGGGTTGCGTGGCTGAAGTAGTAAGCCGAGTTGGTCGCCGAGGAAGCCGAAGCCAGCTTGCCGACCCAACGCGGGTTGCGCAGCAGATTGTCCTGCTCGGCCTGGCTCATGATGTAAGGGTTGCCGCTGGTAATCAGCTGCATTTCCTTCCATTCGGTTTCGCCGGTCTTCACTTCATGGGCAGGGCTACCGAGGAAATCAGCGACGACCAGGGCTTGCGAAGTCGACATGCCGGTGCCGATTTCAATGCCGATATGACGCAGGGTGATGCGCCCCTCGGCAGTGAATTCGATACTGGCCATCGGTGCTTCGGAGCCGGTGCCGAAGTCTTTCTGACAAATGGCGAAACCGACGCCGTACCAGTTGTCCGGATCGGCTGCTTCGCGCTGCTTCTTGATGGCGTCGCGGTTTTTCCAGACTTCGTGCACTGCGGCCTTGTCGAGAATCTCGTGCAGGCGCAGAGCACCGGCCGGGATCGCGCCCTGAGTGTTCTTCATACCCGAACGCAACGCGTTCTTGCGGCGCAAATCGATCGCATCGACGCCGAGCCGATTGGCAATTTCATCAACCATCATTTCGGTCGACGCCATGCTTTGCAGCGTGCCGTAACCGCGCATCGAGCCCGCCTCAACAGCGCGTGAGTGATAAGCGGTGACCTGCAGATCGTTCTGCGGCATGTAATAGATCGACTGCGCCGCCGTGGCGCCAACTGCCGCAACCGAGGGGCTGTAGTTGACCCGCCCGCCACCGTCGACACTCATTTCGGCGCGGAAAATCTTGAAGGTGTAATCGTTCTTGTCCACGGCCAATTGGTAGCGGATGTCGAACGGGTGGCGCTTGATGCCGCTCTGGAATTGCTCGTAGCGATCGTTGGCCAGGCGCACCGGCACACCGGCACCGTAAAGCGCAGCGAGTGCTGCGTAGTAAACGAAGATGTTGTGGTCTTTGGAACCGTAACCGACGGTGTAACCGGGGTGCATGTTCAGGTTCGCCAGACCGAAGCGCGAGGGCGCGATCATTTTCGCGGTCTCGGTCGCAGCTTCCAGTGGGCACTGGGTCGCCACCACGAAGTGCAGCGTCTTGGTGGCCGGGTCGTACCAACCGTTCCCGTTGTCCGGCTCCATGGCGGCAGGTTCGATCGATGGGGTCTTGTAACGCTCGTCGAACACCAGCCAGTTATCCGGCGGCGTATCGATCTCTTTCTTCATGCGGTCGGCGTAGAACAAACCGCGTTCGGTCAGGTTGCCGTGCAGGTTCGGCTGGGAATTCCACACCGGACGACGGTTTTTCAGCATCGGGAACAGGATCGAGTCCTTGAGGCTGGCGAATTCATCTTCGTCTGCCGACGTCGGGCCACCCACACGTACGTAGCGGAAACTGCCGTAGGGGTCGCCTTCGTAGTAAGGCACCTTGGCGCCGTAACGAATCGCTTTGTCATTGAATTTGAGCTTGTTCTTGGCCTGACGAAAACGCTCGAAGTCGTTCCAGATCAGGATAGCGACCGGGTGGCCGATGAACATCGGCACCTTGCCCTCAGCCAAAAGTGGATCTGGCGCGTGCTCTTCCGGGAAAACGATACCGTCCTTGTCCAGATCGGCAGCGGTGACGATGCGGTCAGGCTGCAAATCGGCGCCCAGCCACGACAGGTCGTAACCGTTATAGATATGGTCAGCCTTGATGGTTTTGAGCAGCATGGCGTGGCCTTGCTGCTCAGGCCAACCCGGCATGTCCCTGGAGCGGATGTCGCGAGCAAACACCTTGCTGCCGCAGACCTTGGACAGGGCGTCGTTACGCTGGCGCGCCTTGCCGTTGTTGCCGAGCCACTTTTCGGACGGCACGGTGACGCTGTTTTCCATCAAGGCAGCCAGCGCCTGACTGCTGAGCGGCGTGAGCGTAACGCTCACTCCCGCCACCAGCCCACCCTGAAGGAACGAGCGCCGGGATATTTCACGGTTGGACATGGATCATCCTCTGGGCGGTTATGAGTCCACCCTTCTGGTTATCTACTGGGAATCTCGAGTCTTGCAGAAGCCCTTTCTGGCGAGGCCAAGAGCCGTGTTGACAGTGCAAAGCTGACCGAAAGGTTAACTTTAAAGGTTTCTGCGGCTGCGGCAAACAAGCAGTTACAAAAATCTGACTAAAGAATCAGAATTACTGCAACCTTGCGCCGCAGCAAGTCACTGGACAAAACGCTGTCCAGCTTCTGCAGGAGTGAGCCTGCTGTCTGCGTCCGCCCAGTACAAATCAATCCAAAGCAGGTACCTGAAATGCCCCGTACCGACACATTCACATTAGTCAAAGGCCAGTTTTTAAACGATGCATCTCGCTATGTGCTCTTCTGCGATAAAAGGCGTGAATAGCCCACACCACCCCAACGAATAGCAACCCTGTCCCAAGCGCTTCCATAGGAGAGGGCCAGCGCTGGTTGATGAGCAAACCCATCGCAGTTGCATAAATAGTCCCGCTGGCGATCAATTGCCCGCTCAGCGCCAGAGGTAGGCGCCGGGTTGCGATTGACCATGCCCAGGCACCTGCAAGGGTGGCTCCCACGCCCTGAATTAATCCACAGACTATTAGCGCCTGAGTACCTGCCAACCCGCCCGAATGGCTAGCGAAGTGGGACAACTTCAAGTAAAGCCCAGCCGGGATGAAAGCCAGCATTTCGACGCTGCACATGAAGATCAGCATGGCGGACCACAACATGGGCGACATACTTGGGCGTCGAGCCAAAGCACTTTCATTTATCAGGCCAAAACCCGTCCAGAATCCGATTGCAAGCAACGATGCCAGGAGCCCAAACATTATCGAGGTTGTCGGTAGCACCACCGTGGCGCTACCAAAATCAAACACGCTCAAGTTGACCAGACTGATGCCTAAAGCCGCCACCAACAACGGCCCGGAAATGGCGCGCCAAGGCACGCTAGAGCTGCGCATGTTGCCGGCAATCGCAAGCACGATAGGCACTGACCCCATCATCACCGGAGGGATCACCGGCCCGGCTGCCAAGACCGCAGTGGTAATCAGAAAGAAGTAACCGATGTATCCCAGGAAGCCCAACAGTGCGGCGCAAGCCCAGTCGCCCAGCCTCAACTGCCGCACTTCGCCACGGTAAACAAACAGCACTAACAGACTACCCAAACCGGCAAAGGCATAGCTCACCACAGCCAGATCAAAAAGACTGTAATCGCCGACAAGCCCCGGAAAGATGTAAAGCAGCGACCAAGAAAAAGTGGCAGCAATGGCCGCTAACAAGCCAAGGGTCATACGCTTTGCTCCTGCCCAGCCTGCTTGCGGATCCAGCAATGAGCCATTTGCCGCGCAGTGTCGAATACCTGCGCGTCCTGGCCCATGGCGCCGGTGACAAAACTACCCTCCAGCAAGATAAACAACCCCTCAGCAACTACGTGAGGGTCGCTCAGACCGGCACTCACGGCCAATGCAGTAAGGTTTTCGCGCACCCCTTGCTTATGCCTGCTTACAGCCAAATGCACTGGGTGGCTAAATTGTGGGAATTCAGCCGCACTGTTGACGAACAGACATCCGCGCCCGCTATCTTTCAAAAGAAAGCGTTGATACAGATCGAAAAAAGCGAGCATTCCACTGACAGGGTCAGGTTGTCTTGCCAAAGTGCGCGCGACCTCTTCGCGCCAGCGCAGATCACGCTTCTCGAGGCAAGCCACGATCAGCGCATCCTTTGAGGGGAAATGGCTGTAGAGCGTCATCTTGGTAACACCCGCCATCGCGGCGATGGCCATCACACCAGTAATGTATATACCTTCCGACAGAAACAGCTTCAGCGCTGAGTCAATCAATCGCTCACGGGTATTGTCCAATTTCAGGCACTCCGGCATCGGGACGGAGTTGACTATACTGACCGGTAAGCTGGAGACACATCCAGATACGACCTTAATCATGGCCGTCACGACACAGACCGCAGCATGCCAACGCAGCAGTAAATCGCAAGATTTGGTCTGTCCTGAATTTCGCTACGCTGTATAAGCGCTCAAAGGCCTCGCGTGGTTATACGGACGCCCACTTTGCGGCAGCGACTCAGTGATTTCATTTGCACGCTGCGAATACTGGAGTTCGGAAGGTGAGCTGGCCGCGCGCTTACAGCCTGCTCACGATGGTGATGTGCATCTTCCAAAGATATTGGCTGCACTGGCGCTATCGCCAGCAGGCTCCCACAGGGATTTGTGCTCAATATCGGTCGACTGAAAGAAGCCAAACGGGAAAGGTCAAATTTCAGACACAAAAAACCCCGGTCTTTCGACCAGGGTTTTTGCTATCGCTTCCGAATCAGCCAACGGCTTTTTCGGTGCTTCAAGGCGTTCAGTGGTCCTTGAAACAGATATGGCGCAGCGGACGGGACTCGAACCCGCGACCCCCGGCGTGACAGGCCGGTATTCTAACCGACTGAACTACCGCTGCGTATCGCTTTGAGCTTGCGCTCAAGTAACTCGTTTTGACTGAAAGCTTCGGTGCTTTGCAATCGCGAACCAGACAATGCCTGACTCGTAAAATATGGCGCAGCGGACGGGACTCGAACCCGCGACCCCCGGCGTGACAGGCCGGTATTCTAACCGACTGAACTACCGCTGCGCGTCGGTGCAGGCACTTTCAGCCTACGCTCTTGCTTACGCAAGTCTCTCGGGGAGTGGTGGGTGATGACGGGATCGAACCGCCGACATTCTGCTTGTAAGGCAGACGCTCTCCCAGCTGAGCTAATCACCCGTTTGCATCTCCGAGGCCGCGAAATTTACGCAGGTAGTGAACCTAAGTCAATAGCAGGATTGAAGTTTTTTTCAAAAACAGCTTTCAGCGATAAGTGTCGAGCAACAAGCAAAAGCAAGAACACATACACCAGGCGCCTCACTGCCGTGCTTTGACTTACAGCTTGAAGCTGGCTTTCACTGCGCGTAAATCATCTTCTTGGTCATACCGCCATCGACCACGAACTCCTGCCCGGTGACAAATCCGGCATTGCGCGACAGCAGCCACGCCACCATCGCCGCCACATCCTCGACCGTCCCTACCCTGCCCGCCGGATGTTGGGCATGATCGGTATCGGCCAGCGGTTCGGCGCGACGCGCGCAAGGATCGCGCGCATCGATCCAGCCCGGACTGACTGCATTGACGCGAATCTCTGGCCCGAGGCTGATAGCCAGCGCATGCGTCAACGCCAACAGACCGCCCTTGCTCGCCGCATATGCCTCGGTATCCGGCTCGGACTGCCCGGCACGGGTCGACGCCAGATTGACGATCGAGCCGTTGTGCGCTCGCAGATAAGGAGCACAATGCTTGGCCAGCAACATCGGCCCACTGAGATTCACCGCCAGCACCCTATTCCAGTAAGCCAGATCCAGGCTTTCCAGGGTGATGTTGTGCGGATCAGCGACCGCCGCATTGCACACCAGCGCATCGAGACGCCCAAACTGCCCCAACACCTCAGCCACGCCCAGCGCGACCTGGCTTTCCTGCGCCACGTCCATGGCGATGAACCAGGCGTTCTCGCCCAGCACTTTCGCCACTTTCGACCCACGCGACCGATCAAGATCCGTCAGCACGACCTGCCAGCCTTCGCTGATCACCCAGGCAGCGATGCCCAGGCCGATTCCTCGCGCGGCACCCGTGACCAGCGCAACACGGCCATGGGTCCCCGCTTTCAGAGTGGACAACTCGATCACAACGCCGCCAGACCGCGCGCCAGGTCGGCTTGCAGGTCGACCACGTCTTCCAGCCCTACGGCGATGCGGATGAGACTGTCGCGAATGCCTGCTGCTTCACGCTCCTGCGGCGCGAGTCGGCCGTGAGAGGTGGTGCTCGGGTGCGTGATGGTGGTTTTGCTGTCGCCGAGGTTGGCGGTAATCGAGATCAACCGGGTTGCATCAATAAAACGCCAGGCGCCCTCTTTGCCACCCTTGACCTCGAAACTCACCACGGCACCGAACCCCTTCTGCTGGCGCTGGGCCAACTCGTGCTGCGGATGGCTCTTGAGACCGGCGTAATGGACTTTTTCGATGCCCTCCTGCTGCTCCAGCCATTCAGCCAGTTGTTGCGCGTTGGCACAGTGGGCCTTCATCCGCAGGTTCAGGGTTTCCAGACCTTTGAGGAAGATCCACGCGTTGAACGGGCTCAGGGTTGGCCCGGCGGTACGCAGGAAACCGACGACCTCTTTCATCTGCTCGCTACGACCAGCCACCACGCCGCCCATGCAACGGCCCTGGCCGTCGATGAATTTGGTCGCCGAGTGCACGACGATGTCCGCACCGAGCTTCAATGGCTGCTGCAACGCAGGCGTGCAGAAGCAGTTATCGACCACCAGCATAGCGCCCTTGGCGTGAGCGATTTGCGCCAGCGCGGTGATATCCACCAACTCAGCCAGCGGATTGGAGGGCGACTCGACGAACAGTAATTTGGTATTGGGCTTGATCGCCGCCTCCCAAGCCGAAAGTTCGGCCAAGGGTACGTAATCGACTTCAACGCCGAAACGCTTGAAGTACTTCTCGAACAGGCTGATGGTCGAACCGAACACACTGCGCGATACCAGAACATGATCGCCGGCACTGCACAGACTCATCACCACCGCCATGATCGCGGCCATACCCGTGGCGGTCGCAACAGCCTGCTCGGCGCTTTCCAGCGCCGCAATGCGCTCTTCAAACGCGCGCACCGTGGGGTTGGTGTAACGCGAGTAGACGTTGCCCGGCACTTCACCAGCAAACCGCGCAGCCGCGTCGGCAGCGGTGCGGAACACGTAGCTGGACGTAAAAAACATCGGATCACCGTGCTCACCTTCCGGCGTACGGTGCTGACCGGCACGTACGGCCAGGGTATCGAACGCTACGCCTTCGAGGTCGCTATCAAGCCGACCGGCATCCCATTCCTGACTCATGCTGTCACTCCTTGCCCTGCGCTGAATAAATGGAAGTCTTTTGCCAGATACAAAACCGGCCCCTCAGGGCCGGTAGAAACTCAGTTGTTGTACAGATCGATGATCGCACTGACCGCTTGGGTCTTGACCTTCGAGGCATCGTTGCGTGCCTGTTCGATCTTGTCCAGATAAGCCTCGTCGACGTCGCCAGTGACGTACTTGCCGTCGAACACCGCGCAATCGAAGTTTTCGATCTTGATCTTGCCGCCGCCGACCGCTTCGATCAAGTCAGGCAAGTCCTGATAGATCAGCCAGTCAGCACCGATCAGATCAGCCACATCCTGAGTCGAACGGTTGTGAGCGATCAATTCATGAGCACTTGGCATGTCGATGCCGTACACGTTCGGGAATCGCACTGCTGGAGCGGCCGAGCAGAAGTAGACGTTTTTCGCGCCGGCTTCGCGGGCCATCTGGATGATCTGCTTGCAAGTGGTGCCACGAACAATCGAGTCGTCGACCAGCATCACGTTCTTGCCGCGGAATTCCAGCTCAATGGCATTGAGCTTCTGGCGTACCGACTTCTTGCGGGCAGCCTGACCCGGCATGATGAAAGTACGACCGATGTAACGGTTCTTGACGAAACCTTCGCGGAACTTCACGCCCAGATGGTTAGCCAGCTCAAGCGCTGCAGTGCGACTGGTGTCGGGGATCGGGATAACCACATCGATGTCGTGCTCTGGACGCTCGCGCAGGATCTTCTCGGCGAGCTTCTCACCCATGCGCAGACGGGCCTTGTAAACCGACACACCATCAATGATCGAGTCCGGACGCGCCAGGTAGACGTGTTCGAAGATGCACGGAGTCAGGGACGGGTTGGTCGCGCACTGACGGGTGTGCAGCTTGCCGTCTTCAGTGATGTAGACCGCTTCGCCCGGTGCCAGGTCGCGAATCAGAGTGAATCCGAGCACGTCCAGGGAAACGCTTTCCGAGGCGATCATGTATTCGACGCCTTCGTCGGTGTGACGCTGGCCGAATACGATCGGGCGAATACCATGCGGGTCACGGAAACCGACAATGCCGTAACCGGTCACCATTGCCACGACGGCGTAACCGCCAACGCAACGGTTGTGCACGTCGGTGACAGCGGCAAACACGTCTTCTTCGGTCGGCTGAAGCTTGCCGCGCTGGGCCAGCTCGTGAGCGAAAACGTTCAACAGCACTTCCGAGTCGGAACTGGTGTTGACGTGACGCAGATCGGATTCGTAGATCTCTTTGGCCAACTGCTCAACGTTGGTCAGGTTGCCGTTATGCGCCAAGGTGATGCCGTAAGGCGAGTTGACGTAAAACGGCTGAGCTTCGGCCGAAGTCGAGCTGCCCGCAGTCGGGTAGCGAACATGACCGATACCCATATGGCCGACCAGGCGCTGCATGTGACGCTGATGAAACACGTCACGCACCAGACCATTATCCTTGCGCAAGAACAACCGGCCATCATGGCTGGTCACGATACCGGCAGCGTCCTGGCCGCGGTGCTGGAGCACGGTTAGCGCGTCATACAGCGCCTGATTGACGTTCGACTTACCGACGATACCGACGATGCCACACATGCGACGCAACCCCTACTTTATGGATCTGAACTGAACAACACTCACTGCGGCGTTTTGGCCGACGGCAAGAGCTGCTCCTTGAACGGAATATCAGCGGGTACGCTGATTCCGCTGGCAAGCCACTGACTGCTCCACCCGAGAATCAGGTTTTTGGACCAGTCGGCGACCAATAGAAACTTTGGCACGAGCTGTGATTCTTTCCACCACCCGTCCTGCTGTACCGGCCCCAGGCTCAACAGCCCGACCGCCACGACCACCAGCAACACGCCACGCGCAGCGCCGAAGGCCATGCCGAGGAATCGATCGGTCCCGGATAACCCGGTGACGCGAACCAACTCGCCGATAAGATAATTGATCATTGCGCCCACGATGAGTGTGGCGACAAACATGATGGCACAGCCCGCGATCACGCGGGCCGATGGGGTTTCGATGTATCCGGCGAGGTACTCGGACAGTGAGCCACCGAACATCCAGGCGACAGCTCCTGCGATGATCCAGGTCACCAGCGATAATGCTTCCTTGACGAAGCCGCGGCTCAAACTGATCAAAGCGGAGATGGCGATGATTGCAACGATCGCCCAGTCAACCCAGGTAAATGGCACAGTGCAGCCTACAGACGGATAAGGCGGCGCATTTTAGCAGAGCGCATGGCTGTCGGTAAGCTGCGATTGTCAGTGCTTTTCAATCAGCGTGATAGTTTTTAACCGCGCTCAGGCTGGAAGCGCACGACAAAACCCTTGAGGTTCTGCTGGCGACTCAACAAATCACGCAGACGATCGGCCTCAGCGCGCTCGATCAGAGGCCCGACGAACACCCGATTCTTGCCATCGGCAGAACGGATGTAGGCGTTGTACCCTTGGCTGCGCAGGGTTTTCTGCAGGCTTTCGGCATTGGCACGGCTCGACAGGCTAGCCAGTTGCACCGACCAGCTCACCGACAGACCATTGGCATCGACACGACTCTGCGTGGTGTCAGGCTTGGTCGGCGCTGCAGCAATAGGCTGAGAAGGCGCAGGAATCGGCTTGGCCACGGGTGCCGGAGTCGGCTTGGTGACTGGCGCCGAAGCCACAGGTGCCGGTGAAATCGGCGCAGAAGGCGCCGATTGCTCGGCGACCTCTTCATCACTTGGCACAGGCTCTTGCGGCAAGTCTTGCGGCTCAGGCACGGCAACCGGCTCCAACTGCACTGGCGTCACGGCAGGCGCTTGCGGAGCAGCCGGCGCATCAACCGTGACCTGGCGCTGCTCATCCTGCCGGGAAAACAGCATCGGCAGGAAAATCACCGCCAGCGCCACCAACACCAGAGCGCCGACCATGCGCTGTTTGTACGCTTTATCCAGCAAAGCCATTTGCCGCTTCCTCCGTGGAGCGCCGGACCAGCCATTCAAGGGCCTCGGCGACACAATAAAATGATCCGAACAACAGAATCTCGTCGTCGCTTGTGGCCACAGCGCACTGCCCTTCCAGAGCGGCGGCGACACTATCGTATGACGTGACGGATGCGCCAAGGTTCTGCAATGCCGCATGTAATTCATTCACCGGGCGAGCACGTGGCGAATCGAGCGGCGCCACAGCCCAGTGCTCGACACTAGCATTCAATTCGCCGACAACACCCTCCAGATCCTTGTCCGCCAGCAAGCCGAATACCGCCAGACGTTTGCCAACCGGAGGCCGCGAAGCCAGGCGACGAGCCAGATACTCGGCCGCATGCGGATTGTGACCGACATCCAGCAACAGGTTCAGGCGCTTGCCGTTCCACTCGAACGGACGGCGATCCAGACGCCCAACCACACGCGTCGCCTGCAAGGCCGCCGCGATCTGCGGCGCATTCCACGGCAAACCGAGCAATAAATAAGCCTGCAACGCCAGCGCGGCGTTTTCCATCGGCAGATCGAGCAGTGGCAGATCGTGCAACTCGACAACACAGCCCTGCGCGTCAGTCCCGCGCCACTGCCAGTACCGATCAGTGATGCCCAGGTCGAAGTCACGCCCACGCAGGAAGAACGGGCACGCCAGTTCGCGAGCCTTGTCGAGTAGCGGTTGCGGAGGATTGAGGTCGCCACACAAGGCCGGCTTGCCCTGGCGGAAGATACCGGCCTTCTCGAAGGCCACAGACTCGCGTGTATCACCCAGATAGTCGGCGTGATCAACACCAATGCTGGTCACCAGTGCGATATCGGCGTCCACCACATTGACCGTATCCAGACGCCCGCCCAGACCGACTTCAAGCACCACAGCGTCAAGCCCGGCCTGCTGAAACAGCCAGAACGCCGCGAGGGTGCCCATTTCGAAGTAAGTCAGGGAAGTGTCGCCGCGCCCAGCCTCTACGGCAGCAAAAGCCTGGCACAACTGCGACTCAGTGGCTTCGACGCCATTGAGTTGCACCCGCTCGTTATAACGCAGCAGGTGCGGAGAATTGTAGACACCAACGCTCAGGCCCTGCGCCCGCAGCAAAGAAGCCACAAAAGCGCAGGTTGAACCCTTGCCGTTAGTGCCGGTAACCGTAATCACCCTGGGCGCCGGCTGGCCCAGCCCCATGCGGGACGCTACCTGTTGCGAACGCTCCAGCCCCATGTCGATGGCCGAGGGATGCAACTGCTCAAGGTAGGCGAGCCACTCGCCAAGGGTGCGCTCGGTCATAGGTTGGCAGGCACCGGCGGAACCACGATTGGCTCGATTGGCGCTGCGACGAACACCGGCGTCGGCTTGCCGGTCATTTGTGCCAGCAGGTTACCCAGACGTGGGCGCAGTTCCTGACGGTGGATGATCATGTCGATTGCACCGTGTTCCAGCAAGAACTCGCTACGCTGGAAGCCTTCCGGCAGTTTTTCGCGCACGGTCTGCTCGATAACGCGCGGGCCGGCGAAACCGATCAGGGCCTTCGGTTCGCCAACGATCACGTCGCCTAGCATGGCCAGACTGGCTGAAACGCCGCCGTAGACCGGATCGGTCAGCACGGAGATGAACGGGATGCCCTCTTCACGCAGACGCGCCAGCACAGCGGAAGTCTTGGCCATCTGCATCAGCGAGATCAGCGCTTCCTGCATACGCGCACCACCGGAGGCGGCGAAGCAGATCATCGGGCAACGATTTTCCAGCGCGTAGTTGGCAGCACGCACGAAACGCTCACCGACGATGGCGCCCATGGAACCGCCCATGAAGCTGAATTCAAACGCCGAAACCACCACCGGCATACCCAGCAGGGTGCCGCTTACGGAAATCAGTGCGTCTTTTTCACCGGTCTGCTTTTGAGCAGCGGTCAGGCGATCCTTGTACTTCTTGCCGTCGCGGAATTTAAGACGGTCAACCGGCTCCAGATCGGCGCCCAGTTCATTGCGACCTTCGGCATCGAGGAAGATGTCGATGCGCGCCCGTGCGCCGATGCGCATGTGGTGGTTGCACTTGGGGCAAACGTCCAGGGTCTTTTCCAGCTCCGGACGGTACAGCACAGCCTCGCAGGACGGGCATTTGTGCCACAGACCTTCAGGCACCGAGCTCTTCTTGACCTCCGAGCGCATGATCGAAGGGATCAGTTTGTCTACTAACCAGTTGCTCATGCTTTCTTTCTCCAGTACCGGCGGCCCGAACGCTCTGGTTCGCAGCCCCGCGTATGCCCTTCAGCTAAATTCATGTGTGTGGCGATGATTGGTGGGGCGCCGGGCCAGCAAAACTGACCTTCGTACAACCCAAAAACCCTCAGCCTCGCCTGCTTTGTGCAAGTGCATTGATGGACGGCGGCAGACTGCCAGCCGTCACATCAATATGGCGCTTTGCGTACAGCGTTGATGAACGCCCGAATCTTTGCATGATCCTTGATGCCTTTGCTCGCTTCTACCCCACCGCTGACGTCCACCGCGTAAGGCCGAACCCGCGCCACGGCGTCTGCAATGTTCTCGGGGGTCAGCCCGCCCGCCAGAATCAGCGGCTTGCTCAACCCCCGAGGAATCAATGACCAGTCGAACGCCTCGCCGGTTCCGCCGGGCACCCCCTCGACATAGGTGTCGAGCAGCACGCCGCTGGCGGTCGGATAGGCGTTGCAGGCGCCAGCAATGTCGTCACCGGCCTTGACCCGCAATGCCTTGATGTAAGGACGATGCCAGCTTTCGCACTCATGCGCCGGTTCATCACCATGGAACTGCAACAGATCCAGCGGCACGGCATCGAGGATTTCCCCCAGCTCGCAGCGACTGGCGTTGACGAACAGGCCCACCGTGGTCACAAATGGCGGCAATGACTTGATGATCGCCCGCGCCTGCTGCACGGTCACCGCGCGCGGGCTCTTGGCGTAGAACACGAATCCGATCGCATCCGCCCCGGCCTCAACAGCAGCCAACGCGTCTTCCATGCGGGTAATCCCGCAAATCTTGCTGCGAACGGCTGACATGTCGATAAAAACTCCGAGGCAAATCCGGGAAAGTCCCGGATGGTAACAAAAGCGTTCGAGGGCGTCAGCCGTCAAGTTCCGAGAAACCCGTCAGGAAGTGTGGCCCGATAAAACGCTCGGGCAACGGGAACTCATCGTGGTACTCGACCTGCACCAGATACAGACCATACGGATGCGCCGTCACACCACCGGAACGACGTTCGCGGCTTTCCAGCACTTCCTTCATCCATTCAACCGGGCGCTCGCCCGCGCCGATGGTCATCAGCACGCCAGCGATGTTGCGCACCATGTGGTGCAGGAAAGCATTGGCGCGGATATCGAGCACGATCATCTTGCCGTGACGGGTCACGCGCAGGTGATGCATCTTCTTGATTGGCGACTTGGCCTGGCACTGACCGGCACGAAACGCGCTGAAATCATGGGTGCCGATCAGGTATTGCGCGGCCTCGGCCATGCGTTCGACATCCAGCGGACGGTGATTCCAGGTGATTTCTTCGTTGAGATGCGCCGGACGGATCTGATCGTTGTAGATCACATAGCGATAACGCCGGGCGATGGCTTTGAACCGCGCATGAAAGTGCGCCGGCATCACCTTGGCCCAACTGACACTGATGTCGTGGGGCAGGTTAATGTTGGCGCCCATCACCCAGGCTTTGAGCGAGCGATCGACTTGAGTGTCGAAATGCACCACCTGTCCACAGGCATGTACGCCCGCGTCGGTACGCCCGGCGCACTGTAGCGAAACCGGCGAGTTGGCGACTTTCGACAAAGCTTTTTCGAGGGCTTCCTGCACTGTAGCCACACCGGTGGACTGACGCTGCCAGCCACTGTAGCGCGAGCCTTTGTATTCAACGCCCAGCGCGATGCGGTAAAAGCCGTCGGGCGCCATTTCGGCGACCGGGTTATCTATGTTTGCCAAGGTGGGACAGCCTGCTGTTTTTGCAAAGGCGGGCATTATAAGGCTGTGAACCGGGGATGCCAGTGAGTTCTCTGCCGACCGGCCCAGCCTCTTCGCAAGCAAGCCCGCACACCATTGAAATGCATTCCAACGCTGGGAGCAGGCTCGCTCGCGAAGACGGCCAATCAAGCACCGCCGAATCCAACCCAAACAAAAACGGCAGCCTCAATGGGCTGCCGCTTTGTTTACCGCTAATGGCTGAATCAAACCAGGTTCGACAGCATTTCCCTGGCTTCGCCGCGCTGCTTCTCGTCACCCTCGGTCAACACCTCGTTGAGAATGTCACGGGCGCCGTCGCTGTCGCCCATATCGATGTAGGCCTGGGCCAGATCAAGCTTGGTCGCCGCCTCGTCGGTGCCGGCGAGGAAATCGAAATCGTCTTCGCCCAGATCCCCACCCAGCGCCGCATCAGCTTCGGTGAACGTTGGCTCGGCAATGCTCTGCGACAGACGATCCAGCTCGGCATTGACGTCATCGAGTTCGGCAGCGAACGCATCCGGTTCAGCGGCTGGATTGCTATCCATCTCGTCAGACAGCGACAGATCGAAATCGGCTGGCAGCTCCAGATCATCCTGCGGCACGTCAGCAACGACCGGCGGCTCGACCGGCGGCAGGTCCTTCACTCCTTCATCAAGATCCAGCAGGAAGTCGTCATCGGCCAATGCGGCCGTGGACGGGGCTGGCTCGGCACCAAGATCCAGATCCAGATCGAAATCCGACAGGTCATCCAGGTTCTCTTTGATGTCGGTCTGCTGTTGCAGCACCGATTCAAAACTCAGGTCGTCGTCTGACGGGAATTCGTCGAGTTCAACGGGCGCTTGCGGCTCAACGACGGGTGCAGGCTCCACCGGGGTAATGTTGTCGAGGTCATCCAGACTCAGGTCAAACGTGCTGTCCAGATCATCTTCCACAGATGCCGGTGCGGGCTCTTGCGGCTCATCCAGCAGCAAGTCCTTGACGTATTGTGCATCCAGTTCGGCGGCGACAGCGGCAGCCGCCAGACCAGCCGTAACCGCTACCGCCATGGCCGGGAAGCGACTTTTCAGTTCTTCGACCTTGGCGAAGTTGTCGCCATTGGCCACCAATTGACGCTCCTGCCCCACGAACGCATCGCGGTCGCCCTGCTGACCGTAGACTTCCATCAACTTCAGACGCAGGTCACTGCGCTGCGGCTCGAGGCTGACGCCCTCTTCCAGCAACGCAGCAGCCTGGTTCAGGCGACCGGCACTGATGTGCGACTGCGCCTTGTCCAACACATCGTCAGAACGCTCGGCTGCCGGCGCAACCAGTGGCGCGGCAATAGGTTCGGCCATCACGATAGGCGCCACTACTGGCGCTGGAGTTGGCGCTGGAGCCGGCGTATTGAGTTTGACGCTCGCAGCAGGCACTTCCAGACCTTCGAAGCTGCTTTCCGGCAGATCCTGCTCGGCGGAGAAGTCTTGTTCATCGGCCAGAGCGCGGGCCATGCGCACATGCTTATCGGCTTCTTGCTGGGCTTTGCGGCGACGGGCCAACAACAGCAGCAAGAGCAGCAGAACGACGGCACCACCACCGACCAGGCCCAGCAGGACCGGATTGGTCAGCAGTTCGTTGAATGTCTTCTCGTCATCGACAGCCGGTTTCGGCTCGACAATTGGAGTCTCAGCCGGCGTATCAACCGGCGGCGCAATAGCCGATTCCGGGGTCGGAGAGGCCGATGCAGCTTCTGCAGGCGTAGCAGCCAACTCGGCGGTGATGGCCGGCACCGGTGCAACAGCAGGATTCACGGCTGGCGCAGCGCCAGGCCCTTCGGCCTGCATTTTCGCCAGTTGATTGTTCTTCAGCTCGATCAGGCGTTGCAGCTTGTCCAGTTGGCTTTGCAGATCGGCCATGCGGCTTTTCAGTTCCTCATTGTCACGACGAGTCGTGTCGAGGCTTTCCTGAGTGACCGCAAGCTTATCGCTCAAGGCCTTGGCATCGCCTGCCGGGCCTTTACCGCGCGCCTTCGCGCTTTCGGCCGAAACCAGGCTCAGCTTGTCTTCGGCATTCGGCGCAATACCGGTATTGGCGCGACCACGCTTGGTCGCATCAAGCTGTTGCTGGCCGGTGCCAGGCTTGGCCACATAGCGACGCCCCTGACGCCAGGCTTCGTTCTGCGCTGCAACTTCAGCGATGGCCCTGGACTGCGGCAGCGCAGTGCTTTGCACCGAGTCCGGCAAGCGCAGCACCTGACCGGTTTTCAGCAGGTTGATGTTGCCGCCAATGAACGCGTCCGGGTTAAGCGCCTGAATCGCCAGCATGGTCTGCTGCACCGAACCACCGTTGCGCGCCTTTGCCGCGATTTCCCACAAGGTATCGCGTGGCGTCGTGGTGTACTGGGCAGGATGCGTTGCGCCAGTGGTCGGCGCGGTGATGGTTTGCGACGGCGCCGGTTGCGTGGCGGCGTCAGCGGTCTGCGGCGAGAACTTCGACGGATCGAGCAACACGCTGTAATCGCGCAGCAGACGGCCATTGGGCCACATCACCTGCACGAGGAATTTGACCATCGGCTCCGACAACGGCTTGCTCGACGTCACGCGCAGTACGCTTTTGCCGCTGGCGTTGAGCACCGGGGTGAAGGTCAGATCGTTTAGAAAGGCCTGACGATCGACGCCGGCCTTGGCGAAATCTTCAGGGGAAGCCAGGCTCGGCACCACTTCGGCCGCGGTGAGATCCTTGACGTCGAGCAACTCGATCTCGGCCATCAGCGGCTGGTTCAGGGTCGACTTCAGGGTCAGCTCCCCGAGCCCGAGGGCATGCGCCATACCGGAGGACAGCGCCGAGGCGGCCGCTATTGCTAACACCAGTTTGCGAACTTGAACCATAGCCTCATCCTTTGTTTGAACGTTCCTCGGCCAGCGAGAAGATGTTGATTGCCGCTGCCGTAAGGCATTGCGCGCGACGACGACAGATGCCGCACGCGATCATTTCATTGATGCCCCGGAAGGTCCCGGAGGGTGACACGTCGTCAAGCGCTTCGGGCAAGCATAGCGCTCACCTAGAATCGGTCGACAAATTGTTGCCAAGTATCTTTTACAGCAGGTCTTTTATCAACAATTCAGCCACCTGCACAGCGTTAAGGGCTGCACCTTTGCGTACGTTATCTGACGTCAGCCACAGATTAAGTTCCGCCGGGTCGTCGACACCACTGCGCACGCGACCGACATAGACAACGTCCTGCCCTACCGCATCACCGACTGCTGTCGGGTAATCACCGGCTTCAACCAGCTCGATTCCCGGCGCATCTTCGAGTGCAGCGTTGATTTTTTCCAGGTCGACAGCCTTTGCTGACTGCAAGGTCACGCTAAGGCTATCGCCAAAAAACACCGGGGCTTGAACGCAAGTTGCGGAAATCTTTAATAAAGGCTGGGCCAGCACCTGACGCAACTCGCGCACCAGACGTTTTTCCAGCAGCGTATGGCCCGCTGCGTCAGGCGTGCCGACCTGAGCCAGCAGATTGAACGCCATCTGCCGGTCAAAGAACGTGGGCTCCAGCGGACGCATGTTCAGCAGTTCGGCAGTCTGTCGCGCCAACTCGCTGACCGCTTCGCGCCCCTGGGCGGAAACGGCCAGATTGGCGGTGACATTCACGTATTGCAGGTCGATCAGATCACGCAGCGGCGCCAGCACCACGGCGAGCGTGGTAGCCGACGGACTCGGGCTGCTGACCTGAAACGGCGCTTTCAAACCGGCAAGCACATCGGCGTTGGCTTCCGGCACCACTTGCGGCGCTTGCTCGGCCGACAAGGCGCCGGACAGGTCGATCAGCGAGCAACCGGCGGCATGGGCGCGAGCGGCGTAGCTCAGGGTGATGGCCGGGCCGGCGGCGAAGAACACCAGTTTGACCTTGCTGAAATCGAACTCATCGACTTCGCGCACGCGCACATTCTTGTTACGGAACAGCACAGAGCTGCCGGCAGACTCGCTGCTGGCCAGCAGGTGCAGGTTGCCGACCGGGAAGTCGCGCTCTTCGAGAATCTGTACGAGGGTTTCGCCGACAGTACCGGTGGCGCCGATCACGGCAATATCTAGGGTCTGGGTCATGGTGCGGCCTCTGGCGAAACGGGGGGAGCGGCACTTTACCGGGTGACCGCCATGCAGGCAATTTCTGCGGGATTTGTGGTGGCCGTTCGGACGCCTTCGCGAGCAAGCCCCCACACACTTGAAATGCATTCCCATGCGGGCTTGCTCGCGAAAAGGCCGGCACAGTCACCCGAAAAAATTCAGGCATAAAAAACCCGCACCTCTCACAAGGGGCGGGCTCTTTCATGGCTTCAAGCGATCAACGCTCCAGCAGGATCCGCAGCATGCGACGCAGCGGCTCAGCCGCGCCCCACAGCAGTTGGTCGCCGACGGTGAAGGCGCCGAGGAACTGCGAACCCATGTTCAATTTGCGCAGACGACCGACCGGAACATTCAGGGTGCCAGTGACCTTGGTCGGGCTCAGCTCCTGCATGCTGATCTCGCGCTGGTTTGGTACCAGTTTGACCCAAGGGTTGTGCTGACTGATCAACCCTTCGATGTCGGCGATCGGCACATCTTTGTTCAGCTTGATGGTCAGTGCCTGGCTGTGGCAACGCATGGCGCCGATGCGCACGCAGATGCCATCGACCGGAATCGGGCTCTTGAAGCGACCCAGAATCTTGTTGGTCTCGGCCTGGGCCTTCCATTCTTCACGGCTCTGGCCGTTCGGCAGTTCCTTGTCGATCCACGGGATCAGGCTGCCGGCCAGCGGTACGCCGAAGTTCTCGGTCGGGTACGCGTCGCTGCGCATGGCTTCGGCCACACGACGGTCGATGTCGAGAATCGCGCTCGCCGGGTCGGCCAGTTGATCGGCGACAGCGGCGTGGGTCGCGCCCATCTGCTTGATCAGCTCACGCATGTTCTGCGCACCGGCACCAGAAGCGGCCTGATAGGTCATGGCGCTCATCCACTCGACCAGACCCGCCTCAAACAGACCGCCCAGCCCCATGAGCATCAGGCTGACGGTGCAGTTGCCGCCGACGTAGTTCTTGGTGCCTGCATCCAGTTGCTGGTCGATGACCTTGCGGTTGACCGGATCGAGAATGATGACCGCGTCATCGTTCATGCGCAGGCTGGAAGCCGCGTCGATCCAGTAGCCCTGCCAGCCGGCTTCGCGCAGCTTCGGGAACACTTCGCTGGTGTAGTCGCCGCCCTGGCAGGTCAGAATCACGTCGAGGGTCTTCAGCTCATCAATGCTGTAAGCATCCTTGAGCGGAGCAATGTCCTTGCCCACAGACGGGCCTTGGCCACCGACATTGGACGTGGTGAAAAACACCGGCTCGATTAGATCGAAATCCTGCTCTTCCAGCATCCGCTGCATGAGCACGGAACCGACCATCCCGCGCCAACCGATCAGACCTACACGTTTCATCGCAACTACACCTTTTTGAAAAGTGGGCCGCTGCTTTGTATTGAATTTCGCAGCGGGCCCGAGAGATTACAGATTCCGCAGCGCGGCGACTACTGCGTCACCCATTTCCTGCGTACCGACTTTGGTGCAACCGGCCGAATAGATGTCACCGGTGCGAAGACCTTGATCCAGCACCACGCTGACGGCTTTTTCGATGGCATCGGCCGCGTCGTGCAGATTGAAGCTGTAACGCAGCATCATCGATACCGACAGAATGGTCGCCAAGGGGTTGGCGATGCCTTTGCCTGCGATGTCCGGCGCCGAGCCGTGGCAAGGCTCGTACATGCCCTTGTTGTTGGAGTCCAGCGAAGCGGACGGCAACATGCCGATGGAGCCGGTGAGCATCGACGCTTCGTCGGACAGAATGTCGCCAAACAGGTTGTCGGTCACGATCACGTCGAACTGCTTCGGTGCGCGCACCAGTTGCATGGCGGCGTTGTCGACGTACATGTGGCTCAGCTCGACCTCTGGGTAATCCTTGGCCACCTGCTCGACCACTTCACGCCACAGTTGGCTGGACGCCAGCACGTTGGCCTTGTCCACCGAGCACAGCTTCTTGCCGCGCACCATGGCCATGTCGAAACCGACACGGGCGATGCGGCGGATTTCGCTTTCGCTGTACGGCAGGGTGTCGTAGGCCTGACGCTCGCCGTTTTCAAGCGTGCGGGTGCCACGAGGCGCGCCGAAGTAGATGCCGCCGGTCAGCTCACGGACGATCAGGATGTCCAGACCGGCAACGATTTCCGGCTTCAGGCTCGACGCGTCGGCCAACTGCGGGTAGAGAATCGCCGGACGCAGGTTGCCGAACAGGCCCAGTTGCGCACGGATTTTCAGCAGGCCGCGCTCAGGGCGGATGTCGCGCTCGATGGTGTCCCATTTCGGGCCGCCCACGGCGCCCAGCAGCACGGCGTCGGCAGCACGGGCACGGTCGAGGGTTTCGTCGGCCAGCGGCACGCCGTGTTTGTCGATGGCGGCGCCACCGATCACGTCATGGCTCAGCTCGAAACCCAGGCTGTACTTGTCGTTGGCAAGCGTAAGAACCTTGACCGCTTCGGCCATGATTTCCGGACCAATACCATCACCTGGGAGAATCAGAATCTGCTTGCTCATGCTTTCCTCGTGTCTTCAATCGGTGCGCCATTACCGGCACGCCCGGATAAATTCTTATCGCTCGGCCATCAGCACGATGACATCTGTACTGAACGAACCATCGGCCGCAATCTCGAAATATTCGCGCACTTCGTTACCCATCGACTGCTGCAACTGACGGATCGCCGCGCGCATCACTTCGGGTGTACGCATGCGCTCCACCCAACTGCTGTACTCCAGCCGCAAACGCTGCCGCGTGGTGCTGCGGGTATGCAGCCCGGCTTCGCTGACATGCCGCAACCACTCGCCGGCGCAATAATCGCGCACATGACTGGTGTCACGCAGCACTTCGACGCTTTGCAGGTAAGTGTCGAACAACGGGCTACCCGGCGACAACACATCAACGAACGCCGCCACACCGCCGGGCTTGAGCACCCGACGCACTTCGCGCAGAGCCACACCCAGATCGCTCCAGTGATGCGCCGAATAACGGCTGAACACAAAGTCGAACTCGCCATCGGCAAACGGCAATCGCTCGGCGGCGCCGTTGACGGTGGCAATGTTACTCAGGCCGCGATCAACGGCAGCGGCTGCGACCACGTCGAGCATTTGCTGCGACAGATCGTAAGCGACCACGTCCTTGACCCGCGGTGCGACGTGAAAACTCACATGACCGGCGCCACACCCCAAGTCCAGTACTCGGGCTTCGCCCTGCCCGACCAGTTCAGCCTGTAGCAGCGCAAATTCGGTGCCTTGCGCGTGAACGGCGCTGCTCAGGTAGGCGGCGGCCTGCTCACCGAATTGCTTTTGTACGACCTGAGTGTGCTGGGCAGTGCTGGTCATGGGGACTTCCTTTTGGTTTTAGCCTTGTATTGCCTGGACTGCCGCCTTCGGGAGCAAGCCCCCTCCCACCCTGGATTTGTGGCCTATACAACAACCCTGTGGGAGGGGGCTTGCTCCCGAAGAGGCTGGCCCTGACTGCATCAATCTCGAATCAATCACGCGTCGCGAAACAACCACGGCTGGCTGACCCGATGCTTGGCCTCAAACGTCGCAATCGCATCGCCGTCCTGCAAGGTCAGACCGATATCGTCCAGACCGTTCAACAGGCAGTGCTTGCGGAACGCATCGATTTCAAAGTTGTAAACCTTTCCATCCGGACGGGTCACGGTTTGCGCGTGCAGATCGACCTGCAATTGATAACCCGGCTCGGCCTCGACCTGTTTGAACAGTTCGTCGACTTCAGCGTCACTCAAGATGATCGGCAGCAAACCGTTCTTGAAGCTGTTGTTGAAGAAGATGTCGGCGTAACTCGGCGCGATGATGCTGCGAAAACCGTATTCTTCCAGCGCCCACGGCGCGTGCTCACGGCTGGAGCCGCAACCGAAGTTCTCGCGGGCCAGCAACACGCTGGCGCCTTGATAACGCTCGGCGTTGAGGACGAATTCCTTGTTCAGAGGGCGCTTGGAGTTGTCCTGATACGGTTGACCCACATCCAGGTAACGCCACTCGTCGAACAGGTTAGGGCCGAAACCGGTGCGTTTGATCGATTTCAAGAACTGCTTCGGAATGATCTGGTCGGTGTCGACGTTGGCACGATCCAAAGGCGCGACAAGACCAGTGTGCTGGGTGAAAGCTTTCATGCTGCGCTCCTTAAATCAATTCACGAACGTCGATGAAACGACCGTTCACCGCTGCCGCAGCAGCCATGGCCGGGCTGACGAGGTGGGTACGGCCACCGGCGCCTTGACGGCCCTCGAAGTTACGGTTGGACGTCGAGGCGCAATGTTCGCCGGACTCCAAACGATCCGGGTTCATTGCCAGGCACATCGAGCAACCCGGCTCACGCCATTCAAAACCGGCGTCGAGGAAAATCTTGTCCAGACCTTCGGATTCAGCTTGCGCCTTCACCAGACCCGAACCCGGCACCACAATCGCTTGCTTGATGGTCGAAGCGACTTTACGGCCCTTGGCGATGACTGCCGCAGCGCGCAAATCCTCGATCCGCGAGTTGGTGCAGGAACCAATGAACACGCGATCCAGTTGAATGTCGGTGATCGCCTGATTGGCGGTCAAGCCCATGTATTTCAAGGCGCGGACGATCGAGTCGCGCTTGACCAGATCCATCTCTTTGGCCGGATCAGGGACGTTCTGATCAACGGCCAGGACCATTTCCGGCGAAGTGCCCCAACTGACTTGCGGCTTGATCTGCGCAGCGTCGAGTTCAACCACAGTGTCAAACCTGGCATCGACGTCGGAAACCAGATCCTTCCAGGCCTCGACCGCCATGTCCCACTGCGCGCCTTTCGGTGCGAATGGACGACCTTTCACGTAATCGACCGTTTTTTGATCCGCGGCCACCAGACCCACGCGGGCGCCGGCTTCGATGGACATGTTGCAGATGGTCATGCGGCCTTCGACGGACAAGTCGCGGATCGCGCTGCCGGCAAATTCGATGGCATGGCCGTTACCGCCGGCGGTGCCGATCTTGCCGATCACGGCAAGGACGATGTCCTTGGCGGTCACGCCGAACGGCAATTGGCCTTCAACGCGCACCAGCATGTTCTTCATTTTCTTGGCGACCAGGCACTGGGTGGCGAGCACATGCTCGACCTCGGAAGTGCCGATGCCGTGAGCCAATGCGCCAAATGCGCCATGGGTCGAGGTGTGCGAGTCACCGCACACAACCGTCATGCCCGGCAAGGTCGCGCCCTGCTCCGGGCTGATCACATGGACGATGCCCTGGCGGACGTCATTCATCTTGAACTCGACGATGCCGTACTCATCACAGTTGTCATCGAGGGTCTGAACCTGCAAACGCGAGACCTGGTCGGCGATGGCTTCGATGCCGCCCTTGCGCTCCGGAGTCGTCGGTACGTTGTGGTCCGGGGTGGCGATATTGGCATCGATACGCCATGGCTTGCGCCCGGCCAGACGCAGGCCTTCAAAGGCTTGCGGCGAGGTCACTTCGTGAATGATGTGACGATCGATGTAAATCAGCGCCGAGCCATCGTCGCGCTGCTTGACCAAATGCGAATCCCAGAGCTTGTCGTAGAGCGTTTTGCCGGCCATCAGACGGTTCCTCATCAGCTTGTTTCTATGCCTTGGGCTTATCAATAACCCTTTGGCTTGTGAGGCCGATCCTATGGGGTTACATTAAATAACTCAAATTCATATTTTTTATGCTTTGGATAACCAACTGGAATACAACCAATGGATCTGGCCAACCTCAACGCTTTTATCGCGATTGCCGAGACTGGCAGCTTCTCCGGCGCCGGTGAACGCCTGCACCTGACACAACCGGCCATCAGCAAGCGCATTGCCGGGCTGGAACAGCAATTGAAGGTGCGCCTGTTCGATCGACTGGGCCGTGAAGTCGGCCTGACCGAGGCCGGTCGCGCCCTGCTGCCACGGGCTTATCAGATCCTCAACGTGCTGGACGACACCCGCCGCGCCCTGACCAACCTGACCGGCGAAGTCAGCGGCCGCCTGACCCTGGCCACCAGTCACCACATCGGCCTGCACCGCCTGCCCCCCTTATTAAGAGAGTTCACCCGCCGCTACCCACAGGTCGCGCTGGATATTCAGTTCCTCGATTCGGAAGTGGCCTACGAGGAAATTCTCCATGGGCGTGCAGAACTGGCGGTCATCACCCTGGCGCCGGAGCCTCATTCGTTGGTCAAAGCCACACCTGTCTGGGACGATCCGCTGGATTTTGTCGTCGCTCCGGAACACTCGCTGATCAGTAATGGCCCCGTCACTCTTGAGGACATCGCCCGTCATCCGGCCGTATTCCCCGGCGGAAATACCTTCACACACCATATTGTGCAGCGCTTATTCGAGGCCCAAGGGCTGGCGCCGAACATCGCCATGAGCACCAACTATCTGGAAACCATCAAGATGATGGTTTCCATCGGCCTTGCCTGGAGCGTTTTGCCGCGCACCATGCTCGATGAGCAGGTGGCAAGCATCGCATTGCCGGGCATACAACTCAGCCGCCAGCTAGGCTATATCGTGCACACCGAACGGACGCTATCGAATGCGGCAAGAGCATTTATGGCCTTATTGGACGCACAAATCGATCTGCCAGGGACTCTGGGCTAACTTGTGCTACTCCTATAGAGCCGCTGTCCCTGTGCCTAACGCCACCATCCGCTCAAGGCCTGTTAACGATGCCGAAGTCTGTTGACCGAATTCCGCCGATGCCGCGCATTCAAGCCATTGACCCGCGTTACTCCGAGCAGAGCTGGGAGAGCGCGCCGCAATTACTGGCCGCGCTCAATGGCGCAAGGCTCGGCGCCTGGTACTGGGACATCGAACGAGGGCAGATCAGCTGGTCGCGGGGGACTCAGGCGTTGTTCGGTTTCGATCCGCGCAAGCCACTGCCCGAAGACCTCGAATACCTTGACCTGTTGCCACCGGAAGACCGGGCAAAAACCGTTCGCGCCTTCCACGCAGTGATCGCCGGAGCGCCGCTGGAACAGGCGATGCATCACCGCATCCGCTGGCCCGATGGCAGCCTGCATTGGCTGGAGGTCAGCGGAAGTCTGCTCCCGGACAAAAACGGCCGCCCCCGAATGATCGGGGTGATTCGCGAAATCACCCACCAACGGCAACGCGAACAGGCCCTGAGCAGCTCGGAAAAACGTTTCGCCACGCTGTTTCACCTGTGTCCGAACATGGTTTTACTGACCCGCCAGGAAGACGGCCTGATCAGCGAAGCCAACCAGTATTTCGAAAGCCTGTTCGGCTGGCCGGTGCAGAGCGCGATTGGCCGCACCACGCTGGAACTGGGCCTGTGGGTGCATCCGGAGGAACGGGCCGAACTGGTGAAGAAAACCAAGGCCAAGGGCGAACTGATCAGCATGGAAGTGCAGTTTCGCGCCAGCAATGGTCAGGTTCATGACGGCATTCTCAGCGCGCAGAAAGTCGAACTCGAAGGCCAGCCGTATCTGCTGAGCACCTTCCTGGACACCACCGAACGCAAAGCCGCCGAACACGCGCTGAAGGACAGCCAGGAACGCCTCGACCTGGCGCTGGACTCGGCACAACTCGGCACCTGGGACTGGCACATCCCCAGCGGCATGCTCTACGGCTCGGCACGAGCCGCGCAATTGCACGGCCTGGAGCCGAAACCGTTTCATGAATCGTTCGACGAGTTTTTCGAAGGCGTGCCCGGCGAAGAACGCGACAGCATGCGCGATGCCTACCGCAGCCTGCGCGAAGGCCCGGCGGGCAATTATCAGCTGACTTATCGCGTACAGCTCCCGGACGGGAGTTCACGCTACCTGGAAAGCCGCGCCCGCCTCTATCGCGACGAAAACGGCGCCCCGCTGCGCATGGCCGGCACGTTGCTGGACATCACCGACCAGGTCGAGCGCGAGCAACGACTGGTCGCGTCGGAAGAGAAATTCGCCACGCTGTTTCAGGTCAGCCCCGATCCGATCTGCGTTACGCGCCAGGACAGCGGCGAGTTCATCGAGATCAATTCAAGCTTCAGCCAAACATTCGGCTGGAGCGCCGTTGATATCATTGGCCACTCCGCCGAAGAGATCGGCCTGTGGGATGCCTCGGCGAAAAGCCTGCAACGTATCGAACGGGTGATCCGCGAACAAGGCCTGAGCAATGTGGCGATCATCGTCCAGCACAAGGATGGCCAATCGCTGACCTGCGTGATTTCCAGTCGCCAGATCAGCGTTGGCAATCAACCGTGCATCGTCACCACGCTGCGCGACATCACCCAGCAGCAACGTTCGGAAGCGGCGCTCAAAGCCAGCGAAGAGAAATTTGCCAAGGCATTTCACTCCAGCCCCGACGCGATCACCATTACCGAGCGCGATACCGGGCGCTATCTGGAGGTCAACGACGGTTTCTGTCGCCTCACCGGTTATCGCGCCGATGAAGTCGTGGGCAAAACCGCCTATCAGGTGGGCATCTGGGCCGAAGAAAAACAGCGCTCGGCGTTGCTTGCCGAATTACAGATAAAGGGCCGCGTGCATCACCAGGAAATGCTCGGGCGCAACAAGCGCGGGGAATTGCTGACGGTAGAAGTCTCGGTCGAACCGATCACCCTGAATGAAACAGCGTGCCTGCTGCTCACCGCTCGGGACGTCAGCCTGCTGAAAAACGCTGAAGCACAAATCCGCCACCTGGCTTACCACGATCCGCTGACCAACCTGCCCAATCGTGCCCTGCTGATGGATCGCCTGAGCCAGCAGATCGCCCTGCTCAAACGCCATAATTTGCGTGGCGCATTGCTGTTTCTCGATCTGGATCACTTCAAGCACATCAACGATTCGCTCGGCCACCCGGTCGGCGACACGGTACTGAAAATCATCACCGCCCGCCTTGAAGCGAGCGTACGCATGGAAGACACGGTCGCCCGTCTGGGCGGCGATGAGTTCGTGGTATTGCTCAGCGGTTTGGAAGGCTCGCGCAATGAAGTCAGCACGCAAGTGCGCGAACTGGCCGACACGCTCCGTGAACTGCTATCGGAGCCCATGTTTCTCGACGGTCAGCGCTTGCAGGTCACGCCAAGCATTGGCGTGGCGCTGATTCCGGACCACGGCTCGACCCCGACCGACCTGCTCAAGCGCGCCGACATTGCCCTGTACCGGGCCAAGGATTCCGGGCGCAACACCACGCAGATGTATCACCACACCATGCAGAAAGCCGCCAGCGAACGACTGCGCATGGAGACCGACTTGCGCCTGGCCTTGTCTCGCGGCGAATTCAACGTGCATTTTCAGCCGCAGATCGACGCTCGGGACAACCGCATCATCGGCGCCGAAGCACTGGTACGCTGGAATCACCCGGCTCTCGGCGCACAGTCGCCCGCCGAGTTCATCAAAGTGCTGGAGGATAGCGGCCTGATTCTGGAAGTCGGGACGTGGATCCTCGACGAAGCCTGCGAGGCATTCAAAACGTTGATCGCCCTGAAACTGGTTGATCCGCTTAACTTCAGTCTGTGCGTCAACATCAGCCCCCGGCAGTTCCGGCAGAACGACTTCGTCGAGCGCATTGAACACAGCATGACCAGCCACAGCCTGCCCTGCTCGCTGCTGAAACTGGAAATCACCGAAGGCATCGTCATCCAGAACCTGGAAGACACCATCAACAAAATGCGCCGCTTGAAAAAACTCGGCGTGAGCTTCGCCATGGACGATTTCGGCACCGGTT
Organism: Pseudomonas sp. RA_15y_Pfl2_54; assembly: GCF_963971015.1. NCBI lineage: Bacteria > Pseudomonadati > Pseudomonadota > Gammaproteobacteria > Pseudomonadales > Pseudomonadaceae > Pseudomonas > Pseudomonas sp. RA_15y_Pfl2_54. The sequence goes on from NZ_CAXAPN010000007.1 coordinate 35,343, forward strand.
ACTCGTCGCTGACTTACCTCAAGCGTTTACCGGTGGATACGCTGAAAATTGACCAGTCGTTCATCCGCGATGCGACCACCGACCCAAACGACGCCGAGATCATCCGCGCCATCGTCGCCATGGCCCGCAGCCTGCAATTGGAAGTGATTGCCGAAGGCGTGGAAACCCCGGAACAATTGGCCTTTCTGCAAGGCCTGGGCTGTCACTTGTATCAGGGTTATTTACACAGTCGACCATTGCCGCTGGAAGAACTGAAAAAGCTGCTGTCCTGATGTTCGCAGACGCGCAGCTTGCAACAGAACGGCAATTGCCAGTGCTGACAGCAACCTGTAGGGTCGCGGTTTTTGCGCCGTTTCGAGATCTGTCATGCAGGATGCAACCCTCCCCCGCCCGGCCCTGCTGGGCATCGACCTTGGCACCACCAACAGCTTGATCGCCGTCTGGCAGGACGGTCAGGCCCGGTTGATTCCCAACGCTTTGGGTGATGTGCTGACGCCCTCGGTGGTCAGCCTCGATGAAGACGACACGATTCTGGTGGGCAAAGCCGCCCGCGCGCGCCTGACCACGCACCCTGATCGCACCGCCGCAGCATTCAAACGTTTCATGGGCAGCGATAAACAAGTCCAGCTCGGTGCTCGTCAGTTCAGCCCGGAAGAGTTGTCGGCGCTGGTACTCGGCTCACTCAAGCAGGACGCCGAAGCACAAAAAAGGCCCCGACGTATCGGGGCCTTCGTTCAACGGCTCAGCGCCTGTTCAGACAATGTGTGTGCGCAAGTGAATCAGTGCTGCAGAGCCGGCTTTTGCGTCCCGTTGATCGGGATGCGCTTGGCCTTCGCCTCTTCCGGAATCACCCGCAGCAGGTCGATGCTCAGCAGACCGTTACTCAGATCGGCAGCCTTGATCTCGATGTGATCGGCCAGGCGGAAGGACAGTTTGAAAGCACGCTGGGCAATGCCCTGATGCAGAAAGGTCACGCCTTCGTTGGCGTCACGTTTGCCGCCGCTGACGGTCAGCACACCCTTCTCGACTTGCAGTTCCAGGTCTTCTTCCTGGAAACCGGCTGCCGCTACGACGATGCGGTATTGGTCATCACCGTGTTTTTCCACGTTGTAAGGTGGATAGGTGCTGCCTGGCTCGTTGCGCAGGGCGGTTTCGAACAGGTCGTTGAAACGGTCGAAGCCTACCGAGGAACGGAACAGCGGTGCGAGGGAAAATGCAGTGCTCATGGTTCAAATCTCCTGAAAACAATCAGCAAGGTTTTATGTCTGCGCGACCCGAATTCGGCATCGCGTACCCCTTAGATAGGGACCACTGATTTGATTTCAAGAGATTATTTTCAGTTTTTTTTCAGGCCACTTCAGCGACCGGCAGACCCAGCAAGCGCGAGACATGATCCGGTTCCGTCTCACGGCGCAGGACGGTGAACAGCTCAGTGGCTTCGGGATAATTGCGTGTCAGCATGGCCAGCCATTGCTTCAGACGGCCCGGGGATTGGCGCGCAGTCATCTGCGCTTTGGCTTGCAGCCAGAAATCCTGAATCAATGGCATCAGCTCGGCCCAGGTCATCTCGACCACTTCCTCACCAGCACGTGCAGCGGCGATCTGCCTGGCCAGATCCGGGCGCGAAACCAGGCCGCGACCGAGCATGATGTCTTCCACGCCGCTGATTTCACGGCAACGGCGCCAGTCTTCGACGCTCCAGATATCGCCGTTGGCGAATACCGGCACCTTGACCACGTCCTGCACGCGAGGAATCCACTCCCAATGCGCCGGCGGTTTGTAGCCATCCATTTTGGTTCGGGCGTGAACCACGATGTGTTCGGCGCCGCCTTCAGCCAACGCCGTGGCGCAGACCAGCGAGCCGTCCGGGCTGTCGAAGCCCAGACGCATTTTTGCGGTGACAGGGATGTACGCAGGCACGGCGCGACGCACGTGCTCGACGATCTGGTTGAGCAGCTCAGGCTCCTTGAGCAGCACCGCCCCACCACGGGATTTGTTGACAGTCTTGGCCGGACAACCGAAGTTGAGGTCGATCACTTCGGAGCCGAGTTCGCAGGCCAGTGCAGCGTTCTCCGCCAGGCACACCGGGTCGGAACCCAACAACTGGACGCGCAAAGGCACTCCGGACGCCGTGCGCGCACCGTTGAGCAGCTCCGGGCCGAACTTGTGGAAATAGGCCGGGGTGAGCAACTGATCGTTGACCCGAATGAATTCGGTCACGCACCAGTCGATACCGCCAACGCGGGTCAGCACGTCACGAAGGATGTCGTCGACCAACCCCTCCATGGGCGCCAGAGCAATTTGCATGGAAAAAACACTACTCAGAGGAAAAACGTGCGGCAGTTTACTGGATTACGAGAAAAACCGCAGATCCCTTGTGGGAGCGGGCTTGCTCGCGAAGGCAGTGTGTCAGTCGATAAACGTGCTGGCTGACACGACGCCTTCGCGAGCAAGCCCACATTTAGATTTTCGCTAACTCTGACGACTGGATCGCCGGGCCATACCCCTCGATGAACTCCGCCGGCATGCGCTTGGGTTTGCCGGTGGACAGTTCGATGCAGACGAACGTGGTTTGGGCGCGCAACAGAGTGGCGTTGTCGCTCGGGCGGATCAGCTGGAAATGCCGGGTCATTTTCAGGCGCTGATCCCAATCGACAATCCAGGTCGCCAATTGCAGTTCGTCGCCCTCATAGGCGGCTGCCAGATAATCGATCTCGTGACGCACCACCGCCATCGCCCGGTCGAGCCGCCGATACTCGACCAGATCCAGCCCCAGACGCTGCGAGTGGCGCCAGGCGCAGCGTTCGAGCCAGGTCACGTAGACCGCGTTGTTTGCGTGGCCCAGCCCGTCGATGTCCTCGGCGCCTACTTGCAGATCAATGGTAAACGGCGTTGCTCGATCCCAGCCCATGCCCCACTCCCGGTCAGATGATTCAACCGGGGCAGTGTAACGGATGCTCAGGCCGATTGCCGTGCCTGAAGGCTGCGGCCGGCCAACAGTGATAACACGCCATCAATCACCCGAGGGTCGGCCAGCACGCGCTGATGACCACCGCTTTCGAGGCGCAGAAGACGACTGTCAAACCAGGCTTCGTGGATCCATTGAGACTCTTTGACCGAGACAAAATTGTCATCTTCGGCATGCACGATCAGACCGGGCATATCCAACTGATAATGGGCGACATCCAGCGTGGCGGCGCGCATACCGACATCCTGCTCGACCTGGCGGATAAATGCCGAACGCGCTCTGGGCGGCATACCGACATAACGGGCGAACCCGCGCAGCACACCCAGGATTCGGGCGGGAGCAGCGATGCTGACAAGGGTTTCGGTGCGCAAGCCCAGTTGCACGGCAAGCATCGCGCTGGCGCCACCCATGGAGTGGCCAATAACGGCTTGCAGTGGCGGCAGTTCGGCAGCCGCTTCGAGCATGGCGCGAGCGAACAGCACGACATTGGCTTCACGCCCTGGCGATCTGCCGTGAGCCGGGCCATCGAGTGCGACGACCGTGTAACCGGCTTCGACCAGCGCGGTGATCAGCGCGGCGAATTGGGTTGGCCGCCCTTCCCAGCCATGCATCAGCAAAACGGTCGGGCCTTGGCCCCAGCGCAGGGCTGACAGACCGAAGCGCAACGTGATGCGTTCGGAATTGGCCAGCAGCGGCAACTCCCAATCCCGCAGGGGCAGCGACCGCGGCGTCATGAACGCCAGGCGCATTTTGCTCGCCACGCGTTTCGGTGCAATCCAGCCCAAGGTGCCATTAACGCCACGAACCCACTTCAACGTGTTCATCGCTCTCTCCTCAGGCGTGTTGCCTTCAGGTCAACGCACCGCCGACTTGGCGGCGCGCAGCAATCGATCGGATAAATCTCCCGGGCCGAGCGCTCTTGCGAGTGCCAGCCCACCCACCATCAAGGCCACGTCGGCCAGGGCTTTGTCAGTGTCCTCAGGGCTGGACGCCAACTGCGCAATCATCAATTCCAGGTGTTCGTTGAGCGCGATGCGGAACGACTCCGGCAAACGCCCCAGCTCACCGATCGAGGCCGGGATCGGACAGGCTGCATCGCTGGAGTCGCGGTGCTTGCGCGACAGGTAAAACGTAGCGACCAGTGCGCGACGTTCTTCACCGGTCAGCTCGGTGTCCATGTCGGCAATCAAGTCGCGGCGGCGACCGAGCAATTGCTTGAACGCCTCCAGCATCATCGCGTCCTTGCTTTCGAAGTGCGCATAGAAGCCGCCGACGGTCAGCCCGGCTGCGCCCATCACTTCGCCTACGCTTGGGTCCGCCGGGCCGCGCTGGATCAGCGCGGCACTGGCAGCCTTGAGGATGCGTTCGCGGGTCTGAGCTTTTTTATCGTTCATCGTTGCCTCCGAATATTACGACCAGAATATTATTCTCATAATAATATTCTGCAAGTCGAGGATATGACCGCTGGTCTGAAGCACAGTGTAAGGAAAAAGGAGAATTGGCCAAACGCCAGACAAACAAAAGGGCCATTCAATAATTGAATGACCCTTATAAATCCCGCAGAGCGGGTAATCGTGGCGTCCCCTAGGGGACTCGAACCCCTGTTACCGCCGTGAAAGGGCGGTGTCCTAGGCCACTAGACGAAGGGGACACAAACCCTTCTATACAACTGATCAGTGCTGAGAGCTGATCGACTCAAGGTCGGTGTGGCCAGACCATGAGCTGTAAAATTGGTGGAGCTAAGCGGGATCGAACCGCTGACCTCCTGCATGCCATGCAGGCGCTCTCCCAGCTGAGCTATAGCCCCGGATTTTTCGCCTCGCGGCGGAGCGATCTTTTGCAACATCGCTTCTGTAAAACTGGCGTCCCCTAGGGGACTCGAACCCCTGTTACCGCCGTGAAAGGGCGGTGTCCTAGGCCACTAGACGAAGGGGACGCAAACCCTTCTATACAACTGATCAACGCTGAGTGTTGATCGCTTCGGAGCCGGTGTGGCCAGGCTTCGAAGTGTAAATTGGTGGAGCTAGACGGGATCGAACCGTCGACCTCTTGCATGCCATGCAAGCGCTCTCCCAGCTGAGCTATAGCCCCTCATCGTTGATGTCATCGCTGAGGACGGGGCGAATCTTAATGGCGCATCGGAGGGCTGTCAAACTTATTTTTAAAATATTTCAAAGTTTTTTGCCGACATAACAACCACTTACCGCCCTCACCCCGTATATCTGGGGAAAACGCCGAAGGCCGGCATCAAACGATCCCGGCCTTCGGCGACTCCAGCAGCGTCAAACGCAATCAGGCGATAGCACCCAACAGCTTTTCCCACTCTTTGTTTTCTTTCTTAGACACGCCGCCCAGCAGGTCAATCGCCTGACGCAGACGGAAACGGGTCAGGTCCGGCCCGAGGATTTCCATCGCGTCGAGCACCGACACCGAACTCGCTTGCCCGGTGATGGCCGCGAACATCAGCGGCATCGCGTCACGCAGTTTCAGCTCAAGGGATTCGACCACCGCCTGAATCGTCGCGGTGATGTTGTCCTTCTCCCACTGTCGCAGGCTTTCGAGCTTCCACAGGATCAACTGCATCAATTGGCGAACCTGATCGCCCGAGAGCTTTTTCGATTCGAACAGCTTGGCATCCGGATTGACGCCGCCGGCGAAGAAGAACCCGCCCAGCGGTGCAACCTGACTGAAGGTTTCAACACGGCCCTGGACGTGCGGCGCGATCTTCATCATGTATTCGGCGTTGAACGCCCACTTCTGCACGCGCGCGGCGAACTCTTCCACCGGCAGGTCACGCAACCACTGGCCGTTGAGCCACGACAGTTTCTCGATGTCGAAGATCGGTCCGCCGAGGGACACGCGCTTGAGGTCGAAGTTGTCGACCATTTCCTGCAGCGAGAACTTCTCGCGCTCGTCCGGCATCGACCAGCCCATGCGGCCCAGGTAGTTGAGCATCGATTCCGGCATGAAGCCCATGCGCTCGTAGAACGTCACCGAGGTCGGATTCTTGCGCTTGGACAGCTTGCTCTTGTCCGGGTTACGCAGCAGCGGCATGTAGCACAACTCCGGTTGCTCCCAGCCGAAGTACTCGTACAGCAGAATCAGTTTCGGCGCCGATGGCAGCCACTCTTCGCCGCGCAATACGTGAGTGATGCCCATCAGGTGATCGTCGACTACGTTGGCAAGGAAGTACGTCGGCAGGCCGTCGGTCTTCATCAGCACTTGCATGTCCATGCGATCCCACGGGATCTCGACGTCGCCACGCAGCATGTCCGGCACCACGCAAACACCTTCGCTCGGCACTTTCATGCGGATGACGTGGGGTTCGCCAGCGGCCAGGCGGGCCGCGACTTCTTCCTTGGACAGCAGCAGTGCGCGGCCGTCGTAGCGTGGGGTTTCGCCGCGAGCCATTTGCTCGGCGCGCATCTGATCCAGCTCTTCAGCGGTACAGAAGCACGGGAACGCATGCCCCATGTCGACCAGTTGCTGGCAGTATTTTTGGTAGATGTCGCCGCGTTCGCTCTGGCGATACGGACCGTGCGGACCGCCGACGTCCGGGCCTTCGCTCCAGTCGATACCCAGCCAGCGCAGGGCGTCGAAGATCTGCTGTTCGGACTCGCGGGTCGAACGGAACTGGTCGGTGTCTTCGATGCGCAGGATGAACTCACCGCCATGCTGCTTGGCAAAGCAGTAGTTGAACAATGCGATGTAAGCGGTACCTACGTGGGGGTCCCCGGTAGGCGATGGCGCGATGCGAGTGCGGACGGTGGTCATGGCATGTCTCGAAAAGAATGAAAAGCAAAGAACAATCAAGCCGCGAATGGTAACAGGCGACACCCGCCCCGCTCCAGCGGGCAGGGCATTTAAGCCAAGTTTGCGTCTGGAATGCTCGTAAGCCGCGGTGAATGGCCGAATATCAGCCGATGGCATTTACCGTTTATCGGCTTCGTGCCAGATTCGCCTCCTGATAACTTTCCTTACAATTCCTCGACTACAGTTTGCCCATGCCTGCCCAACTCAAGCGTCGCCTGCTGATTTTACTGCTGTTGGTCCTATTGATCGCCGGGGGCTTCTTCGCCCACTGGTTTTTCAAGGGGCGCTTTTATGAAAGCACCGATAACGCCTATGTCCAGGGCGAGATAACCCGCGTGTCGAGTCAGTTGAGCGCGCGCATCGATCAAGTGCTGGTGCAGGACAACCAGCATGTGGAAAAAGGCCAATTGCTGGTGCGCCTCGAAAGAGAAGACTTCCGCCTGGCCGTGGATCGGGCCAACGCCGCCCTCGCCACCCGCGAAGCCGAGCGACTGCAAGCCCAGAGCAAGCTGACTCAGCAGGCCAGCCTGATCGCCTCGAGCGATGCACAGGTGGCAGCCTCCCAGGCAACCCTGGGCCGCTCGCAGATCGACCTGTCCCGGGCGCAAACCCTGCGCAAACCCGGCTATGTCTCCGAAGAGCGTGTGACCACCCTTTCCGCCGACACCCACATCGCCCGCTCGCAAGTGGCCAAGGCACAGGCCGATGCACAAAGCCAGCGCCAGCAAGTCAACGCACTGACCGCCGAAATCAAACGCCTCGACGCTCAGATCGCCAACGCCCGCGCCGATCTCGCTCAGGCCGAACTCAATCTGACCCGCAGCGACATTCATGCCCCGATCAGTGGCCTGGTCGGCCAGCGCGCGGCGCGTAACGGCCAGATTGTGCAGGCCGGCGCTTATCTGCTGTCGATCGTCCCGGACGAAGACATCTGGGTGCAGGCCAACTTCAAGGAGACTCAGATCGGCCACATGCAGCCCGGACAAAAAGCCGAGCTGACCTTCGACGCCTACAGCGACACGCCGATCGAGGCGCGGGTCGACAGCCTGTTCGCCGCTTCCGGTGCGCAGTTCAGCCTGCTGCCGCCGGACAATGCCACCGGCAACTTCACCAAAGTCGTGCAACGGATCCCGGTGAAACTGACCTTCAAGGCCGATAATCCGCTGCACGGCAAGATCCGTCCGGGCATGTCCGTCACCGCTACCGTGAACATCAAAGACGCCCCGGACAATGGCCGGTGATTCACTGATCCGTCCGGTCGGCGAACCGACCCGGCGGGACTGGATCGCGGTGATGAGCGTGATGCTCGGCGCCTTTATGGCGGTGCTCGACATCCAGATCACCAACTCCTCGCTCAAGGATATTCAGGGCGCACTGTCGGCGACACTGGAGGAAGGTTCGTGGATTTCCACCTCGTATCTGGTCGCGGAAATCATCATGATCCCGCTGACCGCATGGCTGGTGCAGTTGCTCTCGGCGCGGCGCCTGGCGGTGTGGGTGTCGCTGGGTTTTCTGGCGTCTTCGTTGTTGTGCTCGATGGCCTGGAGCCTGGAGAGCATGATCGTTTTTCGCGCCATGCAAGGCTTCACCGGTGGCGCGCTGATCCCGCTGGCCTTCACCCTGACGCTGACAAAGCTTCCCGAACACCATCGCGCCAAAGGCATGGCCATGTTCGCCATGACCGCCACTTTTGCACCGTCCATAGGCCCCACGCTCGGCGGCTGGCTCACGGAAAATTGGGGTTGGGAATACATCTTCTACATCAACATTCCGCCGGGGCTGATCATGATCGCCGGGCTGATGCACGGGCTGGAGAAGAAAGAAGCGCACTGGGAACTGCTGAAAAGCACCGACTACACCGGCATTCTCACCCTGGGCGTCGGCCTCGGTTGCTTGCAGGTATTTCTTGAAGAAGGCCATCGCAAGGACTGGCTCGAATCAAACCTGATCGTGACCCTGGGCAGCATCGCGCTGCTGAGTCTGATCACCTTCGTCATCGTGCAGATTTCCAAACCCAATCCGCTGATCAACCTGGGCATCCTGCGCAACCGCAACTTTGGCCTGTCGAGCATTTCCAGCCTTGGCATGGGTGTCGGACTGTATGGCTCGATCTATCTGCTGCCCTTGTATCTGGCGCAGATCCAGAATTACAACGCCCTGCAGATCGGCGAAGTGATCATGTGGATGGGCGTGCCACAGTTGTTTCTGATTCCGCTGGTGCCGAAGCTGATGAAGTTTGTCTCGCCGAAGTGGCTGTGCACGTTGGGGTTCGGACTGTTCGGCCTAGCGAGTTTTTCTTCGGGAGTGCTCAACCCGGACTTTGCCGGGCCGCAGTTCAATCAAATCCAGATCATTCGGGCGCTGGGCCAGCCGCTGATCATGGTGACCATTTCGCTGATCGCCACGGCTTATATCCTGCCGCAGGATGCCGGTTCTGCGTCGAGCCTGTTCAACATTCTGCGCAACCTGGGTGGCGCCATTGGCATTGCCCTGCTCGCGACGCTATTGGATGCGCGAACCAAGACCTACTTCGATTACTTGCGCGAAGCGGTGGTGCCGACCAATCCACAGGTAGCGCAGCGGCTGGCATCGATGGCGGATCGGTTTGGCAGTGATACAGCGGCGCTGGGCAAGTTGAGTGAGATTGTCCATCAACAGGCAGCGATCATGGCCTATAACGATGCGTTTCATTTTGTCGGGATTGCGCTGGGGATCAGTATGCTGGCGATTTTACTGACCAAAAAATTGCCGCAAGGCCTGAAGGCTGGGGAGGCTCACTGATTGTCAGGGTGTCTGAAGCGCCCCCCCCCCTTCGCGAGCAAGCCCACAGGACTTATGTGAACAACACAGATCCAGTGTGGGAGCGGGCTTGCTCGCGAAGGGGCCCTAAAACCACCCATCAAACAGCCAAAAGCCGCTCGCGCAGTTTGGCAATCTCATCACGCATCTGCGCCGCCGCTTCAAACTCCAGATCCCGCGCCAACTGATACATCTTCTCTTCCAGCGCACGAATACGTTTGGTGATCTCGCTTGGTGAACGCAATTGGGCTTCGTACTTGGCGTTCTCCTCGGCGGCCTTGGCCATGCCCTTGCGCTTCTTGCTGCGTGAGCCCGGCACGGTGGCGCCTTCCATGATGTCAGCAACATCCTTGAACACACCTTTCGGGGTGATACCGTTTTCCAGGTTGAACGCGATTTGCTTGTCGCGACGTCGCTCGGTTTCGCCAATCGCCCGCTCCATCGAACCGGTCATGCGATCGGCATAGAGAATCGCCCGGCCATTGAGGTTACGCGCGGCGCGGCCGATGGTCTGGATCAGCGAGCGCTCGGAACGCAGGAAGCCTTCCTTGTCGGCATCAAGAATCGCCACCAGCGACACTTCCGGCATGTCCAGGCCTTCACGCAGCAGGTTGATCCCGACCAGCACATCAAAAGTGCCGAGACGCAGATCGCGGATGATCTCGACCCGTTCGACCGTGTCGATATCCGAGTGCAGATAGCGCACGCGCACGCCGTGGTCGGCGAGGTAATCAGTAAGGTCTTCGGCCATGCGCTTGGTCAGCGTGGTCACCAGCACCCGCTCCTCGACCGCCACGCGCTTGGTGATTTCCGAGAGTAAATCATCGACCTGAGTAAGTGCCGGGCGCACCTCCACTTGCGGGTCGACCAACCCGGTCGGACGCACCACTTGCTCCACTACCCGCCCCGCATGTTCGGCTTCGTAGTTACCCGGCGTGGCCGAGACGAAAATCGTCTGCGGACTGACCCCTTCCCACTCGTCGAAACGCATTGGTCGGTTGTCCAGCGCTGATGGCAAACGGAAACCGTATTCCACCAGGGTCTCTTTACGCGAACGGTCGCCCTTAAACATCGCGCCGACCTGCGGCACGCTGACGTGTGATTCATCGATCACCAGCAAGGCATCGGCCGGCAAGTAATCGTAGAGGGTCGGCGGCGCCGCACCCGCCGGACGCCCGGACAAATAGCGCGAATAGTTTTCGATGCCATTGCAGTAGCCCAACTCGAGGATCATCTCCAAATCGAAACGGGTACGTTGCTCCAGACGCTGAGCCTCCACCAGTTTGTTGTTGCTGCGCAGGTATTCCAGACGCTCCTGCAACTCAACTTTGATGTGCTCGATGGCGTCGAGCAGAGTCTCGCGCGGCGTTACATAGTGGCTCTTCGGGTAGAAGGTGAAGCGCGGCATCTTGCGGATGACTTCGCCGGTCAGCGGGTCGAACGCGCAAATGCTCTCGACCTCGTCGTCGAACAGTTCGATGCGGATCGCTTCCAGATCCGATTCCGCCGGGTAGATGTCGATCACGTCGCCGCGCACGCGGAAGGTCGCGCGGGCAAAATCCATGTCATTGCGAGTGTATTGCAGGTCAGCCAGACGCCGTAGCAGCGCGCGCTGATCGAGTTTGTCGCCGCGATCGACGTGCAGCACCATCTTCAAATAAGTTTCCGGGCTGCCCAGACCGTAGATGCACGACACCGTGGTGACGATGATCGCGTCCTTGCGCTCCAGCAGCGCTTTGGTCGCGGACAGCCGCATCTGCTCGATGTGGTCGTTGATCGACGCATCCTTCTCGATGAAGGTATCGGACGACGGCACATAGGCTTCGGGCTGGTAGTAGTCGTAGTACGAAACGAAGTATTCGACGGCGTTGTTCGGGAAGAACGCCTTGAACTCACCGTACAACTGCGCTGCGAGGGTTTTGTTCGGCGCCAGCACCAGCGTCGGGCGCTGTATCTGCGAGATGACATTGGCGATGCTGAAGGTCTTGCCCGAGCCGGTCACACCGAGCAGCGTCTGGTGCGCCAGCCCGGCTTCGATGCCCTCCACCAATTGGCGGATGGCTTCTGGCTGATCGCCGGCGGGCTCGAAGCGGGTGACTAGCTGGAATTCGGACATAAACACCTCTGGGATCGCGGCATTCCGAACAAAGCGGAGCACCACGGGGACGAGCGCAAACGACCGATGTCGCGCAAGAAAAAACCTGGATTTTGCTCAATGTGGTGGCGATTGCCTCACCTTTCAAGGCAAACGTCCTACATCGGGTAGAGACTCTGACACGACCATTAGACTAACGGTCGAGAAATAATCGGAAAAACTTACCTCAAAAGCCAATTCGCCTGTCGCCATTGCTCGGTGATGGCCTCTATACTAGCTCCCCGTTTGTGCACCGCTCTAGTGCATTCGGCTGGAGCGCGACACGTCCCTCCACTCTCCATTCAGAGCCGCCGTAATAATGAGCCTGTTCTCTGCTGTCGAAATGGCACCCCGCGATCCAATCCTGGGCCTCAACGAAGCATTCAACGCCGATACCCGAACCACCAAGGTCAACCTGGGCGTTGGTGTTTACTGCAACGAAGAGGGGCGAATTCCACTTCTGCGCGCCGTGATCGAAGCTGAAACCGTTCGCGCAGCTCAACACGCTTCGCGCGGTTACCTGCCGATCGATGGCATCGCTGCCTACGACCAGGCCGTGCAAAAGCTGCTGTTTGGCAACGACTCGCCGCTGATCGGCGCCGGTCGCGTCATCACCACTCAAGCCGTCGGCGGGACTGGCGCACTGAAAATCGGTGCTGACTTCCTCAAGCAACTGCTGCCGAACGCAGTCGTGGCGATCAGTGACCCAAGCTGGGAAAACCACCGCGCGCTGTTCGAAACCGCCGGTTTTGCGGTGCAAAACTACCGTTACTACGACGCTGCCACCCACGATGTGAACCGTGCCGGCATGCTCGAAGACCTCAACGCCCTGCCGAACGGCTCTATCGTTGTGCTGCACGCTTGCTGCCACAACCCGACCGGTGTCGACCTGACTCCGGCGGACTGGAACAACGTGCTGGACGTGGTCAAAGCCAAAGGTCACGTGCCGTTCCTCGACATGGCTTACCAGGGTTTCGGTGACGGTATCGACGAAGACGCCGCTGCCGTGCGTCTGTTCGCTGAATCCGGTCTGACGTTCTTTGTGTCGAGCTCGTTCTCCAAGTCGTTCTCCCTGTACGGCGAGCGCGTTGGCGCCCTGTCGATCATCAGCGAGTCGAAAGAAGAAAGCGCGCGCGTGCTGTCGCAGGTCAAGCGCGTCATCCGCACCAACTACTCCAACCCGCCAACTCACGGTGCAAGCATCGTGGCTGCCGTGCTGAACAGCCCGCAGCTGCGCGCTCAGTGGGAAGCCGAACTGGCTGAAATGCGTCTGCGCATTCGCGGCATGCGTGAGCAAATGGTCGACCTGCTGGCGCAAAAAGCGCCACAGCGTGACTTCAGCTTCGTCGGTCGCCAACGCGGCATGTTCTCCTACTCCGGCCTGACCACCGAACAGGTTCACCGCCTGCGCAACGAGTTTGGCATCTACGCCCTGGACACTGGCCGCATCTGCGTGGCGGCATTGAACCAGAGCAACATCAAGGCTGTAACGGATGCGATTGTTCAGGTCATCTGATTTCGCAGCGTGATGAAAAACGGGAAGCCTTAGGGCTTCCCGTTTTTTATTGCCCCGGAATAATCCCGATACCCTCTAGACTGCACACAATTAAGTTTTGTGTATATCCGAGTTTTCTGAAGAGAACCCACATGAAAAACGACAACCTGCGCGCTGACCGTGACGATCTGGATGACTTCATTCCACGCCAGCCGGCCAAACGCGGCAATAACCTGGTACTGCAAGTCGCAGCCGGCGTATTCCTCGGTGGCCTGGCGCTATGGCTGGTGCAACTGGCGGCCACTGCGGCTTACACCACACTGATGCTCGGTACCCTGACTTTCGGCAGTTAAGCCAGTTCAGTCGCTCGCTGACTGGCAGCATCGTCATAGGCGACATACAGCGATTCGGCGATTTGACTTTTGATCGCCTTGGTGCTTTCCAGGCCAAGAACAAAACCTTCAGCCTTACCGCCTGCACGGTTCAACGCTTCAGCGTTGCTGGCTTGAGTGATCGCGTCGAAGAGTTTTTCGGCGTGTGGACCGACGCCTTTGGGCAGGCTGATTTGCGCAATGCTCATGCGTACACCTCACTTGTGCGGAATTTGAAACTCGAGTGATTCATGGCGCGTACCTTTTCGGCGAATGGCCGGCAGCGCGTGATATCACTTCCGGGCGGCCATGGTAGACCTCCGGCGCTGTTCTGGTAACCGCCAATCGCGGATAAACCACCGTCCGTCCCGGTGAATCACTTATTTTGCTAATCGATGCTTGACTTCTCTTTTTGAATCAGTAACATACGCACCAATTCCGCAATAGCTCAGTTGGTAGAGCAAATGACTGTTAATCATTGGGTCCCTGGTTCGAGTCCAGGTTGTGGAGCCAAATAGCAAAGCCCCTGAATCGAAAGATTCAGGGGCTTTTTTTGTGGCCGCTCGAATATATCTTATTCCCTTGAAACGAAAAGGCCGATCGGTCTCCAGATCGGCCTTATGCATTCAGTCAGCGGTCAGACATGCTCACTGCTTTTCGCCTGTACCTTCGGCGCACCTTGGCCATGGTCATGCTCCGCATCAGGCTCGATCACTGGCACTTCCTTGCCATCGCAGTCATGCAGTTTGCCGTCGCTGAAGTAATCGCCCTCACGCAGCGCCGCCAGATCACGATAGCGCAGGGTGCGCTCTTCCGCCGCTGCAAACACCGATTGCTGGTCCGAGTTGCCGGTGGTGAAGTGGTTGAACGCCAGGTTGAGCGCGATCGCCATGATCGCCGACGAGCTGATGCCCGAGTGGAAAATGGTCGCGAACCAGCTCGGGAAGTGATCGTAGAAGTTCGGCGCGGCAATCGGAATCATGCCGAAACCGATTGAGGTGGCCACAATGATCAGATTGACGTTGTTGCGGTAATCCACCTTCGACAGGGTGCGAATACCGCTCGCCGCGACGGTGCCGAACAGCACGATACCTGCGCCGCCGAGCACCGATGTCGGTACTGCCGCAATCACCCGCCCCATGAACGGCAACAGGCCTAGGATCACCAGGAAGACACCGCCGGTGGCCACCACATAACGGCTTTTGATGCCTGTCACCGCCACCAGCCCGACGTTCTGGGCGAAGGCGCTTTGCGTGAAGGAGCCGAAGATCGGCGCAAACATGCTCGACAACATGTCCGCACGCAGACCATTGCCCAGACGCTTGGAGTCGACCTTGGTGCCGATGATCTCACCGACCGCGAGGATGTCTGCCGACGTCTCTACCAGCGTCACCATGACCACGATGCACATCGACAGGATCGCGGCGAAGTGGAACGTCGGCATGCCGAAGTGGAATGGCGTCGGGAAGCCGAACATCGGGCCTTGAGTGACGCTGGAGAAGTCCGCCATGCCAAGCAATACCGCCAGTACCGTGCCAATCACCATGGCCAACAGGATCGACAGACGCGAGATCGTGGAGCTGCCCACCTTGCTCAACAGCAACACCAGCACCAGCGTAACCGCCGCCAGCCCGATGTTTTGCATGCTGCCGAAGTCCGGCGCGTGGCTGTTGCCGCCCATGGCCCAGCGTGCGGCCACCGGCATCAGCGTCAGGCCGATAGTGGTGATCACGATGCCGGTCACCAAGGGAGGAAAGAACTTGGTAATTCGCGAGAACACCGGAGTGATCAGCAGGCCGATCAAGGATGCGGCAATCACAGCGCCAAGTACCGACTGGAAGCCACCCTCCCCGCCACTGCTGACGATCGCGACCATGGTCGCAACGCCGGAGAACGACACACCTTGTACCAGCGGCAACTGACAGCCAAAGAACGGCAGACCCAGGGTTTGCAGCAGTGTTGCCAGCCCCCCCGCAAACAACGAAGCAGCGATCAGCAAACCAATGTCTGCCGGCGAAAGCCCGGCTGCCTGACCGATGATCAGTGGCACCGCAACGATACCGCCGTACATGGTCAGAACATGTTGCAGGCCGTAAGCCATATTCGCGCCGACCCCGAGATTTTCATCCTCGGGCCGTTGGTGTGAAACATGGGGCGTTTTCATGGTGGGGGGTCCCTGGTTTTTGTTATGCGCACACTGTATTCAATAGTCGTTACAAATGTCCATAGAGTTGTATACAACTTACCAGTCACATAATGGATAGGTAGCCACCCAACCTTCTATCCCGCTGCTCGCATCCCCCCACAAATCCGGCAACACATCCCCGTCTGACCTTGCGTCATCACCCACTAGGCTGAAGTGCTCATGGCGACCGACGGTGTGGTCGCGCCCTTTTTTATACATATAAAGTATGCATAATAAAGTCATTCGACATTCAGTACGACAAAAGCAAGAACGCGGCCAACAAACTCAAGCACAAAGGTGTCAGCCTCGCCGAGACCGAACCGGTCTTTCACGACGAATGCGCGCTGACGATTGAGGACAACGACCATGCAGAGCCACGCTGGATCACCCTGGGCCTCGACGGTAAGGGACGGTTGCTGGTCGTTGCGTACAGTTACCGCGAAGCCAATGTCATTCGAATTATTTCTGCGCGTGTCGCCACCCCAAGCGAGCGTCGCCAATATTCTTTAGAGGCTTGATCGATGAAAGACGAATTTGACTTCTCTCAAGGCAAACGCGGCGCCGTGGCGTCCACCAAGGGTAAAACCCGCATCACCATCATGCTCGACGACGCGGTCATCGAGGCCGCTCGCACCGTGGCGGAAAACGAGGGGTTTGGGTATCAGACGGTGATCAATAACACCCTGCGCCACGCCTTGCTCAATGGCACAGAGAGTCAGGGCCCGGCCGAGTCAGGCCACTGCGGGCAGTTCAAGAAAGGTATTACTGCCGCCGACCTCAAGAGTCTTGAGAAAAAGCTGTCGGCGGCCGTCGGGGAGATACGCCGGGTACTGGAGCCAGAGGCGAAGCCCTAGGCTTCAGGCGGGGACAATCATCCGCCCCAGCGCGTGGCTCAGGCGCGGTTGTTGAGGCAGGCGAAGATCGAATTCCTGCTGCAACAACTCGATCAACTCATCAACATCCGTCACCTCCCGCCGTTCACTGGCGGAGCCCATGCGATGGATCGCGAAACTACCGTTGTTCAGCGTCTTGCGCCAGCCGTTACCCGTGTGCGCGACCATAAGGCGTTGGCAGAACGGCGATTCCGGGTGGGTCGAGACGTACCAGTTGCCTATGGTGTAATCGATGTCTTCCTGGCGTTGCAGGTCAAACAGGTACATGGGGCGCCATTCACCTGCAACGTTGGCGCGCAGCATGTAGCCATCGGCACGGTTTTCGATGCGATACGGTTCGTGTGGCGTGGTTTGTTCGGCCTCTGTGTCGAGCATCAACGGTGCAGTTGGCACCATGCCACCGAAGCCGACATCGGTGATGTAGCGCACGCCATCCAACGTCACCAGACTCAGACGGTGCGTACGTGCGGTCCAAGTACCTTCAGGCTGATTCATCACCACTCGCCCACTGATGGCCCGGGCATCGAAGCCCAATTCAAGCAACAGGGCAAAAAACAGGTGATTGAGTTCGTAGCAGTAACCGCCACGGCCATCGTGCAGGACTTTCTGCTCTACAGAGGCAAGGTCGATCAACACCGGTTCACCGCCGATCGTCGACAGGTTCTCGAAGACAAACGCGCCCGTGTGGAGCAACTGCAATTGACGCAGGGTCTCAAGCGTCGGTGCGGGTGGAGCATCGAAGCCGAGACGTCTCAGGTAACCTTTCAGATTTGTCAGGCGTGGTTCGCTCATTGCCCAGTCCTTTTGCATATGGCTGCGGATCGCTCCGCCGATGGCTGACTAAAATAACCCAAAAGATGCCGAGGCGATCCTTGAGACACAAATACCGCAGGCAATCGCACCAGTGCCAAGCCACTCAGGCGCGATGACGCAACCATTGCAAAAAGCCTTTTTTCGGCACGATGACCGGCGCGTCCTCGGTCAGGGATTGCGCTTTGTACAGACGGTAATCGAGCAAGGTTTGCATCGCGTCGCTGATGTCGTGGCGGGCATCCAGGCACGGTTTCAGGTAAGTCTTCTCGATGCGGTACAACGCGCAAAAGGTCTTGGCGGTAAACGTGGCGGGCACCGACGAATCGGAAAGAATGCCGGCCTCGCCGATCACTTCGCCCGGCCCCATGCGTGCGGACTCGAACGGTGCGCCATGGCGGGTCAGCGCCACAGTGACCACGCCGGATTCAATGATGTACAGGTGATCGCTGACCTCCCCGGCGCCCAGAATCTGCTCGCCGGCGCGGAAGGATTGCAGGGTCATGTTCTGGCTGAAGGTGTCTTTCTCTTCCTGACGCAACGTCGAGAAAATCGGTGAGCTGTCGAGCAACGCCCGCGGCCGCGAGAGATTGCCCGGCACGACAGGCTCGGCCCTCGACAGCAGATTGACCCCGGATGCCTGCAAGTGCCGATACGCCAGGTCGAACAGTTGATTGCGCACCACACGTTTCTCGCCCATCGACGCGACGAAACCATTGATTTCGTACTCTGCCCCATCGCTGCCAGCGTTTTTGAGCGCCACACTCGGCGCTGGGGTGTCCAGAAGCTGACGACAGCCCTGCATCGCGCGCTCCAGCGCATCGATCACCGTGCTCGGTCGCGCATGCGGGCTGACTTGCACACTGACGGCCACGCCGAACATGTTGCTCGGCCGGCTGAAGTTGATGATCTTGGCCTTGGCCGCCAGCGAGTTGGGAATCACCGCCATGTTGCCCTGGCTGGTTTGCAGGCGGGTGGCACGCCAGTCGATGTCGGTGACCCGACCTTCGGTGCCGTCGATGGAGATCCAGTCATCGAGTTGATACGGCTTGGTGGTGTTGAGGACGATCCCGGAAAACACATCGCTCAACGTGCTCTGCAAGGCCAGACCGACGATGATTGCCAAAGCGCCAGACGTCGCCAGCACACCTTTGACCGGCAGATCCAGCACGTAGGCCAACGCCGCAATGATCGCGATCAGAAAGATCACGGCACCCAACAAGTCCTGTAGCAAACGCCCAGTGTGCCCGACCCTCTGCATCATCACCGCGCCGATCAACACCGTCAGGGTGCGTGCGCCGAACAGCCACCAGGCAATCTGCAACCCGGTCGCCGACAAGTGCAGCGGCACATTGTCCGCCCAGGGTGCAGGCTCCAGCGGGTTGAGACCTTCGTTGAAGAGCAGCGCACTGAACACACTGAAAATCAGCACCCGCACCAGCAATTTCCACTCACTGCCACGGGCGCTGATCAGACGCCACAGCCCGAGGTCGAGCAGGATCAGGATCAACGCGCAAAACAAAGGGTGTTCGGTCAGCAGAGACAGCATCAAACAACTCCGACGGGGGGCCAATCGCGAGAAGATCGCACAGATTGGGGACAGTGTAGGAGTCATTGACTTCAGAAAATGAGCACGACTTCACTGACAACAAGAAAACCTGTGGGAACAAGCTTGCTCCCACAATGTTTTGGGTGATGACGGCGTCAAGCGTGCATTCGACCAAACCGTCCGGACTGGAAATCGGCAAAGGCCTGATGAATTTCCTGCTCGGTGTTCATCACGAACGGGCCATGGCCGACGATCGGTTCGTCGATCGGCTCGCCGCTGAGCAGCAACACCACCGCGCCCTGGCTGGCTTCGAGGGTCAGTTGATGGCCGTGGCGCTCGAACAGCACCAACTGCCCTTCGCACGCAGTTTGCAGACCGTTGACCTGCACCGAACCTTTCAACACCACCAATGCGGTGTTACGGCCCTCGTGCAGATCGAGCGTCAGCAACTTGCCGGCGTTCAGACGCAAGTCCCACACATCGATTGGCGTGAAGGTGCTCGACGGGCCTTGATGGCCTTCGAACTCACCGGCGATCAGGCGCAGGCTGCCGGCGTTGTCCTTGAGCGCGATGTTCGGGATCTCGCTATCGAGAATCGTCTGGTAACCCGGCGCGGCCATTTTGTCTTTGGCCGGCAGGTTGACCCACAACTGGACCATCTCCAGATTGCCGCCGGTTTTGGCGAAATTCTCGGAGTGGAATTCCTCATGCAAAATCCCGGAAGCAGCCGTCATCCATTGCACATCGCCGGGGCCGATGGTGCCGCCGCTGCCGGTTGAGTCGCGGTGCTGCACTTCGCCGTCGTAAACAATGGTCACGGTTTCAAAACCGCGATGAGGATGCTGGCCGACGCCGCGTCGCTCGGTGGTCGGGGTGAATTCGGCGGGACCGGCATGATCGAGCAGCAGGAACGGGCTGATGTGTTTGCCCATGCTGTCGTAGGAAAACAATGTGCGAACCGGAAAACCATCGCCGACCCAATGGCCCCGAGGGCTGGTGTAGATACCGATGATGTTTTTCATGGAGGGCTCCAATAGGGTGAGTGAGGCGATGGATTAAGCTTAAATCCATGACTATTAATGCACTAGACGGCAAAAATCGGCCTCTGCGTTCTATCTCCTGAACGATGCGCTGGCGAAAGGCCCAGACAACACAAACATCCGAAAAGATTCATGCCCTGAGGTCAAAGGTGCTTTGTCCCATCCACGGTTTTTCCTGTGGATGCAGGCGCGGATACTCCTGTCCATTCCCACTGCAACCCTGGAGTCCTTCATGTCTGTTCCCGCTTTCGGTCTTGGTACGTTTCGCCTGCAAGGCCAGGTGGTCATTGATTCGGTGAGTACCGCCCTTGAACTCGGCTACCGGGTGATCGACACCGCGCAGATCTACGAAAACGAAGCCGACGTCGGCCAAGCCATCGCTGCCAGCGGCATCGCCCGCGAAGACCTGTTCATCACCAGCAAGATCTGGGTCGCCAACTTTGCCAAGGATCGCTTGATCGACAGCCTCAAGGAAAGCCTGCAAAAACTGCAGACCGATTACCTCGACCTGACGCTGATCCACTGGCCTTCGCCGGACGATCAAGTACCGGTCGAGGTGTTCATGGGCGAACTGCTTGAAGCCAAGCGTTTGGGCCTGACCCGGCAGATCGGCATTTCCAACTTCACCATCGACCTGATGAAACAAGCGATTGCTACCGTCGGCGCCGAGAACATCGCAACCAACCAGATCGAGCTGCATCCCTACCTGCAAAACCGCAAAGTGGCCGCGTTCGCCAACAGCCAGGGCATTCACATCACGTCGTACATGACCCTCGCTTACGGCGAAGTGCTCAAGGATCCCGTGATTCAACAGATTGCCGAACGCCTGCACGCCACCCCGGCGCAAGTCACGCTAGCCTGGGCCATGCAATCGGGGTATGCGGTGATCCCGTCATCGACCAAACGCGCCAACCTGCAAAGCAACCTCGGCGCAGCCACACTGACCTTGAGCGACGCCGACATGGCGCAAATCGCCACGCTGGATCGCGGCCATCGCCTGACCAGCCCCAAAGGCCTTGCGCCCGACTGGGATTAATCGGCTCAGGCCTGAAGACGTTGCGCGAGGCCGTGCATGGCCGCGCGCAACGCATTGATCGCCACGATAATGACGACGGCTTCGGCCTCTCGACAAGCCTGCTCAAGATCAGCGCACGCCGACACTACCCGCTCCGCGCCCACCATCTGTGCTCCGCCCTTGATGTGATGGGCCAGTTCGCGCAGCCCAGCGTGGTCGTCCCTGGCGTTCAAATCGTCCAGTCGTTGCAGGTCGTGATGCAGACTGTTCAACACTTCGTCACGCAGGCGCGCGATCAACGCGAGATCATCGCCGGCCATTTGCTCCAGTGTGCTCAAGTCGATTTCTGTCAGGGCAATATGCTCGGTCGAATCGACATCGCTCGCGCATTGGCTCGCGCCATTCAGGGCCTGCTGCAGATCGTGCAAACGGATCGGTTTGAACAGACATTCGTCCATGCCGGCTTCAAGACAGCGAACCTTCTCCTCGACCTGCGCGTTGGCGGTGAAACCCAGAATCAGGCAAGGGGCACGGCCGCTCGCGGCTTCTTCGTCACGGATTGATCGTGCCAGTTCATAGCCGTTGCGCCGGGGCATGTTGCAGTCGGTGATCACCACATCGAACGGCTGTGCCCGCCAACACTCCAGCGCTTGATGGCCGTCCTTGGTGTCGACCGTGACATGCCCCAGCTCACTCAACTGCCAGCCGAGTAACAATCGGTTCACCGGATGATCGTCCACCACTAGAACGCTCAGGGCGTGTACCGGCGCGCCCAGGATTTGAGCGGTCGCCGGGTTCTGCGCGAGCGCGACCAGCAGCGGCAACTCAAGGCTGACTTCAACTTGCGTTCCGTGGCCGGGTTCGCTGTCCAGCCGTAACGCGCCGCCCATCATTTCGCAGAGGCTGCGACTGATCACCAGGCCCAGCCCGGAACCGCTGCGCACCGATTGCGCGTTATTGCTGGCCTGAACGAACGGACTGAACAGCCGTTGCCGATCCTGTGCGCGGATACCGATTCCGCTGTCTTCGATGACCACTCTCACCGCCAGTCGCTCAGCCGATGTTGCGGTCACCGCAAGCCACAGTCGCACCTCGCCCTCCTCGGTGAACTTGATCGCGTTGCTCAGCAGATTCGACAGCACTTGCTTGAAGCGTGTCGGGTCAATCAACACATCGACGTCACTGCCGGCATCTAGCTCGATCTGCCACAGCAAGCGCTTCTGGCGCGCCAGCCCTTCGAAAACCCGGCATACCGACACCACCAGTTCACGCAGATTGGCCCGTTCGGGGGCCAGGGACAAATGCCCGTTTTCAATACGTGCAATGTCGAGAATGTCGCCGATCAGGGCCAGCAATTGTTGCCCGGCGTTGGAGGCCACCTGAATCGCCAAGCGATCAGTCACGCCTTCATCGGCCCTTTTCAGCGCCAGTTCGAGCATGCCGATCAACGCATTCATCGGTGTGCGGATCTCGTGGCTCATGGTCGCCAGAAAAGTGGTCTTGGCCCGATTGGCGTCGTCCGCAACGTCCTTGGCTTCCTGCAATTGCTGCAACCATTGCTGACGCTGGCGGATTTGCCTGCGCTGAAAACCGATCCAGACCAATGCCAGTAACAGCAGGCTCGCCGCCGCGACAAATCCCAGGACAATCATGCGGCGATGACGCAGCCAATAGCTATCCTCCACCACCACATCGTGCCCCCAGCGCTCGACCAGTTCGTCCATCTGCTGCGGGGCGATGCTCAGCAGTGCCTTGTTCAGGATCGAATGCAGTATTGGCGCCTGCGGCGAAGTGGCCAGCGCGATACGGGCGGGTTGATCACCCACGGTACCGGTAATGCGCAGACGCGAGCGGTACTGGCGGGCAATCAGATAACGCGCCACCAGCAACGAGCTGACCGTCGCGTCCACTTGGCCTTTGGCGATCAGCGCCATACCTTCGGCGGGACTTTTGACTTCGACCAGGTGAATCGCGGGTACGCGCCCCAGCAGATAAGCGCGCAATGGGTGACCACGATAAATCGCCATGCGCTTGCCCGCCAAGTCGTCGAGATTGCGAGGGCTCTGCGCAGTGGCCGCACTGACCAGCACAAAGGGATTGTTCAGATAGGCCCGGGTGAACTGCAGTTCGGTTTCACGCTCACTGCTGGGTGTCACCACGGGCAACACGTCAAGCGCCTCGGTCTTCAGTTGCTCGATCTGCCGGTCCAGCGAGCCCCCGCGCACGATCTCGAAATGCAGCCCGCTACGCTGGCTGATCAAGTTCAGCAATTGCGCCGAAAGCCCACTGAAACGGCCATCTGCATCAAAGAACGTCAGCGGGGCGAAATCTTCGATGCCGCCGACTCGCACCACAGGGTGTTGGCCCAGCCATTGCTGCTCTGCGGTACTGAGTTGCACCTGCGTCTGTTCGGCCATCTCGGCGAGACCCGCGCTCCAACGCTGTTCTATGCGCAGACGATGCTCCATGGGAATGCTCGCCAACGCCTTGTCGACGAGGCGTCTGAGGCGCACATCGGTTCGCAACAGCGCAAAGCCGAACGGATTGGCATCAAGCCCCGACGGCCCGGCCAATTGCAAGTCGTTGCGATAATTGGTGTTGATCAAGTAGTTGGCACTGATGAAGTCGCCCAGATAAACGTCATCTGCGCCAAACGCCACTGCGCCGAGGGCATCCATCGCCGAAGGGTAGCGCTGCACGAGCGCTTCGGGATAAAACGCCTGCACGCTCGCCAGCGGCAGATAGTCTTCGACCATGGCGACACGCTTGCCGGCCAGGTTCACCGGCAACGTTTCACCGAGCCGGGTCACCAGCATCGGCTGGTCGTCAGCATAGGCCCGAGACAGCATGATTTGCGGGTCAGCGACCTCAAAACTGTTGGACGTACCCAACAGATCGACATCACCGCGTTTGAGCGCAGCCATCACCGCATTGCGGTTGGCATAGCGCCGGACCTCGATGCCGATGCCGAGCAGTTGCGCCAGCAGATCGGCGTAATCGGCCGTGAGCCCTTCCAGTTCATGCTGATTGCGGGTGATCTCGAACGGCGGATAGTCAGGCCCGGACACGCCCATGCGCAACACCGCGTGCTGACGCAGCCTTTGCCGATCCTGCTCGTCCAGAGCAAGCTGGACGCTTTGCAGATCGGTGCGGGTCAGCACCTCCAGCCGCTGCGGCGGTTCACTCGCCCAACAGACGGCCAAAAGGCTCAGCCACAGCCAGCAAATCCGTAATACCAGCCTCATGACCCGGCGCTCAGAGCAAATGATTGCGCTTGGCGAAATCGCGCAAGTGCACCGCCGAGCTGACCCCAAGCTTCTTCATCAGACGGGTTTTGTAGGTACTGACGGTCTTGTGACTCAGGTGCATGTCCTCGGCAATCGTCTTGTTGGCTCTGCCCTGCCCCAGTTGCACAAAAATGCTCAACTCCCGGTCAGAGAGTTGATCGACCATCTGCTTTTCCGTGGTTTGCACGGCGTTCAGTGCGCTGACATTGTCCGGCAGCGCGGAAAAATAGGTGTAGCCCGACATCACCGCCTGAATGGCTTTATGCAGTTGTTGCAACTGATTGGTCTTGGTCACGTAGGCCATCGCCCCCGCACGCAGACAACGTTCCTGGTAAAACAAGGGATCGTGGGAACTGAAGACCAGAATTCGGCAGTCAAGGTCGCTGGCCTTGATTCGCGCCAGTACATCCAACCCGTCAAGCACCGGCAAACGCAGGTCTAGCACGACCAGTCGGGGTTTGTGCTCACGGATCAATGGCAGCACCTCGTTGCCACTGGACGCCTCGTGGATCTGCTTGAAACCCTCGGTTTGCAGCACGATTCGGATGGCGGCGCGCACCACCGGATGATCGTCGACGATCAGCGCAGACTTCATACCCACTCCCAGTGCAAAATCTGGCGATAGGACCACCGGCATGGGCTCATCCAGACTCAGTGGTTGCGCAGCGACTGTTGCACGGAACGGAAAGCGAATCACCTGTCAGACCTGACAGTTGCGGCAAACGTATTTTTATGCGTGGGCTCGACTTCGCACAAACTGATCCTGGTTCCAGGCTGACGATTGATGCTCGGTGGATGCCTCGACCCGCGACATCAAGTGCCTGATCGCTTGCGCATTGGGTAACGCCGCGTGACTGACTTGCACGTTTTCCTGGGCGAACCCCGAAGCCAACTGCAGCGGCGCCGAAGGATCGTTGTATATCAACGCGTGACGGACCTGCGGGTTTTCCAGCAGAAAACCCGGCAGGTCCAGTGAGCCGGCCGTCAGCTCGGCATTGATGACGACCACATCAAACGGTTCACAGCCGTACTCCACAAGGGTCAGCAACTCGACAAGGCTCTGCACAGGGGCAACACGGTAGTAATCGAGGCCATTGAACAGACGTTCGACGTTCATCCGGTGAAAATGCTGCGAGTCGGCGATCAGGATGCGCAGGGTTTTATTGATCATGCTTGATCTCCTGGTGGTGACGGTTTCTGAAGGCGGCAAGCCTACGCAAGCCCTGAGACGCTATCTGTAAGAATTTTCCTAAAAAACCGCTCATTTTTCCGAGCTCTGCACCACGCTGCGCTGTTGCAGCCACCTCAAAAAATCGGCCCCGGCCATCGGCCGTGGATGCCTAGGTAGGATATTTCCCAGCGCTAATCGGTTGTACTCGGACTCCAGAACGCCTGCACCACCAGCGTCGACGTCGAGATCCGCGCCACCAGTGCGTCGAGTTCATCACCATCGACCGAGGTGGTTGCCAGCGTCGCTTCGATCTCGATTTCATCGGCGCCAAAGGCATGCACGTCGACATCGCTGGCCGGGTAGTTACTGCGTTCAAGCTCCGCTTCGAGCAAGGCAAATACGGCTTTTTGCTGCGAGCGTCGGGCGATGACGTAGACGATGTTGGTGACTTCGGCCGAGACCACATCCAGCGGCTGACGGTTGATATTGTTGACGATCGGCCGCAGCAAGGTGTTTGCCGCAAGGATGAACAGCGTGCCGAGCACCGCTTCGGCGAGCAGGTCGGCACCCGCGCAGGCGCCGACCGCAGCCGATGTCCACAGGGTCGCGGCGGTGTTCAGGCCACGCACGTTGCCTTCTTCGCGCATGATCACCCCGGCACCGAGAAAACCGATGCCGGAGACCACGTAGGCAACCACGCGCACCGCGCCTTCAGCGCCGGCAAGACGGTTGGCCATGTCGACGAAAATTGCCGCGCCAACGGCGACCAGCACATTGGTGCGCAGGCCGGCGGTGCGCTGCCGGTACTGGCGCTCGAAGCCGATCAGGCCTCCGAGAATGAAAGCCGCGCTGAGGCTGACGAGAGTGTCGAGCAGCGAGGTGAGATTGAGGTTGTTGATGGCTTGCATGATGAAGTCCTCCTTGAGAACGCATCCCTCCTGTGGGAGCAAGCCCGCTCCCACAGGTACGGTGGTGTTACTGCCAGCCGAACCGGCGGATGTAGAAGCCTTTGACCGCTTGGGTCAGGGCCATGTACGCCAGCAAAATCACCGGCAGGAACACGAAGTACAGCGATGGCAGCGCCTGCAGTTTGAAGTAATGCGCCAACGGCCCCATCGGCAGGAAGATGCCGACCGCCATGATGATCCCGGTCATCACCAGCAGCGGCATGGCGGCACGGCTTTGCAGGAACGGAATCTTCGGCGTGCGGATCATGTGCACGATCAGCGTCTGGGTCAGCAGCCCGACCACGAACCAGCCGGACTGGAACAGCGTCTGGTGATCGGGGGTGTTGGCATCGAACACGTACCACATCAAGGCGAACGTGGTGATGTCAAAGATCGAACTGATCGGGCCGAAGAACAGCATGAAACGCCCGACGTCGCCCGGCTGCCAGCGTTGTGGTTTTTTCAGCATTTCGTCATCGACGTTGTCGAACGGGATGGCGATCTGCGAAATGTCGTAGAGCAGGTTCTGCACCAGCAGATGCATCGGCAGCATCGGCAGAAACGGAATGAATGCACTGGCCACCAGCACCGAGAAGACGTTGCCGAAGTTCGAACTGGCGGTCATTTTGATGTACTTGAGCATGTTGGCGAAGGTTCGGCGCCCTTCAAGCACGCCCTCCTCCAGCACCATCAGACTCTTTTCCAGGAGGATGATGTCCGCCGCTTCTTTGGCGATGTCCACCGCGCTGTCCACCGAGATACCGATATCAGCGGTGCGCAGTGCCGGCGCATCGTTGATGCCATCGCCCATGAACCCGACCACATGCCCATTGCCTTTGAGGGTGCGCACGATGCGCTCCTTGTGCGATGGCGTCAGCTTGGCGAAGACATTGGTGGTTTCCACGGCCACCGCCAGTTCGGCATCGCTCATGCGCTCGACGTCGTTGCCCAGCAACAGGCCCTGTTGCGCCAGGCCGACTTCGCGGCAGATTTTTGCGGTCACCAACTCGTTGTCGCCGGTCAGCACCTTCACGGCGATGCCATGTTCGGCCAAGGCCTTGAGCGCTGGCGCGGTGCTTTCTTTCGGTGGATCGAGGAACGCCACATAGCCGATCAGCGTCAGCAGCGCCTCATCGGCCAGGCTGTAAGTGTCGCGACCTTCAGGCATCGATCGGGCTGCCACCGCTACCACGCGCAAGCCCTCAGCGTTGAATGCGGCGGTGACCTGACGAATCCGGGTCAGCAATTCATCGCTCAAGGCTTCATCGACGTCGCCGTGACGCACACGAGAGCACACCGCCAGCACTTCTTCCACCGCGCCTTTGCAGATCAATTGATGCGCCTGACCACGCCCTTCGACCACCACTGACATGCGCCGACGGTCGAAGTCGAAAGGGATCTCATCGACCTTGCGAAACGCCGTGCCGACCTTGAGTTCACGGTGGACTTCGACGTGTTCCAGCACCGCCACATCCAACAGGTTTTTCAGGCCGGTCTGGTAATAGCTGTTGAGATAAGCCATTTCCAGCACGTCGTCCGAGTCTTCACCCCAGACGTCGACGTGGCGCGCCAGAAAGATCTTGTCTTGGGTCAGGGTGCCGGTCTTGTCGGTGCACAGCACGTCCATGGCGCCGAAGTTCTGGATCGCATCGAGGCGTTTGACGATGACTTTTTTGCGCGACAGGAATACCGCGCCTTTGGCCAACGTCGAGGTGACGATCATTGGCAGCATTTCCGGGGTCAGGCCCACGGCAATCGATAGCGCGAACAGCAGCGCTTGCGTCCAGTCACCCTTGGTGAAACCGTTGATGAACAACACCAGCGGCGCCATCACGAACATGAAGCGGATCAACAGCCAACTGACTTTGTTGACGCCTTGCTGGAACGAGGTAACGGCCCGATCCGTCGCGCCCACGCGTTGCGCCAGCGCACCGAAATACGTGCTGTTACCCGTGGTGAGAATCACCGCCACCGCCGTGCCCGAGACCACGTTGGTGCCCATGAACAAAATGTTGTCCAGCTCCAGCGGGTTGCGCGTGTCGCGATCCGCCTGACGTGGGAATTTCTCCACTGGCATCGACTCGCCGGTCATCGCCGCCTGACTGACAAACAGGTCTTTGGCGCTGAGCACGCGGCAATCGGCAGGAATCATGTCACCGGCCGACAACACGATCAGATCGCCGGGCACCAGTTGTTTGATCGGCACTTCAGTGCGTGGCTCATCACGGCGCATGACGGTGGCGGTGTTGCTGACCATCGCCTTGAGCGCATCAGCCGCCTGGTTGGATTTGCTTTCCTGCCAGAAGCGCAACAGCGTCGACAGCACCACCATGGAGAAAATCACCACGGCGGCTTGCAGATCTTCGGTCAGCCACGAGATCCACGCCAGCAGTGTCAGCAGCAGGTTGAACGGGTTTTTGTAGCAGTGCCACAGGTGGGTCCACCATGGCAGCGGTTGCTCGTGTTCGACTTCGTTGAAACCGTACTGCGCACGCAGCGCATCGACTTCCAAGTCGGTGAGGCCGTCGCAATGGGTGCCCAGTGAAGACAGCAATGCACCACTGTCGCAATGGGCAGCATCGACCAGCGTGTTGGCCAGAGTGGGGGGGACTTCACGGCTGACCGTGGTGTCGGTGATCGATTCCAGCAACGCCAGACGACGGAAGTGCCGGGCGAAGTGACGGGTCCGCAGAAAGCCTGCGAAAAATTCCTTGAGCGTAAGTTTCATGGCTGTTGCCCCTATGGTCAGCCGGGAAACCGTCAAGCAGGTACGGCCGCGCCTGTGCCGCCGGAAAAACCGGCACGGCAAGGCTTGGCGCGCCGGTCAGAAAAGACAGGCGTGTCGATAGGGCTGCGATGACGACGATGAGTCGAAATCACGCTCTTTCAGTGTCGATGAGAAGGAACGTCCAGACATGACCCAGGACGGGCCATGCACGGGATGCCGCTGCTCGCTTTTACGGCGAGACAACGGCACAAAAGAGGCGCGTTATCTTGCCGAGAATCTGCCGGTTATCGAGACCGGCCGACAACTGTCACTCGAACAAGTACCCACTGTGGGTCTCCGCTATTGATGAAAACGCGCGAAGCTTACGCCCCGATATCTGGAGAGTAAACCGGCAAAAGGAGGTGTATCGGGGAATTACAGGGCTCTTCAGGAAGGGTTCAGGATTCAGAATTTGTGTTGCTTCAAATGGCCCCTTCGCGAGCAAGCCCGCTTCCACATTTTCTCCTGCGTACACAGAAAAACAGTGTGGGAGCGGGCTTGATCGCGAAGGCGATGAATCAGTCGCAGCAGAATCTAGCTGGCAGTCGCCAACAACAGATCCGCCATCGAACGATGCCCACGATGCTTGCCATGCTCATACAACGAGCCGGCAATTTCATCGGCACGAATCGGCAGCACCGACAGCAGTGTGTCGCTCAAACCATGGCTGGCCTGGCAGAAACCCTGCATGTAGATGCCTGCCTTGCAGCGCTCATCGGTGATCACTTTGTAGTGGCGATCGACCTCGAACTCGCCCAGGTATTCTTCCAGCGGCGCCAGCAGTTTGCGGTGCATCTGCCGCTCGTAACCGGTGGCCAGCACCACGGCGTCGTAAAGGCGCACGGTTACCTCGCCGGTGGCGTTGTTGCGCACGGTCAGCTCGATACCGTTTTCGGTGGCGGTGGCGTTTTCGACGGTGGTCAGGGTGCGGAAGGCATGGCGGGCAATCCCGGACACCTTCTGACGATAGAAGATGCCGTAGATGCGCTCGATCAAATCGATGTCGACCACCGAGTAGTTGGTGTTGTGGTACTCGTTGACCAGACGCTCACGCTCGGCGCTGTTTTGCTGGAACACCAGGTCAGTGAACTCCGGCGCGAACACTTCGTTGACGAACGGGCTGTCGTCGGCTGGCTTGAGGGCCGAGCCGCGCAGGATCATGTCGACCTGCACCGACGGGAACGAATCGTTCAGATCAATGAAGGCTTCCGCCGCGCTCTGCCCGCCACCGATGATCGCAATGCTCATCGGCTGATTGCTCACGCACGGCTGCCTGGCCATCTGTGACAAGTATTGCGAGTGGTGGAACACGCGGCTGTCGCCCTTGAGCGCCTTGAACGCCTCGGGAATACGCGGCGTGCCGCCGGCACTGACCACCACCGAACGGGTGGTCCGCGCATGTTGCTGACCTTGACTGTCGCGGGAAATCACGCGCAGCGCTTCGACCTGATGGTTGTGCAGCACAGGCTCAATGGTCAGCACTTCTTCGCCATAACGGCTCTGCTCGGTGAACTGCCCGGCGACCCAGCGCAGGTAGTCGTTGTACTCCATGCGGCACGGGTAGAAGGTGCCGAGGTTGATGAAGTCCACAAGGCGGCCGTGATACTTGAGGTAATTGACGAACGAGTACGGGCTGGTCGGATTGCGCAGGGTCACCAGATCCTTGAGGAAGGAAATCTGCAGCTCGCTCTGAGTCGACAGGGTATTGCCGTGCCAGCTGTAGTTGGCCTGCTTGTCGAGGAACAGCACATCCAGCTCGCCCTGGCTCGGGCCGCGCTCTTGCAGAGCGATGGCCAGCGCCAGGTTCGAAGGGCCGAAACCGACGCCGATCAGGTCGTGAACGATGGGCGATGCAATTGCCTGTGTCATTTCCAGTGTCCTCTGGATGAACCCCTCAACAGCGGGGAAAGGAAAGCCTAAGTGACCTGACCGGCCTTGAGCAGGACGGCAGGTCGTCTGTTGAGTAGGAACGAGAACAGTGAAATAAAATTTAACGACGACGGCTCAATGGGCATCCCATTGTTTGATCCGCAGACGGCAATGTTTCATCGCATTGACGATGTGCTTTTCCACCAGGGCCTTGGAAATACCGAGCTGTGCGGCGATTTCCGGGTGCGACAGGCCGTCGATCTTGCGCAATAGAAAACTGTCGCGGCAGGCGGGCGACAGTTCAGCCAGCGCACGCTGGAGCATTTCCAGACGCTGGCCGTGATCGAGGGTGCCATGGGGGGAAGGCGTGAAATAGCGCTCTTCGTTGTCGAGCACTTCCAGCGGCTCGACCTGGCGCAGCGCGTTGCGTCGATGATCATCGATGACCAGATTCAACGCCGTACGATAAAGGAAGGCCCGGGGTTGCTCGATGGGTGTGTCGCTGGAACGCTCCAGCACCCGCAGATAAGCGTCATGCACCACATCCTCGGCAACCTGACGGTTGCCCAGCTTGGCGTTCAGGAAACACACCAGCTCGCGATAGTAGTTTTCCAACATGACTCCCGGCCGCAAAAGGTGCGGTTTGTGTCCTTGAGCACACTGATCGATCACCCCGCGATGAGCGGTAGCAAGATAGTGGCAACGTAAGGTGCGTAATTTATAGTAATTCTCATATAGATTTAAAGTAGCGTTTGTCTTTGCCCGATAAATAGTCCTGTTCTATAGCTGTTACTGGGTGTGTCCGCGCTTAAATTCCCCTGCACTTTCCTCGTTTACAGGACAGCTCCCCGTGTCTGTCGCGCCCTGCGACGGCGTTCAGCGCTGCCCGAATCCGTGTGCCAGCCGAACGACGGGCCGATTTCCACTGGCCGGAACCCTGCATGAAACGTCCCCGCCCCGCCCGACGCGCCCTGCTTGTAGTCCTTTGTCTGATCCCCGTTGTCGCTTACGCCGCGTGGCAGATCATGCCTCCGGGTCGGGATAGATTCGCCACCGTGCAAGTCACCCGTGACGATATCGAAAGCAGCGTCACTGCACTCGGCACCCTGCAACCACGCCGCTATGTGGATGTGGGCGCGCAGGCTTCGGGCCAGATACAGAAGATCCACGTAGAAGTCGGCGACGTGGTCAAGGAAGGCCAGTTGCTGGTGGAAATCGACCCGTCGACGCAGCGGGCCAAGCTCGATGCCGGGCGCTTCTCCGTCGAGAATCTAAAGGCGCAATTGCAGGAACAACGCGCCCAGCATGAACTGGCGCAACAGAAGTACCAGCGCCAGCAGCATCTCGCCGCCGGCGGCGCGACCCGCGAAGAAGACGTGCAGACCGCCCGCGCCGAGCTGAAAGCCACGCAGGCCCGCATCGACATGTTCCAGGCGCAGATCCGTCAGGCCCAAGCCAGCCTGCGCAGCGATCAGGCCGAACTTGGCTACACCCGCATTTATGCGCCAATGGCCGGTACCGTGGTCGCTCTCGATGCGCGCGAAGGCCAGACCCTCAATGCCCAGCAACAGACACCATTGATCCTGCGCATCGCCAAGCTCTCGCCAATGACGGTGTGGGCCGAGGTGTCCGAAGCCGACATCGGTCATGTCAAACCGGGCATGAGCGCGTACTTCACCACCCTCAGCGGCGGCCACCGGCGCTGGAGCAGCACTGTGCGGCAGATTCTGCCAGTGCCACCCAAACCGCTGGATCAGACCAGCCAGGGCGGCGGCAGCCCGGCCAGCAGCAAAAGCGGCAGCGCCCGCGTCGTGCTGTACACCGTGCTGCTCGACGTCGACAACACCGACAACGCCTTGATGGCCGAGATGACCACCCAAGTATTCTTCGTCGCCAATCAAGCCAAAGATGTCCTCACTGCACCGGTCGCGGCATTGCAAGGCAGCGACACGGCCAACCTGCAGACCGCTCAGGTAGTCGCCGCCAACGGCAACATTGAATCTCGCGAGGTGCGCACTGGCATCAGCGACCGGCTCAAGGTGCAGATTCTCGATGGTTTGAGCGAAGGTGATCACTTGCTGATCGGCCCCGCTGTCGGCAGCGGAGACTGAATGCAAACGCCTCTGATTGACCTGAAGGACATCCGCAAATCCTACGGCGGCGGCGACGCGCCTGAAGTCCACGTGTTGCGCGGTATCGATCTGACGATCCAGGCCGGCGAGTTCGTGGCGATCATCGGCGCTTCCGGCTCCGGCAAATCGACGCTGATGAACATCCTCGGCTGTCTGGACAGGCCAACGTCAGGTGAGTATCGCTTCGCCTCAGAACATGTTGCCGGCCTGAACAGCGATGAGTTGGCCTGGCTGCGCCGCGAGGCCTTCGGATTCGTGTTTCAGGGCTACCATTTGATTCCGTCCGGCTCGGCTCAGGAAAACGTCGAGATGCCGGCCATCTACGCCGGCACGCCGGCCGCCGAACGCCATGCCCGCGCCGCCGCCCTGCTTGATCGTCTCGGCCTCGCTTCACACCTGGGCAACCGCCCCCATCAACTCTCCGGCGGCCAGCAGCAGCGGGTCTCGATCGCCCGCGCCTTGATGAACGGCGGCCACATCATTCTCGCCGACGAACCCACCGGGGCCCTCGACAGCCACAGCGGCAAAGAGGTCATGGCGCTGCTCGACGAGTTGGCGAGCCTGGGTCATGTGGTGATCCTCATCACTCACGATCGCGAAGTGGCAGCGCGGGCCAAACGCATCATCGAAATCCGCGACGGTCTGATCATCAGCGACAGCGCCCGAGACAATCCCGAGGCACAGACCACGGCCAACCCCGGCGCCTTGCAGGCGGTGGATTTGCGCAAGCGTCTGGCCGAGGGTGCCGAGGCCACCGGCGCCTGGAAAGGTGAGCTGGTGGACGCCTTGCACGCGGCATGGCGGGTGATGTGGATCAACCGCTTCCGCACCGCCCTGACCCTGCTCGGGATCATCATTGGCGTGGCGTCAGTGGTGGTAATGCTGGCGGTAGGCGAAGGCAGCAAGCGCCAGGTCATGGCGCAAATGGGCGCATTCGGCTCTAACATCATTTATCTGAGCGGCTCCGCGCCCAATCCGCGCACGCCGCCGGGAATCGTCACCCTCGACGACGTCCATGCACTGGCGAGCCTGCCGCAAGTGCAGCGAATCATGCCCGTCAATGGCGCCGAGGCCGGCGTACGTTACGGCAACGTCGACCATATGAGTTATGTCGGCGGTAACGACACAAACTTCCCGGCAATCTTCAACTGGCCCGTGGTGCAAGGCAGTTATTTCACCGACGCCGACGAAGCGAGCGCAGCGGCCGTTGCAGTGATTGGCCACAAGGTCCGCAGTAAATTGCTCAAGGGTGTGAGCAACCCCATCGGCCAATACATCCTGATCGAGAACGTGCCCTTCCAGGTGGTCGGCGTGCTGGCGGAAAAAGGTGCCAGCTCCGGCGACTCCGACAGCGACGACCGCATCGCCGTGCCCTATTCGGCGGCCAGCGTGCGCCTGTTCGGCACCCGCGATCCCGAATACGTGGCCATCGCTGCCACCGACGCCCGCCGGGTCAAGGAAGCCGAACAGGCCATCGAGCAACTGATGCTGCGCCTGCACAACGGCAAGAAAGATTTCGAACTGACCAACAACGCCGCGATGATCCAGGCCGAGGCGCGCACGCAGAACACACTGTCACTGATGCTCGGTTCGATTGCCGCGATCTCGCTGCTGGTGGGCGGTATCGGCGTGATGAACATCATGCTCATGACTGTGCGCGAACGCACTCGCGAGATCGGTATCCGCATGGCCACCGGCGCCAGGCAGCGCGACATCCTGCGCCAGTTCCTCACCGAGGCGGTGATGCTCTCGGTGGTCGGCGGCATCGCCGGCATCGCCTTGGCGCTGATCGTCGGCGGCGTGCTGGTGCTCAGCGAAGTCGCCGTGGCGTTTTCCTTGACCGCGGTGCTTGGCGCCTTCGCTTGCGCCCTGATCACCGGTGTTGTCTTCGGCTTCATGCCGGCCCGCAAAGCTGCCCGGCTCGACCCGGTCACAGCCCTTACCAGTGAATGATCGATCTATGAAACCACGCCTCAGTTTGTTGACCGTGTGCCTGATCCTCTGCGCCTGCGCCAATCCCGTCCAGCGCCCGGACAGCGGCCTGCTGCCACCGGCGACGTGGCAATCGCCACAAGCCGCCAGCGCCGCCCGCAACAATGCACAGTGGTGGACGCAGTTCGGCAGCCCGGAACTCGACAGCCTGATCGAACAGGCACGCGCCGGCAGCCTCGACCTCGCGGCGGCCGTTGCCCGGGTGCGTCAGGCGCAGGCCGACACGGTGATCGCCGGTGGCTCATTGCTGCCAGAAGTCAAAGCCGGGCTCAACGCCAATCGGCAAACACTGCTGCGCGGTAACGGCTATAGCCAACTGGACGCCAACAGCAGCAACAAGGCCGTGGACTACTTCGATACAAATCTGAGTGCCACTTACGAAATCGACTTCTGGGGCGGCAAACGCGCGTCCCGCGACAGTGCGCAATTCACCCTGCAGGCCAGTGAATTCGATCGTGCGACCGTGGAGCTGACACTGCTCAGCGGCGTTGCCAATACCTATGCAAAAACCCTGTCGCTGCGCGAGCAAAGCCGCATCGCCGAGCTGAATCTGGCCAACGCGCAAAGCGTGCTGAAACGGGTGCAGACGCGCTTTGACTCAGGCTCGGCCACCGCGCTGGAACTGGCGCAGCAGAAGAGCCAGGTCGCCGCGCAACAATGGCAACTGCCGCGCGTGCAACAGGAGGCCCAGGAAGCACTGATCAGCCTGGCCGCCCTGCTCGGCCAACCGGTGCAGCAACTGTCGCCGAAAGAATCCTTCGATCACCTGCACTGGCCGGACATTGCTGCTGGGGTTCCCAGCGAGCTGCTCAGCCGTCGTCCGGACATCGCTCGCGCCGAAGCGCAACTGGCTGGCGCCGAGGCCGACGTCAAAGTCGCCCGCGCGGCCATGCTGCCGGCGCTGACCCTGACGGCTCAGCTCGGCTCAGGCGCCAACCAGTTCGACGACCTGTTCCGCAGCCCGTTCTATAACCTCACCGCCGGATTGGTCGCGCCCGTTTTCAATAACGGCCGTCTCGGCGCTGAACGCGACAAGGCCACGGCACGCCAGCAAGAACTGCTGGAGAACTATCGTGGCGCGATCATCAATGGCTTCGCTGATGTGGAGAAAGCCCTCAACAGCATTCGGCGCCTTGATGAGCAGCGGTTGTGGCAGAACGAAGAATTAAGCCAGGCGCAGACCGCCTTCAACATCGCCCAAAGCCGCTATCAGGCCGGCGCCGAAGACTTGCTGACGGTACTGGAAACCCAGCGCACGTTGTATGCGGCGCAGGATCAGAACGTACAACTGCGGCTGTCGCGGGTGCAGGCGAGCATTGCGTTATACAAGGCACTTGGGGGTGGGTGGCAGGCGCTGTAATTTCGCTGCCTGCCTGCTCGCGAAATAACCATGACGCAGCCCTCAAGCCGGGCTGGTTTTAGGCTTCAGATTGCGCGCATACCATGGTCGTTGCGGCACGCGACGGAACAGGCCGGCGAGCTTGTCCTCGTCGGTGATGAAGGTGATGCGCAGCGCCAGTTTCATGGTTTCCGGGTCCATTTCGACGGTTTTTCCCCTCTGCAATCCCAGCGTGGTGCTGCAACCATGGGTGATCGGCCCCAGCCACGGATCATCGACCTCGACCCAGCGCCCCGGTGCGAACCAATGCACGCCGTTGACTTGCAGGCGCGTGACTTCACCCGGATGGAAACGCTCGTGAGCGCGGAACCAGTCTTCGATCCGGTCATCGATCCAGCCATGAAAATGCCAAAACACCGGATTGACGTGGGACGAGAACGGATCGCCAAGAAAGTCGTTTTCGGCGTTGTACCAGCGTGCGGCGAAGTCCGCAGGATCGCGGGCAAACGGCACCGGTTGACCATTGGACGGATCGCGCGGCACCGAAGCCCAACGCATGTGCAGCCAGTCATGCAGGCCCAACTCGACTTCCGAGCCAAACTGCCCCAGCGTGAGTTTTGCCAGATACGCCGGATCACGGTACTGCGACTCCCAGACCTGGAAATTGCTTTCGTAAGTTTCGGCGGTCTTGATGTCGCTAACCCATTGACTGAACTCGTCATCGCCTGTGGCCGTCCACGTCGGTGGCAAAGCCGTGCCGTCATGATTATCGAAGTAACGGGCAAAACCGATGCGGTCGCGGATCAACTCCGGCTGCGGCAGCGGGAAGTATTCCCAGGAGGGCAGATCCTGCATCGATCGCGCCGTCCCGAGCATGTGCCGGTGCATGAAGAAAAAGTCCACGCCCGAACCGTTGCGATCCTTGCGCGGGCCACGGGCATCACGCTCCTTGTCACGCGGGCCGGGTTGCCAGCCAATGCCGCGCAACGCCTCGCGCTTGTCTTCGGGAAGCTTGTGCCACTTGTCCCGGGTTGCATGCCACAACTGGTGGAACAGGCGATGTTCAGGAGAGATCAGCCAGGCCAGCAACGTCGCGTTCAACGGTGTGCGCTCGCGCGATTCGGGAAACAGGCGCTTGACCGCCACGAAGCGGTTGTCCTGCGCTGGCAGGCTCAACGCCCGATCAAGTCGCAGCGCTTTGCCGCTGAGGGTGCCACTGCCGGCATTGCCGAAGTCGGCCCAGACTTCATCGAGGATCATTTCCAGCTCATAGCTGATCTGGCCATCAGCGCCGATCAGCCGCCAACTCAACTTCGCGGCATCGGCCCCGGCGAGATCGCCAAGAATTCGGTAACAAGGCCTGTCGCCAGAGCGCAAGCGTTCGGGCGCATCGAGAAAGCCGCACACGCCTCGGCCCTTCTGGCCAATGTCCAGAAACACTTGCAGCCCCTTCAGCGGCAAGCCTTCAAGACCTGCGTCACAGCCTTCGAAACGGATGTCCCAAACCCCGCGCAACGCATTCGCCAAGCGTTGCCCGGCCCTGTCGGCGACGTCGAATGATGCTTCGCCAGGCGTGATCGTCGGGTCCGGCTTCGTCCATTCACGATGCCCAAAATAAACCGCCGGCACGGCAGCGCCCGTCAGCGCCAGGCCCGCCATGAACCATCGTCGAGAAATCTTCATTGCCCTACCTGTGTCAGCCATGAAGCAGGCTTTATCCAAGCTAGAACGTTTGTTGCTGCGGCAAATTTAAGGCGCCGCTTTTGCCAGAGGTTCACGCGCCTAAATTTCCCTGCCGACTACTCGTTCTTCCCAGATAGCAAAGGCCCCCGCGCCTGCACCTCGATGGCGAACCTGACTGAGATGGCAATGACAAAACCACGTTCGAAAAAGGCTCTATTGATCGGCCTGCCACTGGCCCTGGCAATCAGCGCCGGCGCAGGCTTTGCCGTTTGGCAACTCGGGTTCAAGGACGACCTCGGCTACCCGGTCAAAGTCATGAAACAGGCCGATGAGCTGCACGAACGCATGCTCTCCTTCGACAGCCATGTCAGCCTGACGCAAAATTTCGGCACCGACGGCCACGAAGCCGACAAGGACGGTGACGGCCAGTTCGATCTGGCCAAGGCCAACCGTGGACGTCTGTCGGGCGCTGCGCTGACCATCTTCGGCTGGCCGGAAATGTGGAACGGTCCGAATGCGCCTCACAAACCGACGCCCGGCTTCGTCGAAGAGGCGCGCAACCAGCAGGAGATCCGCTTCAAGATCATTTCCGGCATGGTCCGTGACTATCCCAATCAGGTCGCCATCGCCTACACCCCGGACGATTTCCGGCGCCTGCACGGCGAAGGCAAGTTCGTGATTTTCATCAGCATGCTCAACGCCTATCCACTGGGCCACGACCTGAGCCTGCTGGACATGTGGACGGCACGCGGCATGCGCATGTTCGGCTTCAGCTACATCGGCAACAACGACTGGGCCGATTCGTCGCGTCCGCTGCCGTTCCTCAATGATTCGCCGGACGCCCTCGATGGCCTCTCGGATCTGGGCAGGCAAGCGGTCAAGCGCCTGAACGATCTGGGTGTGATCATCGACGTATCGCAGATGTCGACCAAGGCCCTTGAGCAAGTCGCGCAACTGAGCCGCACGCCACTGGTGGCTTCGCATTCGGCGCCGCGAGCGATGGTCGATATTCCGCGCAACCTCAGCGACAAGGAAATGCAGTTGATCAAGAACAGCGGCGGCGTCGTCCAGATCGTCGCGTTCTCGCAGTACCTGCGTCCGCTGACTCTGGAAACCCAGAACAAACTCAACGAAATGCGCAAGGCGTTCGACCTGCCGCCATTGCCGAATCTGGCCATGGCGCTGATGCCCGGCGATCCGATCATTGCCGCGTGGTCCGAGCAGAAGTTCGGCCAGTACGCCGGCCGCCTCTACGGGATCCTCGAACAAGAGCCGAAAGCCAGCCTCAAG
Organism: Pseudomonas sp. RA_15y_Pfl2_54; assembly: GCF_963971015.1. Classification (NCBI taxonomy): domain Bacteria; kingdom Pseudomonadati; phylum Pseudomonadota; class Gammaproteobacteria; order Pseudomonadales; family Pseudomonadaceae; genus Pseudomonas; species Pseudomonas sp. RA_15y_Pfl2_54. Next base: position 74,892 of record NZ_CAXAPN010000007.1, read on the forward strand.
GATCTGGGGGACGCCATTGATTACGCGGTGCGCAAGATTGGCATCGATCACGTCGGCATCAGCTCCGACTTCAATGAAGGCGGCGGCGTCAAAGGTTTCGAGAACGTGGCAGAGATCCGCAACGTCACCGCCGAGCTGATCTCGCGCGGTTATTCCGAAGCCGACATCGCCAAGCTCTGGGGAGGCAATTTCCTGCGGGTCTGGGATCAGGTCGAAAAAGCCGCGAAACCTTCGCTGGCCACCGCGCAGGAAACCGCCAAGCCATGAGCAATCGCCGTGACTTTCTGAAGCAGGCGGGAATTCTCGCCGCGGCGTTGCCACTGGGGGCGAGCCTGCCGAGTGTCGCCAGCGCCTCAGCAGCCGCGCCGTTGCCACGCAACAAGTGGGCGCAGTTGCAGCAACTGTTCGATCAGGATCCGGATTACCTGCACTTCTCCAATTTTTTGGTCACCTCGCACCCCAAACCCGTGCGCGACGCCATCGAAATGCACCGCTCCGCCCTCGACAAGAACCCTGGCCTGGCGATGGACTGGGATCTGGGTGTGATCGAACAGCGCGAAGAAAACGTGCGGATCTGGGCGGGTCGTTACCTGCAAGTCAACGCGAAGCAGATCGCGCTGACGGGCAGCACCACCGAAGGCTTGGCGACGATTTACGGCGGCGTACATGTGCGCGCCGATCAGGAAATCCTCACCACCGTCCACGAGCATTACGCGACTCACACCATCCTCGCTTTGCGCACCGAACGCGACGGCACGCGGGTGCGCAAAATCCCTCTGTTCAAAGATGTGCACCGCACCAGCAAAGCTGAAATCCTGGCCGCCATCGACAGCGCCATTCGCCCCGAAACCCGCGTGCTGGGGATGTGCTGGGTGCATTCGGGCAGCGGCCTGAAACTGCCGATCGGCGAGATCGGCGCCCTCGTCGACAAACACAACCGTGGGCGCAGTGACGCTAACCGAATCATTTATGTGGTGGATGGCGTTCACGGTTTTGGCGTGGACGACCTGAGTTTCACGCAGATGAACTGCGATTTTTTTATCGCCGGCACCCACAAATGGATGTTCGGCCCGCGCGGCACCGGCCTCATTTGCAGCCGCTTCGAAGAGGTCAGGTACATCACACCGATCATTCCAACGTTCTCCGAAGCGACAACGTTTTCCACCACCATGACCCCCGGTGGCTATCACGCGTTCGAACACCGTTGGGCGCTGGACGAAGCGTTCAAGTTGCACCTGCAATTGGGCAAGGCAGAGGTCGAGGCGCGCATTCACGCGCTTAACAGCTACCTGAAAAAACGCCTGCAACAACGCCCGTCAATTGAACTCGTCACGCCATTGAGCCCTGAGCTGTCCGCCGGCTTCACGTTCTTCCGGGTCAAGGACGAGGACAGCGACAAGATCGCTGCGCACCTGATGAGCAATCGTGTGGTGGCCGATGCCGTCAACCGCGATGTCGGCCCGGTCATCCGCACCGCTCCGGGGCTGCTCAACGACGAAGCCCAGATCGACCGACTGCTGGCCGTGCTCGACCAAGCTCTTTGATCCCGCGCGATCCCTTTTTTTCCTTTTAGCGAGCCCCCTCCAATGAACAGTGAACTGCGTCGTTTTTCCTTGAAGGCTGTGCCGGCACTGATGCTCACCGCCCTCGCCATCAGCCTGCTGCCAGGCGCCGCCCACGCCGCCACGCCACCTGCGCCGGGCAAGGTGTTCAAGGACTGCAAGGACTGCCCGGAAATGGTCGTACTGCCCACCGGCACGTTCACCATGGGCACTCCGGATGACGAAGTCGGCCGCGAACCTGACGAAGGCCCGATGCACCCGGTGACGTTTGCCAACCCGCTGGCGATCAGCCGCTTTCAGATTTTGAAGAGCCAGTGGGACGCCTACCTCACCGACACCGGTTACAACATGCCCGACGGTGACACCCGCCCCGGTCGCGCCTGCAAGGCCGGCATTCCCGACTATCAGGGCAGCGACCCGAAAAAGCAGTACACCGACAAGCATCCGGCGGTGTGCATGGACTTCCCTGAAGTCGAGGCGTACGTGGCGTGGCTGTCGAAGAAAACCGGCAAGCCATATCGACTGGTCAGCGAATCCCTGCGTGAATACGCCGCCCGCGCCGGCAGCAGCGGCCCCTTCCCCTTCCCGTTCGATGAGGGCAAGGAATACAGCATCGCCAAACACGCCAACACCTACGGCGCCGCCGATGGCTACAACTTCACTGCGCCGGCCGGCAGCTTCCCGGCCAACGCCTTCGGCGTCTACGACATGCACGGCAACATCTATGAATGGACAGCCGATTGCTACAACGAAAACTACGTCGGTGCGCCCAGCGATGGCAGTGCCTGGTCGAGCGGCAAATGCGAAGTGCGCCGCATACGCGGCAACGACTGGGGTGAGGCGCCAGTGTTCTCGCGCTCCGGCAATCGCAACGCGACCTACACCGACACGCGCGGCGACTGGATCGGCTTTCGCGTCGCCCGCGATCTGTAGCGCTATCGCCCGGCTAAATTAGCCGTCCTGCCAGTCGTTTTACAGGTGGGCGCCAACCGACACGGCGCGCCACCGCCCTCTACGTCATCCAGGCGAAGCCCGCGAGTCAATGCCGGCCTTCGCCGCTCTCTCAAGCAGGGAACCTCCATGAGCAATCCAACACGCGGGGTGATCAATGAATTGTTCGCCCTGCTCAAACCCTTTCGGCTGATCGTCACCGGCGCGATCCTGCTCGGCATGGTCGGTGGTCTGAGCGTCACCGCGTTACTGGCAACCATCAACAGCGTGCTGCACAGCGAAGGCGACCTGAGCAACACCATGGTCGCGGTCTTCGCCGGCCTGTGTCTGCTAGCCCTGACCACCTCGATTTTTTCCGACATTGGCACCAACTATGTCGGCCAACACATCATCGCCAAACTGCGCAAGGAACTGGGCGAGAAAGTCCTCTCGGCGCCGATCGAGCAGATCGAGCGCTACCGCAGCCATCGCCTGATTCCGGTGTTGACCCACGACGTCGACACCATCAGCGACTTCGCGTTCGCATTCGCCCCGCTGGCGATTTCGATGACCGTGACCCTCGGGTGCATGGGTTATCTGGCGATGCTGTCGTGGCCGATGTTTCTGCTGACGGTGGTCGCCATTCTGATCGGCACGGTCGTTCAGTACATTGCTCGCGGGCGTGGCATGCAGGGTTTCATGAAGGCCCGCGACTACGAAGACGAACTGCAGAAGCACTACCACGCGCTCGCCGAGGGCGCCAAGGAACTGCGCATCCACCGTCCGCGCCGGCACCGCATGTTTGTCTCGGGCATTGAAGGCACGGCGGACAAGATCTGCGACATTCAGGTGCGATCGGTGAACATATTCGTGATCGCCAAGACGCTCGGTTCGATGCTGTTCTTCGTCGTGATCGGTCTTGCGCTGGGCCTGCAATCGCTGTGGCCGAGCGCCGACAAAGCGGTCATGAGCGGCTTTGTACTGGTGCTGCTGTATATGAAAGGCCCGCTCGAACACATCATTGCCGCGCTGCCGATTGTCAGTCGCGCGCAGATCGCGTTCCGCCGTATCGCCGAGTTGTCCGAGCAGTTTTCCTCACCCGAACCGCACCTGCTGCTCAACGATCAAGGCCATAAAAAGACAACGGTGCAGAGCCTGGAGCTGACCGACGTCTCGTACAGTTTTCCGACCGTACAAGGCACGATCCCATTCCGTCTCGGGCCGGTGAACCTGAAGATCGAACAGGGTGACATCCTCTTCATCGTGGGCGAGAACGGCTGCGGCAAAACCACCCTGATCAAACTGCTGCTGGGCCTGTACGCGCCGCAGCAAGGTGAAATCCGCCTCAACGAGCAGATCATCGACGCCACCACCCGTGACGATTACCGTCAATTGTTCACCACGATTTTCGCCGACTACTACCTGTTCGACGACGTGGTGCAGGGCGACACGCACATTCCGCAAGATGCCAACAAATATCTGGAGCGTCTGGAAATCGCGCACAAGGTCAGCGTGCGCGACGGTTCGTTCACGACCACCGACCTCTCGACCGGCCAACGCAAGCGTCTGGCCCTGATCAACGCGTGGCTGGAAGAACGGCCGGTACTGGTGTTCGACGAGTGGGCCGCCGACCAGGACCCGACCTTCCGCCGCATCTTCTATACCGAACTGCTGCCTGACCTCAAGCGTCTGGGCAAAACCATCATCGTCATTTCCCACGACGATCGTTACTTCGATGTCGCCGATCAACTGGTGCGCATGAACGCCGGCAAAGTGGTCACCGAGCTTCAACCCGCCTGATTGTGAAAAATTTGTAAAAAAAGTGCGTTGAGTCTTTCCGGTTTTCGGAAGGCTCAACGTCTTACTTACAGTTAATAGAAATAGTTCTCAGTCAACACTTTGAAGAGTAGAAGAACAATGCCCGCACCGCACGGACTCCACCCGCTCGCCAAGGCTCTGCTGATCCGCCGCTCCTTAGGTTCCACGTTGCCAGCGCTGTGCGCCATGGCTCTGACCCTGCCATTGGCAGGCCAGGCCCAGGCCGCCGCCGTGGCGATCAATATTCCTGCTCAGTCGCTGGGGAGCGCTTTGCAGGAATTCGGCCGCCAGACCAACCTCCAGGTGCTGTACAGCCCGGATGAAGTGAGTGGCCTGCGCAGCACCGCCGTCAACGGCAACCTGGAACCAACGGCCGCGATCGCCCAGTTGCTCAATGGCACCGACATCGCCTACAGCGTGCAGGGCAACAACGTCGCATTGCGCGCCCGCAACGCCAACGGCGCCAGCCTGGATCTGGCACCGACCAACATTTCCGCCTCCGCGGAATCAGCCTGGGGTCCGGTTGCCGGGATCGTCGCCAAGCGCAGCGCCTCGGGTTCGAAAACCGATACGGCGATCAAGGAAATTCCGCAGACCATCAACGTCGTGACTCAAGACGAAATCAAGATGCGCGGTTCGAAGTCGGTGACCGAAGCCCTGCTCTACACACCAGGCATGACCGGCGGCGGTTTTGCAGACCGGGTGAAGATTTTCGACGAGCCAACCTCCCGTGGCTTTTCCCCTACCCCGCTGTACCTCGATGGCCTGCACATGCCTTATGGCGGCGGCAGCACCGGCGGTTCGCTGCAGATCGACCCGTACACCCTGGAGCGCGTCGAAGTGCTCAAGGGCCCTGCGTCGGTGCTTTACGGCCAGAACCAGCCTGGCGGTATCGTCAACATGGTCAGCAAGCGTCCGACCGCCACTGCGCTGCACGAAGTGAAGATCGGTGGCGGCAGCTATGACCGTAAATACGGTGCCTTCGACTTCGGCGGCCCGATTGACGATCAGGGCGAGTTCCTCTATCGCCTGACCGGCGTGTTCAACGACAGCAACTCGGCCATCGACTATGCCAGCCAGAACCGCATGTTGCTGGCGCCAAGCCTGACCTGGCTACCGAACGACCGCACCACCATCACTGTCTTCGGCCAGTACCAGAAAGACCACGACGTACCGGAAGCCCAGGGTTTACCTGCGTTCGGCACGGTCAAGAGCACCTCGAACGGGCGTATCAGCCGCAGCCGGTTCATTGGCGAGCCGGACGTGAACAAGTACCACCGCGAGCAGTTCGTCCTCGGTTACGAAATCGCCCACGAACTCAACGACGTCTGGACCCTGAAACAGAACGCTCGTTACGCCGACGTCAACGACCAGTACGTGGCGCCGCTGCACGGTTATTCGTTCCCGACCAACCCGGTCACCGGCCTTAACGACAATAGCTACCAGAACCGTTACGCGGTGGACTGGTCGCAGCACAACAAGGTTTACGGCATCGATAACATCGCCCAGGCCAAGTTCAAGACTGCCGATATCGACCACACCGTGCTGTTGGGCGTGGACTACTACCACTTCAACTCGCAGTTCCTTGGCCTCTATGACCGCACCGCCCCGGGTATCGACCTGTACAACCCGGTATATGGCAGCCAGATCAATTTCCGCCAGCCGTACAAATGGGACAACACCATCACGCAGACCGGCCTGTACGCTCAGGATCAACTGCGCTGGAACCAGTGGTTCCTGACACTCGGCGGTCGTTATGACTTCGCTGAAACGGATAACAAGCAACCACTGACTCGCGGCCACACCAACCAGAAGGACGAGAAGTTCACCGGTCGTGCCGGCCTTGGTTATGAGTTTGAGAACGGCATCACGCCATACGTGAGCTACGCCGAATCGTTCCTGCCGCAAACCGGTACTGACATGGGCGGCGGCGCATTCGAACCCACCACCGGCAAGCAGTACGAAGTCGGTATCAAGTACGAGCCGACGTCCATCGATGGCTTCATCCAGGTTTCGGCCTACCAGATCGACCAGGACAACATGCTCACCTCGGACCTCAACAATCCGGGTTTCAGCACCCAGAGCGGGACCGTGCGCTCGCGTGGTGTCGAGTTGGAAGGCAAGGTCAATGTCACCCGCAACCTGCGCGTAATGGCTGCGGTGTCACGTAACCAGACCAAGTGGGAGAAAGACAACGACGGTCGTGAAGGTCGCACCCTGGCGATGCGTCCACCACTGACCGCGTCCGCTTGGGTCAACTACGACTTCGACAACTCCACTGCCCTGGCCGGTTTCGGTATGGGTCTGGGTGCACGCTACGTGCGCAGCAGCTACGGTTCGGACTACGAGTCGGACTCGTTCCAGATCCCGTCCTACACCGTGTATGACGCCATGGTCTCCTATGACCTGGAAAAATCGCCGCTGCACATCAAAGGCGTGAAGCTGCAAGCCAACCTGCAGAACCTCACCGACGAGAAGTACGTTGCCGCGTGCAACAGCACCCTCGACTGCTACTACGGCGAAGGCCGTACCATGACCGCCGACGTGACCTACAACTGGTAATACGTTCAGCACTCACTAAAGCGCCGACATCTGTCGGCGTTTTTCTTGCTTGATTGAGCGAGGCGGCCGTTGGGCCGACCATGCTCTTGTAGCCTTTGTGAATATCCGTTTTTTGGGTGTTGCGGCTGGCGGTTCCGCTCTTACAGCGGGTCACTTTTTCCGGACGTACTTCATCTCGCCAAGACTCAGTGTTCCCTCGCTACGGTGGGCTCCAAGTCAAAGGCCAACGCAGATCAAAAGATCGCACCCTTCGGCAGCCTCTACAGGGAATGGGGGCACCCGCCAGAGACTGGTCGGCTGGCAGGCCACCATCGCCAACAGGCTGGCGCCTACAGTTTTAATTTGCGTACACACAACGAGCGTTAGCTCGCGTACAGCGCTTGACCTCAAAGGCCCGTCGGCAGGCTTCGTTCCGGGATTGATCCGGGGGTCGGAGCGCAGCGGCCGTTCGACGAAGTCGAACACATCGAGAGCAGGTGCAGCGAAGGGCTGCCCCCTAAGAAGCCATTACCTTCAAGCAAAAAAGGCGCCCATTCAGGCGCCGTTCCTTGAACAATTGCCGATCACATCACCGCGACGGCGGAACCCGAATATCCCCTGCCCGGCACTGAGTTTTCACACCCTTGCCACAGGCGCCAGGCTGCAGGTCTTTACCCATGCACACGCGTACCTCCGACAATTCCGGGCCGCTGCAAATCACCGCGATGCCATCCGCCGCAATCCCCGGGTTAGCCTTGCGGAACAAGTCGGAAATCTCCTGCGCCTCAAAGTAATAGGACGTACTGAACGGTTGCAGCTCTTGCGGGATTTTCACCGCGCCCACCGCTTTATCCGCCGCATCCAGATAGCCCATCGCGCCGAGACCACTGCACGTGCCATGTTTCGACCATTCGTGATCAAGCAATTTGCGGGTCGGGAACAGCGTCATGCCCTTGCTGCTCTGCTCTGCCGACAGCGTAGCCATCGGCGGGCAGAATTCTGGCCAGCCGCCCTTGGCGTATTGCGGCCACAGACCATGCAGCACGAAACCGTAACCTTTGCCGGAACACTGCACGTCGTCCTTGTGTGTAAGGCAAAACGTCGGCGACCAGGACAACGACAGCAGGTAGTAATCAAACACCCCCGCCACTGATTCCGCCTGCACCTTGCTGGCCTGGGATTGGCGCGCCGAACTCAGGCCGATACTACCGGCCGTCAGCGCAATCACCGCCAAAATTGTAAACAGCTTTTTCATACACCCGCTCCTTGGGACGCTTGCGTCCGTGGTTTTCGATCCTGACCCGACTGGGTCAGCCATGATTTCGACACGCTTGTGTTGCAAGCGCATGACGCAAGGCAACGCTGTACTCCGTTGAAAGGTCTACGATTAATAAGCAGACATCAAACACAGGGATCCGAAATGAGTAAAGCAGACGAACTCGCCGCGAAGCTCAAGCAAACCCGGCACACCCCCGCGGACGACATTACCTGCGCGGAACTGGAGATCGATTGCTGGCCGGCGCAGGTCTATGACCTGTACCACCGCATCGAGGCGTGGTTGCAGCCAGTGACCGAAGTCGGCCTGAAGATTCGACGCAACCCTACCCACGTTTGCGAAAGTTCGCCCGACGGCCAAACCCATGATTACGCCATCGACCAACTGATGATCGAGGCCAACCACCACAGCCTCACGTTTGATCCCATCGCACGCTTTACCGAGGATGGTTGCGGTCGTGTGCAGATTACCCTGCCAGGCAAAGACACTTCCCTGCTGCGCACCGTCGATGAGCACCACGAAAGCCATTGGTGGTTGCAGTCGATGGAAACCGGGCAGCAACTGGATGCGATTGCACTGACGGAAAACAACCTGTTGCAGGTGGTGCAGGAGGGATTAGGCTTGTAAGTGCATCGTACCGATAGGGATCAGCGCCAAGAACGTGGTTAACTTCTCGCTCCGATCCCTTGGAAGCTCGACAGCCATGAGAACAACCACAATCCTGCTCGGTACCCTGCTGGCCCTGCCCCTGACCTTCAGCGCTCAGGCTTCAGAACAATCGTCACATCTGGACACCCTCCAGCAACAAGGCCAACTGCGCGTCTGCACCACCGGCGACTACAAGCCCTACACTTTCAAGCGCGACGACGGCGAATTCGAAGGCATCGACATCAGCATGGCGCGCTCGCTGGCCGAAAGCCTCGGCGTCAAAGTCCAATGGGTGCAGACCACTTGGAAAACCCTGATGCCCGACATGCAGGCCGGTAAGTGCGACATCGGCATGGGCGGGATTTCGGTGACCCTGGAACGGCAGAAAAAGGCCTATTTCAGCAACACCCTTGACGTCGACGGCAAGATCCCGCTGGTGCGTTGCGCCGATCAAGCCAAGTACCAGACCCTCGAACAGATCAACCAGCCCAACGTAAGACTGGTCGAGCCTGCCGGCGGCACCAACGAAGCCTTCGTTCATGCCTTCCTGCCCAAGGCACAACTGGCCCTGCACGACAACGTGACGATCTTTGAGCAACTGCTCGACAACAAGGCCGACGTAATGATCACCGACGCCTCGGAAGCGCGTTATCAGCAGAAGCTCAAACCCGGCTTGTGTGCGGTCAACCCGCACCAATTCATGCAGTACGGGGAAAAAGCCTACCTGCTGCCGCGCGATGACATCAGCTGGAAACTGTACGTCGATCAGTGGCTGCATCTGAGCAAGGTCACTGGCCAATATCAGAAAGTGCTGAGTGAATGGATTGCCGTAACACCTGAGCAGTAATCCTCAGTCGTCATGCAACAGGCCGGAGCTGTATTGGTTGAAGCTGTTAGCCATATTGCTCCCGCCAAACTTCAAGGTGTTGGCATTGCGCCCCTGCGGCGACTGACAGTCGCTGGAGAAACAACTTGTCGTGGTCAACCCTCCCGCCCCCGAACACGCACTCAACACCGACACAGTCGCAATCAACAACACTTTGACGACGTTCAGACTCATGGCACGATTCCCCTCGGGATGGAAAGCAACGATCTTGTGTCAGCATCCTAGGCCCGCGCCGTACCCGGCAACATGAAACTTTCGTGATCGACAGCGCCAGTTCAGAATCACAGCGCCAGACAAGGACATCTGCATGCAATTTCTTCCCTTGACCGAAGCCAGCCCCGACCTCCAGGCCCACGTCCGCCACCTGCGCAATCAGCAAGACGTGCGCAAGTACATGTACACCTCCCACGAAATCACCGAACAGGAACATGCCAACTGGCTGGCCTCCTTGCAGGCCAACCCACGGCAGCAGGTTTTTGTAGTGATCAAGGATCAACAAGCGGCCGGGGTTGTTTCGTTGAATGCGATCAATGCAATGCACAAAACCGCCGATTGGGCGTTTTATCTGGATGTCAGATTGCAGGGTAAAGGACTGGGCAGTGTTGTTGAGTTCTGGATGCTGGATTACGCCTTTGACGTCGCGGGGCTGGAAAAGCTGAATTGCGAAGTGCTGGCGATGAATTCGGCGGTGGTCAAAATGCACCAGAAGTTCGGGTTCGAAGTGGAAGGCGTACGGCGACAGAACGTGGTGAAAGATGGAGTGCGGGTTGACGTCGTGCTATTGGGGATTACCAAGGCTGAGTGGCTACACAAACGCTCGGCGCTGGCCCCCGTTATCGAGCGGATCAGTGCGAGCTGAAGACGCTCAGCGCTTGAGCCACGCCCCCTTTGGAATCTGCGCCAGTGACTTGAAAGCAGGTTTGGCGAACCAGAAACCCTGCATCAGATAAATGCCGCAATCAGCGAGAAAGTCTCTTTCCTGCGCCTCTTCTATGCCCTCGGCGATCACCTCGACGCCCAACTCTCTACACATGTTCACAACGTTACGCACGATGGTCTGGCGAACTCGGTCAAGGTGGATATCCCGGATCAACGCCATATCCAGCTTGATCAAGTCCGGCTGAAAGTCCGCCAATAAGTTAAGACCGGAATAGCCTGCGCCAAAGTCGTCGATCGCCGTCTTGAAACCAAACTCACGGTACTCACGCAAGATGTTCGTCAGATGGCTGTTCTTTTCAACGTGCTCGCCCTCAACCGCCTCGAAGATCAAGCGATCCAGCGGGAACCCGTGAGCGCGCGCCGCTTCAAGCGTGCTGCGAATGCACAATTCCGGACGGTAAACGGCATTCGGCAAAAAGTTGATCGACAGGTACTCGGTCATACCTAACTGAGCCGCCGTGGAAATAGCCCGAACACGACACAGTTGATCGAATCGATAACGATTTTGATCGTCTACCTGCTCCAGAACTGACAACGCCCCCTCACCATTCACGCCGCGAACCAAGGCTTCATGGGCAAAGGTTGTTTGATCGCGCAGATCCACAATGGGCTGAAACGCAAAGGCGAAATCCAGATCCGGCGCGCCTTGGTTTTTGCAGCCCTGGCAGCCTCCGGGTGAGGCGGATGTTTTTGGAAAGTCGGTCATGACGCCCCCTGATAATGGGTTGCAACCGTCCGTGGTGATAAATAAAGAAACAGCGCTTGAGCCGGGTTATCTGCCAACCCAAGCATCACTTTAGCCCAACGGCGCCTGAATATTTGAAGGTGCCGTGGACTGATCGTTCGCATAATCAGGTGCGGAAATGCGCAGTCATTCGCTGCAAGTCCTGCCCCAGCGACGCCAGCTCAATCGTCGCTGCCGCACTCTCTTCGCTGGCAACCGCCGACTGGTCGGCCACATCACGCACGCTGACGATGCTGCGATTAATCTCGTCGGCCACGGCACTTTGCTGCTCGGCAGCGGCCGAGATCTGCAGGCTCATTTCCTGAATCGTACCGATGGACTGATTGATCTCGGTAATCGCCAACTCGGCTTTTTGCGCCAACACCACCGTATCGAGGGTGCGCTCGCGGCTGGAGGCCATCAGCGTAGAGGCCGCTTGCGTGCCTTGTTGCAGGGTAATGATCAGTGCCTCGATTTCCTTGGTCGAGTCCTGTGTGCGCTGGGCCAGCGAGCGTACTTCGTCTGCTACCACGGCGAATCCACGTCCTTGCTCACCCGCCCGCGCTGCTTCGATAGCGGCATTCAACGCCAGCAAATTGGTCTGTTCGGCGACGGCCTTGATCACATCGATCACTTTACCGATCTGCTCACTGTCCTGAGACAGCACGTTCATCGCACCGCCCAACGCTTCAATGGCCACAGCGAGCTCACTGATCTGCACCGTCGCCTGTTTCACCACCGTACTGCCGTGGCGCGCCTGTTGATCGGCCAACGTCGCGGCCGCGGACGCATCGGTGGTGTTGCGCGCGACCTCCTGCACCGTCGAGGCCATTTCGTGCATCGCCGTGGCGACTTGATCGACTTCACTTTTTTGCTGACGAACACCCGCGCTGGTCTGCTCGCTCATCGCCGAAAGTTTTTCCGCCGAGGTCGAAATATGCGTGACACCATTGCCGATGCCTTGCACCAACGTGTTCAGGTTCTGCGCCATGTCTTGCATCGCGTTTTGCAGATCGCCCAACTCATCCTTGCGATTTGATTTGGCCTGTACCGTCAGATCGCCCTTGGCAATTCGTCGAGCCAGATCAACCGTCAATGCCAGCGGCGCAGTGATCTGGCGCGAGATAACCACCGAAGCGAACAACCCGACCAACAGCGCCAACAGGGTCAACACCGCCATCTGAATAAACGCTGAGCGCTGATCTTCAAGCGCCAGGCGCTGCTGGGTATCCATCAGACCGTTCATGATGCTGTCCATCGCCTTGCTTTCCTGATCGACCTGCTGACGCATGCTCTGCTTCTGCGCAAACAGCCCGGCCACTTCCACCAAGACGTCGCGATAACGACGCATCCCGGCGTACGCTTCTTCAACCTGGCTCGACAGGGTCGCCGGCAAACGGGTACGCGCTTCAGTGATATCGCTCAGGAACGTGTCGGTCGTCGCCATAAGCACATTTTTGTTCACCTCATTCGGCACCGCGATGTAGCGACGCAACATCAGGCGAAACAGGGTCATGCCGTTGCGCAAGTCAGCCACCGTACGTAACTCCCGAACGCGCTCGCTATCGGCTGACGCCAGAGCGCTGGTTGTGGTGCTTTCAAGCATCCCGGCAAACGTGTCTGCGTACTTGTCGGACAGCGCACTCAGCGGTTTCAAGGCATCCGTCGTCGACTTGTCGGCATCGATCAGCCGCTTCACCTTTTCATCATAGGCAAGGATAGACGCTTGCAAAGCCTTCAAGGCTTGTTGGTTTTCGGCACGCGTCAACGTTTCCAGTGCCCTGCCCACCAAGCCCTGCAAGACATTGAGCTGAGCGTGATAAGAATCAACGAAAGCAGCGTCAGCCGCAGCTTCGTACTGTTTTTCGGACAATCGCATATTTTGCGTAGCGTCATTCAACGTGCCAATCAGGCGCGTCGTACTCAAGCGATCAACCAGCACGTTGTTGCTGTTATAGCCAATGAAAGCAACGGCCAAAACAGCCAGCAAAAGAATGCCGAAACCGGTTCCCAGCTTGCGGGAAACCTTGATGTCACCCAGGAAATTCGATGCTACTGCCATATTCAGCCTCAAACGCCCTGACGCGAAACGTCAGGCACAAAAAATAGATCTTCGGCAACTGCAGTCACCGTCCAGATATTCGGGGGTCGTCATCCAAGGCGTGTTACGGAACACTCCAGCTGTCCCGGAAATGCAAAATGCGATGCTGTTGATGCATCAAAGAGAAACCCGACGCGAGCATCGGCAGACAAACCAACACGTCGCAAACAGGGTGCCTGCACGCAAGGTTGATCGATTCAGCAAAGATATCTGGAAGGGATGCTATAAACTTTAGGAAAACTTGTACAACTTTTTATTTTTGTATAATCATTGAACTTTTAGAAGCGCGTGATGACGCATTGCCATCACACAATATGGCACATCGCTACTGGCACAAAACGATGCTGAAAATGTCGACTACCGCTCCCATGACAGCACCAACAGCGGTAACCAGAACGCCGACGACCTGATCCCAAGCATCGACGAACTGTGCTGGCGTCACTAAGGCCGCACCGCCGGCGTGACCTAAGCAGTACTCGAAGCCAACCCCGAGCAGCCAAGACGTTTTTCACCCGCAAGGTAGAGCGGACATGAATTACCAACATCATCAGGCCAAGCCATGAACAACCCCGACCGACTGTTGATTTTCATCGACAATGGCAAGGTTCGTTACATCGCCGCGCAGACGCTCTCTTTCGAATACAGTTTCGATCTGCAAGTCATCTTCATCGACTTCGCCGGTCATCCCGACAGCGTCATGTTGCACTTGATTGGTTGGTTGAGCGTCCACCAATCCGAGTTGCTGGAGAACCTCAGCAAAGCCGCGGATGGCATTCAGTTCAAGGCAGACATTCTCGAGCCTGACTTTGCCCCTGATCGAGCGCGTAGTGTTGGGCAAAGACGATTGGGGCAACACCACTATCCGTTATTCAGGGGAACTCCAACGAACTGCCAAATTCCTCATCCGAACTGAATACCTGGCGCTCAGGGCACCGGTAGCGAATGGGGGCTACCGAAATGACCAACCAACGCTGGAGGATTGGGCAGCAGGATTGCTTGGACAGCTTGAACCGGCATCACGCAACAAACTGGCCCGCAATCTCGGTCAAACGTTGCGACGCAGCCAGCGGCAACGAATCATTCAAATACGCGCGGCGGAAAAAGCATAAGCTGCGCGGAAAGGATTGCGCCGAGCGCATGACGACAGAGGTGCGTTATGAACAGCGTGAGGTGCTGGGCTTTAAAGATGCCAACCTTGATTTAATCAAAAATGGATTGCTCAGACACCTCATGCAGACTTCCTTTACAAACGTGTAATTACTGGTTCTTTCCGAGCAAGAAAGTATTTAACCTGCAGCCCGGCATCAACATCAATATTTACCCCTAGCGCATAGTCCCCGCTAGAAGTTGTAAAATAATCCGTCACACTACCTGTATAAACCGCGCCCTCATATTCAACTTTGACACGTTGCCCCGCTGATAAACGCTCATCTTCAATCGATAACGATCGCAGAGAACCCTTAGTCTCTTCTCTTGAGATTAAATAGTTGAATTCATTTACGCTAATTATTTTTTCCATAAACTTTTACCTCCAAGATAATTAACATGATCAAGCCGCTAAATAATCACTGAAAGCATGGAGAGTGGCACCTGTCAAACCTGACAGTAGGCAATACTTATTCGGCATCAAAATGCTGCTATGAATAACCAAATTTTTATTGTGTAACGGTTGGTTCTACAAACCGACAAGACTGAAATTCCCCACACATGGCGCCACCATTGGCGCGGATAGTAAGCAGGCTAATCGGCTTTTAGCCGCCGCCACCGGATCAGTCGATTGGCCTCTCTAGGCCGTTTTTAATCTGTGAACGATTCGCCCTCTCGCCATTCTCGGGGCAGTCACCAAGCGGCACCAAGCGGCACCAAGGCACAACAATGAGAGGCCAAAAATAGGCGTCCAGTCCCATATCGTTCCCATATCGCCATTTTCCAGACGCCAAAAACCACAAACCCCCGACTTTCTCTAGGAAAATCAGGGGTTTGTGTTTACTGAATGTGGCGGTGAAGGAGAGATTCGAACTCTCGATACAGTTTCCTGTATACACACTTTCCAGGCGTGCTCCTTAAGCCACTCGGACACTTCACCGTATCTCTTCAAACATGTTCTGTCTGTCGAGGCGCGCTAATGTAGTCGAAAGCTTTTCCGATGGCAAACTTTTTTTCAGAATTTTCATGCGGTTAAGAGAAGAAGTCGTTTCCACGCTCCGACAGGCCATGGCAAACCGGCCAATCTTCGGTGGGCGCGGCCTTTCTATATAGAAGGCGAAGCGCCAGCCATGTGGCGCGCTACGCTGGGCAAGCCGGGAAACGGTGACTGGCGGGTCAGTCACGGCGCTTTACCTGGCTTGCGTCGGTGAGTAACGTCTGCCCATCTTTCTTACAAGGAATAGCGTCATGAGTGAGTTGATTTCCTATCAACCCTCTGCGCCCCAGCATAGCGGTCAATGCCAGCAATTTTTGACCGAAGCGGAACATTGGCAGTCAATTTCCGAATAAGTTTACGGGCGATGTGGACACAATGTGGACACTGAATGATCGAGTCCTTGTCCTTATTCGTCATCTAACTCTTCGGGCCGAAAACGCATAACAGTGGCGCACTCCCCGTCTAGCCGAACTGATACCCCGCCCGGACTGACCGTCCCAACAACCGTCCCATAGGGCTCTTCCCAGGGTCGACGCTGAATCACCTTTTCTCTCGGTACGCTCACCCGCTTACCGTGTCTAAGCTTTGAAATATCCATACAGCTACTGCCTCACGAAAATCCAAGGCTCATGCTACCCCAGATGGGGATGATTCCATGACGGTCTAAGCACGGCGAGATCTTTGTGGATTTGTGGAGCGGATACCCCCATTTGCAAGGAGCAATGATGGTCTGCTGAAGCTCAACACACCTGAAACGCTTTTACTGATAGCCTTCTGCCGCAGCAAATCAACAATGACCATTGATAGAAGGAATCAAAATGGGTACCTCAATAATTCCGCGCGGCGCGCTTACTTACAAAGAGCCTAATGAAGACCCGGGGGCCGTCGAGCCACAGGACGATAGCTGGATGACGATCGAGGCTGACGAGCTGAAGCAAGGCCCGTTTGAGCCCTGGAGTAAGCCCTCATACAAAGAAGATCCAACTGAATATAGCGTCGTCTTCACTAAAGAATCCCCTGTTGGGACGTTTGAGTGGACAGTTACGTATTCAATGACCCATACAGGTCTGCACGTTGATGACCCCATTCTGAAAGCTCCGGAAGGCGTAGAGGTCAGAGGCAAGATTGAATTCATCACAGATCTCGATGATGAGGACGAGTAAATATTAGGGAACGGCTAACACCGCACTCGTTAGACGTGGCGGGATGATCAATTGTGCAATGCTCATTACTCATCCCGCTCCCCGCCCGCCCCCTGAAAACGAGGCTTCTAAACCTCCTTTAATCTGATCGTTCAGGAACCAACAACCCCACCTGAAGACCGATCAAGATTGAAAAAATCACCTGGTTCGCACGTTTTCGAACACTTGCCCCCAATGAAAACGGGCACTTCTGCGATACATCCTCCACGACTAACTCGTTCACCGATGTGCAGCCGCACTGCAGTTCCCCTCAAAAGTTTGCACTTTGTGCAATACGCGATCGCCTGCAAAGCCCCACGGCCCGCCTGGGCTGCAGGTTCGTTTGCACTACATCCGAATTTGCACAAAAAAATGACGCAAAGCCCGTCGGCGGGAGGGGGATAAGTGCTTTTTTGCACGAATTTTTTTATCCAAGGAATCTTTCACCGACAGACATAAATCTGGCAAAAGGCCATAGCACAGCTATCTTTCTCGCACACCCGACGTGAAATGCGAGGATTTTATGATTGGTTCGACTTGGAACAAATGGGATTTACACCTCCACTCTCCCCTAACCAATCTTTGTAACAACTTCGATAAAACTTCGTTATCTGACTATGCCAAGGCCATTAAGACCGCAAACTTAGCGGTAGTAGGAATAACAAATTACTTTTACTTTAAAGAAAATGAATTGGAACTCGTAAAAGCCGCCTTAATTACGGAGGGTTCAAAAGCCACGGTTTTTGGAAACATCGAATTTCGAATCACTCAGTCCAATAAAGATGGCGAATGGATAAACTTGCACGCAATATTTGCGGAGCACCTCACCACTCAGGAAATAAACGAACTACTATCCAAATACATAGTCCAAAACACAACAAATGATAGCAAACCAATATGGTGCTCCGAAAGTTCATTCCGATCATCAGGTCTGGATGCCGGGCAAATAGTTATCGACGCCCAGAACTTAATAAACTATCTATCCAGCGTACTTAAGCCCGGAAAGGATTTTTTTGTCGCAATTTGTCCGAACGGATATGGTGGGTTTCAACCTAATAAAACTGACGGGAGATCTGTAGCAGTAGCATTGGAATTAGAAAAGCTAGGTCATATTATTTTCGGCCGCCCAAGAGATCGTAGTTTTTTTCTCGATACAAACCGTACTATTGACGCTTTAGCCAAACCAGTATTCAGTTGTTCTGATGCTCACTCACTTGCCCAAATAGGTGAAAAGTATACTTGGGTTAAAGCAATGCCTACCTTTCAAGGCCTCCGCCAAACTGTTTTCGAACCCGCAGATCGAGTACAACAAACAGATGACTTTACTGAAAAAAGTTTTATAAAGCCATATTTCAGTAAAATCTCTATTCACGGCAAAATATTTAGCGATAGTGAGTTATGTTTTGAACGCCAAGACATACCATTAAATCCTAACATGGTCGCAATAATTGGTGGCCGCGGCACCGGCAAGAGTCTCTTCCTCGATGCCATGTTCTCCAAGCTCGGAAACTGTCAAGGCTCTGAGAAAGTGAGGGGAGTTTCAGTTGAAGACATTACTATCACCATCAATCAAGGAGGGGAACAGGGAGTTGAAATCGAATTCAATGACTTAGCAGACGGATCTTATTCTTACCTCCACGTATCCCAAGGAAAAATTCACGATTTCAGTAAAAACCCATCCACCTTGAGCGATGAAATAAAGCGGATGCTTGGCATACGCTTCAATGTATACGATCCTATTGCAACTCAGGAACTCACCGGCATATTGGGCTCCTATAGAGCATTTGTTGAATACTGGGAAGCTACTGACCCCGACCATAAACCAATCAACAAACCAGGCTACCAAAAATCTTTGATCGAAAAGAACACCCAGCTAATATCAACATTAACGAACCCTCAAAACAGCACACTCATACAGCGCTATCAACAAAACTCCAGCACAATCAATGAAAACAATGCATTCATAAACCGTTCAAAAGAAATAAAATCCGAAATAGAACGAAGCATTGCCCTAATCAACACGCGCATCACCGAATACAATAACTATAGAGATTCTGTTATTAAGTCTCCTTTTGCAAACATTGATAACATACTGCAAATATTGACCTCAAACATCACAACTGCCGAAGCCACTGTGACGGCTTTAGATAGAGACAACGAAGTCATTCGCAAAGAGTTTGCCGCACAAGGAATCAATCAAGATATTTCTTCACTACTCAGCAAAATTAACGAATACCAGTTCATCATTGATCAGGCAAAACATAAACTCGATGAAATAGAAACCAAGACACAAGAGTATCACTCCTATGTTGCACGAAGAGGAGAACTATCCGGACAATACAACGGTTATATTGAAAACATGCGAATCGATGTAGACGCAGCTTTTGGCAGGCTGCAACAAAGAAACCCTGACTGGAATGATGAACAAAATAACCTAGTCCAGAGCATGCTTTCAGACATTAATATTACTGGAGAAACGATTTTCGACTTAGAGTCTTTTTATTCAGGTTTGGAACGCTGCATAAACAGAGGGAAGTTTAGAGGATCGGCAGAGAAGACATCGCTAGAAAAACTTCAGCTCACATTCGGCGTATCCAGCAAAGATGATTTTTTCAGACTACTATCCGGTCAAAAAATAATAACTGTGGAAGATACACTTGTCAGCATCGAAGATTTTTTTTGGAAGGGTGAGTATTTCAATCAAGGCGGCAGATACGAACTAATAAACTACCTCTTCTCCCCCGACAGCATAAAAAACTTCCTGTATGTAAATGCTGACTTCACCTACAAAGGCCGTCCTGTTAATAAACTATCTGTAGGACAGCGGGGCACTTTCTACGTATGTTTAAAACTTGCCACCGATCCTTTCGGCAGTCCATTTATCTTCGATCAACCAGAAGACGATCTGGACAACGAATTCATTGTTAACGAACTCGTCCCATTGTTCAACATTATAAAAAAATACAGACAAGTAATAATCGTCACCCACAACGCCAACTTAGTAGTTAACTCTGACGCGGAGCAAGTAATCGTTGCCAGCAATGATGGCGAGCTAGTTTCCTATTATGCCGGAGCACTCGAAGACGGCGATGTCAAAAGTGAAAGAGGTATTCGATCCAAGGTTTGCTCTATACTTGAAGGAGGACACCGTGCTTTTGAGAAACGCGAGCAGAAATATGGAATATAGATTAGCTAGAGTTTTCGCGAGCAGTTCCGACGTCCAACTTACCTCAATAGGAAATGACTTTTAGTTTCGCTAACCGCTCCGAGGCCTCAGTGGAGTAGATTTTGAATAACTCTACATCCTGAGGGCTCGGGACGGATCTGTCAGCATGAGCATGCACTGCGAGTTGAGTATTCATTTTTTTCAAAATATCTAGAACCTCACATACCACTTGAAACAAATTCAATTCATCTGAGCCAATCCAGTTCTTCGGGGCTTGCAGGCGTTGGCCCTTGCCGGCCAAACTTTGACGCAAACCTTCAATCCGTTCATGCATATCGTCACCCACTGTGGCGTTGTGCTTCTGCCCCACAACTACGTTCAGATCCCGGCCGGTCGCCTGGTGCAGATCGCCCACCGCCGCCAGGCTCGCGGATCCTCCTGACATCAGCTTGAGCGCGCCCAGCGCCTCGATCTTTTTCACACCACCCACGTTCTCGGTCGAGTGGTCATCGATATTCTGCGTGTGGTTCTGGAACTGCTCGCGGTTGTCCAGGGCTTCAACTTCGCGCTCAATGGCCTGATCACGGATCTTGCCATCGGTCTGGCGTAGCCAGTTGCCATCGGCGTCGACGCGCTGCTGGGCGGCTTCGCTGTGCTGCCACACCTGATCACCTTTCGGCACCTTGGGCATGCTCAGGCCGTGCGGCAAGATCGATTGAATGTAGGGCTTGTTCGGTAGACCGTAGGCGAAGCACACCACGACCCGCGTGCCCTCCTCCGGAAAGGCATAAATGCCCATTTCCTCCCCACCGGTGGGCAGCGGTAAAGGAACGCCAGTGAGCGGCGGCATGGCCGGGTCCGGCGCGTCGTCGGGGCCGAGAACAACAATGTCCACGGCGTAGCGCGGTCGAAAGTCATCACAGATACCGGCGTCCGCCGGCGCGTCGGCCACGGCGGTGACCCGGGCGAAGCGCGGCAGGTGGTAACCACCGGTGAGTTCGGGAAATTGGCGCTCTACAGCGCGGCGGATTGCGTCTTCCATCGGATGGCCATCTGGTCATTGGCAAGCGTCACGGTGGTGACGCGCTCGCCGTTGTTGATCGTTGCACCTGGTCGCAATCCAGGAAGGGCCGCGACCATCGCACTTTGGTTGCCCTGGTAGCCGTCGAACAGCTCCGTGGGGATTTGCAGCGGCGCCCGGGCGCCAAAAAAACTGTCGGCCCAACTGCCGGCAAACACTTCACCGTTGCCCAGTTGGTGCCATGTGAAGTCGGGAATGCTGAACACCCGGGCCAAACTGTCCATCGCTTGGTAACCGGCGGCGAGGCTGTAGAAATACGGCGACTTCACGCTGGCGTAAGGCCGATCGGGAACGCGGAAGCGCAGACCGGTTTGCTCGCTGACCTCGGCCAGCACCGCACGCAGATCCACATGACGCAGGTTCAGCGGCAGCGGGTTGGCCAGCACGGCGGCCAGCTCGCGGCAAAACAGCACTTGCTCGACCGTGTTCGCGGCGGTGCAGCGCTCGACGTAGCCGATAAAGTGACGTTGCAGCGTGCCTTCGTTGTAGCCGATATCCAGCGTCACCAGACCTTTCAGCGGTACCAAAGATTGAACCGTGAAGTTCGCCCGGCCGGGACTGGTGGCGTCTAGCCGAACGTCTTCCTTGATCAGCGCGATCGGCGCGCCATTAATGGCCAACACCTTGTGCAGCTTCACGTCTGCTCACTCCCGCCCAGCCACTTATCCAAACGGCCCAGCACCTTTTCGAAGCCGCTCAGCGCGGGGTTTTCATCGGTAGCCTCGCCATTGCCGGCAGTACCACCGCCCTCCCCGACAGGACTGCCCGGGGCGTCTTGGGCGTTGACCTTGTTGCTGGCGCGCCGGCCTTCGACTTTTTCCGGATTCGATTCACGCTCGCTCAGCGTGAACTGCACAAGCCAGGCTTTCAGGTTGTCCGCTTCCCGGGCGCTGATACCGTCCGAAAACTCCACCTGGCGCACGCCGAAGGCCTCGGCCGTGTCGTTGACGATCCGGTAAAGGTGAAGCTGGCCACCGCTGGCCGTGGTTTCCGCCAGGCGCAGCAGAGCCGTGAGTTGGGTTTTATCCACAAACGCAATCATCAGCGAAACGGTCAGCGTCTTGGGCTTGAACCCCTTGTGGGCCTTGTCGGTGTTGCTGGTCTGGCCGGACATGTCGCCGCTTTCGATACGCAGGTTGGCGGTGACCTTGAGGTTCTTCCCTTGGACTTTTTGCCCGTCGAGTAGCAGCGTCATAGGCCCACCAGCTCCTGTACAAAACTGAGCCCCTGCTTGCTGCCCACCAATAGCAGCCCGGCGCACTGAATCCATTCGTGGCCCGGGGCATCGCCGGCCAGCAGCTCGTGGCGCAGTTCGCCGGCGTTGCCCGGGCCGATCAGCCGAGCGCGCATGCTGACGTCAGGATTTCCCCCTGCCAGCAGTGCTTTCAGGTCAGCCAATTGCTGATCCCGCCCTTGTTGCTGGGCGCTCTTGCGCGCTGCCAGCGCAGCCAGATCGGCCAACGGCGAACTGTCGGCGGCGTAGCCCTCCAGCACTGCCAATTGGCCCGCCATGGATTGCTTGGCGGCTTTGACCACGGTGCAGCGCTCCAGCGGCAAACCCTGCCAGCGCGGCAAAGGGCCGGCGCCGGGGATCTCCCACTTTTCGCTTTCCAGTTTCATCAGGTGTTGCGCCCGGCGCTCGGTGCGTACCAGGTCAGGAATCGGCAGCAACGCATTGAACCGCGCCAAGCTGCTGGCGAGCTGTTCCAGCCGTGTGCCCAGGAACAAGATCGACAGCGCGTATTGCGGCCCGGTCGGACGCCCGCTGTCGCTGGCGTCCTCCAGCTTGTTGGCGAGATGTTCCAGGACGTTCGGCGCGGACAGAAAGCGCTGGTATCCAGTGCCCTGGCCGACCCCACTTTGGAACGGTGTCACCACCAGACAGGCCGGAACCTGACCCAACTGGTCGGCCAGCGCAGCGCGTCCGGCCGCGATAGCGCCTTTGGCCACATCACCAACCGGCCCCGGGTTGGTGTTGGCCAACCCGCTCAGCCCAGCCAAGCGCTGGGCTGTGCTGGCCAGCTCACCGCCGGCCAGATCCTTGGCCGCTGACAGCCCGCCCATCCATTGCGTGGCCTGCTCTGGCCAGCGCATGGTCACCGGTGCCCAGGTCATGCCGGTGGCGTCCAGGTGATGGCTTTCATTGCCTTGAGGTCTTTGTCTTTCAGCGCTTTGGCCACGGCTTGGCGAAGCGTTTCTGCGTGCTGTTGGGCGGCTTGGCGGAAGCGCACCAGGTCGTGGCTGACTTTCTGCAACTGGGCGATCGTGTGCGGCAGGAAAGTCATTACCTGATGAGCGTCATAACATGGGTAAACGTCGTCCATGCCCAGCAGTACCTGGCCATTCAAATTCACCTGGTCATCGATCGCACTGCTGTAGCGGTAAGACTCGCCCAAGGCGCTGGAGTTGAAGCCGCCGGCGATGTAGGCCGCGCAGTCGGTCGCGATCGCTTGCAGTTTCTTGTCCTGGAGCGCTGCCAACACGGAATCGATGTCATCGATCCATTCACCGTTCTTCCAGATCTGATTCGCCTTGGGTTTCTTCATGGTGTAGCCCGCCGGCACGGGTTCGAAGCCTTCCAGCGTGCGCGCCTCACCGGTGGCGATGCTGTACACCACCGCGCCGCCGAAGTAGTCCACCAGTTGCCAATCTTGGCCATTCCACCAGGCGGCTTTTTGCTCAGGGATCGCCGGCGGCGGGATCTCGATGCACCCGCCGGGAATCATGTAAACGCCGGGTTCCAGTGGCGATTCGTCAGCCTTCACGGCACCAATGAAAATGCCGAGGCGGTCGGTCTGATAGACGAGTTTGTCAGTCATGCTCGATCTCAATACTTGATGCAGAAAAGTAGGGCCATGTTTTTCGGCCGGGTTTCGGTACCGCCGGCGGCGGCTACAGTGACGCCGTGGGTGTGGGCGCCGCCGGCACCAATGCCAACGTTGTGCGCGTGGTTACCGGCAGCATCCATCCCGATGTTGTGAGCGTGCTGTCCGGCCCAAGAGGTTTCGTGCGCACCAGCGGCCTGTTGAACGGAATTGATTCCTCCGGCGCCTTGACCAATACCTGGCGAGCTTGGAGCAGAGTGGTTATGCGCACCTTGGGCATCAGTCCATGCGCGGTGAGCGTGGTTGCCTTGCGCATCCGTCCAAGCGGAGTGGCCGTGGTCACCGACCGCTGCGGCCGAGGCCGTGTGCCCGTGAGAGTGGATCATCATGTCCTGAAAGGAACCAAGCACGCGTGAAGGGTCAAGGCCGCGACCGTCGTCCTTGCC
Organism: Pseudomonas sp. RA_15y_Pfl2_54; assembly: GCF_963971015.1. Lineage (NCBI taxonomy): Bacteria > Pseudomonadati > Pseudomonadota > Gammaproteobacteria > Pseudomonadales > Pseudomonadaceae > Pseudomonas > Pseudomonas sp. RA_15y_Pfl2_54. The sequence continues at coordinate 99,159 of NZ_CAXAPN010000007.1, forward strand.
ACGAAGGAACAGACCTCGCAGATCGGGCAGGCCAAAAGTCGTGGAATCATCACCAACACCAAACACAACGCCGATGCGCGCAAACAATGCGGCGTAGGTCTTGCGTGACACCACGGCACCGTTGCATCTGAGCCAGCCCGGTGGCGGGACGTCCATCGCAAACGCAGCGACCATACCGGCCATTGAATCTCCGACTTGGGTTTTGAGCCTGTTCAGGGCGGCGGTGGTCGCCAGAATCTCGCTGCTGTTCGTATCTGGATCATCACTTTTGGCGTTGGGAAGGTTTCCCAGCTCAACGTCCACTTTTGTCGTGCCCCGGGCGCGCAGAGTCGCGTAATCACCATCACGCGCCGCGAAGTGTTGAACCAGTGGCCCGCCAATTGGCTCGGGCAGGCGCTCGTCCCAGAACGCCGTCGGCGGTGTGTAATGCGCAATCCGCACGCAGTAATGGCGCACGCCGGCGGCGTCGGTGTAGTCGGCTTGTTCGCCATAGACGACTTTCCACGTCGCAACCCGATCGTTTAACTGCCGCTCCAGGCAGACGTCGAGGGTGATTTTCCCTTCGGGGATCACACCGTTGATCGGCAGAGGCTTCGCCAGAAAAACCCGGACGCCTTCGATGTAGGCCGTGCCCGGGTTTAGCTGGAATCCATCAGCGGTCTTTGCAAAAGCCAGCGAGTCACCGAAAAAGCAGGCGCGCCCATACACGTCGCGGTTACTCAGGCGCTCGCGCTCATCGATGCCGGCAAGGCGCACCGTAAAGTCATGCTGCCAGGTGCTGGCATCGACCGTGACACCCGTCAGTTGCATGGCACCGTCAAAGGCCACCAGAAAGTTTCGCGTGACGTTGTTGCCGATCTGCTGGGGCGGGATGTTCTTGCGCTTTTGTTGCAGCGGCACGTAGGACACAGCGAAAAGTAGGCCGTCCGCGTCCTCAAGGCCCACCCAGTTAAAGTCCCAATCGCCGATGTCCGACCCCAACTGGGCGCTGTAGACGATCTGGTTGGGGTTCACAAAGCCGGCGTTTTCTTTCGGGATGTCGTAGACGTGAACAATCTGCCCAGCGGGCGGCTTGCCGGCGGCGCGATCCACCGGCACTTCCGGATCTAACAGGGGCACATTGGCAAAGATGAATTTGCTGATGATCAGCGGCTTTTTCTGGCTGTGCTTGAGGGCAATCTGGCCTTCACCGGCCAAGGTAATACTGGCGCTCACGGTGCGCTCCTACAGGCTGGCGACCAGCGTTTGCTGGTCGTCGTTAAAGTCGATCAGGGCGATTTGCAGCCCCATGGGAGTGATGGTCACGAAGTCATAGCGCCGGCAGGTGCGTCCGTATTGCTGGATCAGTACGCGCAACAGCTCTGGATTCAGTGACAACTGAGAGTTGCTGAATTTGAGTAACACGACGTCCCAATCCCGATCGGGCTGGCGTTCCTCGATCTCGACGTAACCCACGCCGAGGCGCTCGAAAATGCGTTTCATGCCGGCGGTACTGCCGGCGTCGACGGAGTTGATAAAGGCGTACTTCACACGCAGCCGGAACAGGGATTCCGGTTCACCTTGAAAGCGCGTCACGTCGCGCTGCCAGGCCCACAGTTCAAGGATGCTCATGTGGCAGGTGTCGGGATCGATCTGCGAATAGGGCCAGCGCAGCCAACCGGTGACCGTTTCCCACCACGCCTGTGCAGCGCTGACCAGCTTTGAAAGCTCGGTGCCTTCAAGCCAGAACGGCAATTTGAGCTTGATCACTGGATAGTCACCGACAGGGTTTGTAGGCGAGGGATCGACAGACCGTTTACCAAATCCACGATGGGCGTGATCTTCACCGCCTCAATACCTGGGAACTGCTCGTGCAGTTCTGTCACCAGACGGCTTTTGCTGAATCGCGATTGTGGGTAAGTCAGTGTGGGCTGGTAGTCGCGGGGAGTGCTCTCGCGAAAAGCAGCACGAACAAAGAATTCCACGTCCTGTTTCAGGGCGGTGATTTGCTCCGGCGTCTGGTTGGGAAAGGGCCATATGGTCAAAAAGATGTTGTACTCAATTTCTGGCATGGCCATCGCTAGCAGATCATCACCATGCCCATGATTGCCCTGGTCACGAATGTGCGCGTTGATCTGCTCCAGATAGCTGTCCGCCGGCACGCCTGCATCAAACAGCACATAGGCGTTCGCACTGCCCGGCCCACGCGGTGCGCCGTGTTCGAAATAGACGCCATCCGGACGCACGCCCGGGAAGGCTGAAATCATGGCGCGATACACCGCGTCGGTGTGCCACTGGTTGACCGCCGAGAACTGGTTGCGCACGCGCAAACGCAGTTGGTCGTTCGGCTCCGGATCCGCACCTGGTGATTCCAGCCAGCCGTCCTTGTTCACCACCTGGACAATGCCGGGAATGGGCACGGGCAGGATGGCGTAGTAACCGGGCGCGAGATTGAAGCCACTGCCAGACTCGACCGCCTCCACGGGCACTTCCAGTTGCAACTGACCCGCTACGAACGTCGCCGGCGCCGTGGTAATCAGTTTGTAGACGTTGCCGTTGATGGCGGCTGACTGCACTACAATGCCTTTTTCCAGCTCCAGAACGCCGTCCGGCAAAGCGCGGGTAAACAGCAAGGTGCCACGGGCTTTGGTGGCGCCCTTGCGCTCAACATTGACCGCCCATGCGAGCATGTCCAGCCAGGCGTCCACCGCCGTTTTCACAAAGAAGTTCGGCAGCACCGTCAGACACAGAAAATCCAGCAGCCACAACACTGGCTTGGTCACCAGTGCGGTCATCACCCGCCAGAACGGGGAATAACTGCTGGTGTTGGCCACCTTGGCGCCCTGGGCTTCCACTTCCTTTTCCCACGCAGCCTTCAACCCGGCCTCGGTGGTCGGGATGCCAGCGTCGGCAATCACCTTTTTAAAATCGACCTGGCTCACAGACTTACCTCAATCGAACCGAATTTCAGGGTTTTCGCAGTGACCAGGTACACGCCTGGCTCCTGCTGGGTGATGCGTGCCGTACCGGGCACCAGGCGTTGGTCGTCCTCCACCAACAGTTCCAGTTGCTGGATACAGTCGCGCTGGCGCAGCCGATCGCGCTCAGCCACCAACGTCACCAGCAGCCCGCTATCGCGGATCATGTGCGCGATGTCCTGGGCGATGCAGGCACGGTCATCGATGAGGCGCGGCTGATGCGACGGATCCAGTGCCAGGTCGTTGTCGATGATCAACAGATCGACGTACTCGCTCATCCGCCCACCGCCATGGCAACCATGTTTTCCATTTCCAGCGGCGACATTGGTTTACCGGTGTGGATGTTCACGTTCTCCACATGCGTGCCCTTGTTCTGGCTGCTGTTGTTGTTCTGGATGCTCGTCAACAGGCCACCGGGCGGCACCGCTGAAGGGCGCGCCGGCGAAAGGCTGGGGATTGCCGCGTTGATGGTCTGCTGGGCTTTTTGCGCGGCGTTGGCGGTGTCGGCGGCATTGGTCGCCGCGTCGACGCCGGGCACTTCGGGCATGTCGCCAAGACGCGCCTCGATGTTCACGCCGGGGATGTTGTTCATCAGCTCGATCAGGCTGTTGATGGCCTTCTGAAAAACACTGACGATGCTGTCCCACGCGGTCTTGACCATGCCTGACCATCCGCCTACGGAGCTGAACCAGTCGGAGAGTTTCTGGAATTGCGCGGCGACGAACTGGAACGCCGCCGTGTTCATCAGGGCAGACGTCCATTCGTCCCAGTAGTAAATCGCGACGGCAACGATCGCCACCAGGACAGCGATCCCCATCACGATGACGCCGATCGGGTTGGCCGTCAGGGCAAAGTTGACCAGCCAGATGGCGCCCTGCCACAGCAACATCGCGCCGCGAATAATGCGCAGAGCGGCGCTCAGCGTGTAGATCACGGCGACGTAAGTCAGCATCGCCAGCTTCTGCAAAATGAAGGTCGCGGCAATTCGAAGGTTAAGCAACCGGACGACTTTCCAGACCGTCACCAGACTCAGCCAGGCCATTTTCGAGACGCCTACCACCACGGTCAGCAACGACAGAGCGCCGACAATCACCATGATGGTCAGCGTGGTGATACCGATCACCCGCGTAATGTTTGGGAACAGCGTCGACCAGCGCACCAGGGTTTTGCCGATATCCACCATCTTGTTCATAAACGGGGTCAGTACCGGGATCAGCACCTGGCCAAACACCACACGCATGACCTCGACCAGGGACGCCCATTGCTGCCATGGGTCGACCATTTGCTGGGCCATCTTCTCGGCGTTCTCCAGCCCACGCACATTGCCCAACTGCGCGATGCCGTTGCGCAGTCGATCCGTATCCTTGGCCAGCGCGCCAATCACCTGCGCACCTTCACCACCAAACGCCTCCACCAGCTTGGCCCCGGTCGAGGCGGTGGTTAGATCGCCGAATTTGCCCTGAAGCTTGTCCAGAATGGTCATCATCGGCAGGAGCTTGCCCTGCTGGTCGGTGAACTGCATGCCCAGCTTTTCCGAGGCGGCGCCGATGTTCTCGAAAAACGCCTTGTAGCGTCCGCCGGCGTCGCCGCCTTCCATGGTGCTGCTCAGGGTGCCGATCACTGCCATCTGTTCGGCCAGATCCACGCCGGAGGTCGTAGCGATCGCGCCGGCCTCCTTGAAGGCGTCTTTCATCGCCGCGCCGCTGGTGCGGAACAACTGCACCGCCAGCGCGGTTTGCCCGCCAAGTTTTTCCACCCACGCGCCTTTGCCCATCGCATCGGCTTGGGACTTTTGCAGGTTGTAGAGCGTGCCGACGTATTCGCCCATGGTTTCGGCGTCGGATTTGGTGGCCTTGGCCAGCAGGTTGCTGGTGTTGGTAAAGACGGCGAGCTGGTTGCCGGCAAGCCCCTTGATAGCGCCCTCGATCAGGTACGCCGAGGCCACAAAGTCCTTGGCGTTCTCGCCGTAGTTCACCGCGAACTGCAATGACTTGGCATTGAGCGCAGACAACGCATCCTCGGCCACGCCCAGCGATCGCACGTCGCCCAGGGCGCGATTGACCTCCAATGCTGGTTCCATGGAAGCGCGAATCCCGACCACGGCCGCCGTCACGCCGGCCATGCCCAAACCGATCGTTTTGATGTGCTTTTCGCTCTGCTCGGCAAGGTCGGAAAAACCCATTTTCACCTTGCCCAAGGGGCCGGTGACCTTGTCCTGCAAGCTGAGAATGAAAGCCAGGCTGGCGCTACGGTCTGCCAAAGTCGTTACCCGTTCAGCGCAAGGGCGATGCCGTTAGCCACGGCAAATTCCATGCGTCTCCAGTGTTCGTCCTCCAGCCACTTGGCCGTTCCCATCGCCTCGGGCGTGGGTTCGACTCCAGGTAGCCAGCGGTTCGTCAGGGCCATGAGCTGGCCCAGTCCGTTTTCGCTTAGGCGCTCAGCGTGCTCGAGCGCTTTTTTACGATCACCTCAACGTTGGGTGCGTATTCCTCCAGCAGCGCGCCGGCGATCTGCATCACCATCACCGGGTTGGCCAGCACCGGTTTGAGCGTGGCTTTTTCGTCCTGCTTGACGGTGGTCATCAGCAGGTTGTTGCCCGGTGCGACCTTGTTGGTCTGGGTCAGTGCGTTGAAGTATTTGGTGACGTCCGCCGGGGTCAGGTTGAAGGTGAATTCCTGCTCGCCGACTTCCAGGGTGATTTCGGTGTTCTGTTGGCTCATGGGGTTGTTCTCTTGTTGAGGTTGGAAAAAGTGGTGTCCTGGTGCGCCGGCGATCGCCGGCATACGCCCAGGGCGTATTGCTGCAATCCGAGAATCATTTGCCGGCTTAGGGCGAGCTGATCTCGGAGGGTGAAATAATCCGGTCGAGCGTCTGCTGCGAGTTCGGCGCGTCCTGCATCAGCCACGCGGGCGGCGCCGGCGGTGGCGGGCACAGATCCGGTGGCGGGACAGTTGGCCCGGACGTACAACCGGCCAGTGCCATTGCCAACAGCGCGGCGCAGGCGCCCGTTTTCAGTGAGTGCATCGTTCAATTCCTTGGTGTTTCGTTGGTCGATCGCATCGCGCTCTGCGAGCATCTCGCCGGTGATGCGGGCCGCTTCGCGCAGACCGTTCGCTTCCCATTGCGCGCTGTCGCGCTCGCGCCTGGCGTCGTCGCGCTGATCGGTCACCCGATCAAACGCCACCCACAACAACAGAGCGAACAGCAGCGCGAACGGCGCCAGGCGCAACGGGGAAAGGCTCATCGCAGGCACAGCTCCATTTCAGCCAGCCGGCGGTTGTGCAAGCCTTGAACGAAGCGCTTGCGGCCCTGTGCGTCGGTGACATAAGCCCACACCGGTGTCTTGCCGTCCGGTGCCCAGGCCAACGCTTTGCAGCCGTCAGCGATGCGGCCGGCGTTGATCAATGCCACCGCCCGACTGGCGCAGGTGCTCGGCACGCCAACGTTGTGGCCATGGCTGGTCAGAGCGTCGAAAGTGTTCTGGCCCACGTCAGGGTTGGTGATGCAGTCGGCGAGCTGTAATTGCCCTTTGCTGATAACCAACTGCTCCACCTCGGCACACCGCTCGGGCGACCAGTAATCACCGACCACCACCGGAAACGGGCTGGTGTGTCGGGTGATGCCTTTGCACACGGTCGGCAGGCCACTGGCCAACTTGTCGGCATAAACAGTGTTCTGTCCGTTGCCCTCCCAAGTGCCCAGGAACGCCACCAAAGAGGCGCTGGCCAAGGTCACGGCGCCGGCCTGAATCTTTCCGCGCAGGCTCATGGGAACCACACCCGCAACAGCGCCGGCACCGCCATTTGCAGCACGGCACCAACCAGCGTGAGGATGGTCAGCAAGCGACCGACCTTCGCGCCAATGTCGTTTACCGCGACCGTCAAGGTCTGCTGGCCGGCGTTGAGTTCCGACAGTTGCCCGGCCATGTGTTCGAACCCCTGTTCCAACTTGGTCACGCGGGTCGGCACAGTTTCGTGGCGGTCTTCCAGCTCGCTCAGCCGGTGTTCGAATACAGCGAATCTCTGCTCCAGCGTTCCGAGACGAACGGCGTCAGTTGTCATCAGCGTTTACTCTGCTCAAAGCCCGTCTGGCACGGGACACACCGAGTTTTGCCGCCCAGTGCCTGGCGCGCCGGCGGGATCTCTTTGTCGCAGTCCTGGCAATGGGTCAGGCTCGGCCCGACCGGCACAGGTTTCAGTAGCTGGGCCTTGATCGCCTGTTCACGTTGGCGCTGCTCCAGCTCCTGGGCGCGGTCGAACCAATCCACCATCAGCGCAGCCCCTCGATCTCGGTAGCGTCGAGGTACGGAACGCCATTGATGTGGATAAAGTCCGGACTGGTGACGTCGAACGGCACCTTGTGCTTGGTCTTCTCGCCGCCTTTCGGGTCGATCGACAGCAGGCTGGAGATCTTCACCTTGCAGCCGAACGCCTCTACACGCAGTTCCTCGTCTTCGCCGGCCTTCGCGAAGAACACCGCGTCAAAAGGCTTGAGCTTGCGGAAGCTACCCGCCGATCGCGCCGCGTCGATCAGCAACTGAAGGTTGGAGCTGTCCAGTTCCAGTTCGCCAGCAGCGGCCACGTCGCCCTCCACGTAGCCGTCAGGTACGCCCCGGGTTTGGGCCACGGCCGAGTTGTCGGTGATGTCCAGGGTGCAGCTCTCGACGTGCAGCGACAGATCGCCCAGGCTCACGTCGAAGTTCTTGCCACCAATTTTTGCCATGGGGCGTTACTCCGTTTTTTCGTTGGAAAGATCCAGGGCAATGTTCGCCGTGAGGTCTTTCGGGCAGTTGAGGGGTTTGAGCTTGATGTAGGCCGCGACCTTGGTTTTGCTCAGCCATTCCAGTACCAGGTCACCGTCTTTCGGCGGCTCAATGTCGCCGGGGAACACCTCGCCGTTGAACTTGATCGACTTGGCCATGGCACGCAGCGGCGCCATCAGTTGGTTGGTGTTCACTGCCATGCTGTTGGGCGTGTTGTTTAAGCGGCGATCGGCGACGCGGCGGATCAGCAGCGGGCGGATCTGGCGAGCGGCCTTGTCGGTGATGCGCAGGTATTCCACAACCTGAAAGTCGCTACCGGGGGTGTCCAGCATGTTGCCGTCACCCCAGTACACGCCCGGGTAGTCCGGATAGGTCTGCGATACAGAGAAACGTGCTCGATCCAGCTCGCTGCGTACAGCCGACGGCAGCGGCACTTTTTCACCATCCATTGGCACAGGGCCAAGGCCCAGCACCGGGCCGGTGGCGACACGCATCGGACTGTCCGCGATGCTCACGGAGGAATGCGCCAGGCGCCCGGCGAGAACGCCCAGGTCGTTGCCGTGCAGTTGCGGCACTGGCAAGACACGCGGCGCGGCCAGATCCGCCACCAGCGCCTTTTGCTCGCTCACGTACTGCGCCCAGGTCTGCTCGGCAGTGATGCCGGCAACGGATGCCATGACAAACACGCGGCGCCCGTATTTGTTGTTGAGGGTGATTGCAGCATCGTGCATGGCCGACAGCTCGGCGGCCGTGGTGACAGGCTTGGTAATCACCACAGCCTCCACGGAAAAGCCCTGTTGCTGGGTTTTTTCCAGTGCGGTTTCCCAGTCGCCCTCGGCGCCGATTGGCGCGGCGATACAGGCCCAGCGCTGACCACCGTTCAAGCGGGCGGCGGTGATTTGGGTTTTCAGATCGCTGGCCGGAACGCCCAGGGAGGCGTCCAGATCGCTGTCGGTGTTCAGCGGTATGAACTGGCCGACGTTCTTGGCGGCGGGGCCGATGAAAAGAAAGTAACGCTCAACCTCAGTCACGGCACCCTGGCCTAGATTGAGATTGTCGACGGTGACTTGACCGAGTGCCATGCAGTGCCTCGTTAGCGGGGTGAAGTTAGGATTTGTTGAAAGACCTGGTTAACCAGCTCGCGGGTTTCGTTGCTGGTGGCCACGCCGAGGAACTGACGTTTTGGCAGGGTGATGTCCCAGCTTTGCGCGCCGGAGGTCTCGGTTTTCTCGCCATTCAAAATGCGGATCAGCAGACCGGCCTTGGCGTAGTTCACATGCTGTTGAATCCACGCCACGGACGGCCGCGCCGGCTTCTTTTTGCCCTTCTGGCGAACGCTGAATCCCAGACGGCGCAGGCGTTTCGCCTGTTTTTCCGTGCAGGCGATACCCGGCGCAACGGCGTTCCAGCGCTTCATCTGTGCAGCAGTGCGCCGCTCAGTAACGCCGTTGTGTTGCTGCGTGGCGACCCAGCGAGTCAGGGCGTTTTTCCAGCCCAGTTCGGCCTCGTCGGCACTGACCCGCGTGACTTGCAGCAGCTTGGCCAGACCGGCTTCCATCTTTTTCTTGCCCTTGGCCGATCCCTTGCGTTCGGCGAACGGCGAGCCGTCGACGTTCTGCTGAGCGCGTTGACGCTTGCGACTCATTGAGCGCACGCGCTTGGTCACGTTGTTCAGCAGGCGCCGGCGCAGCTTGGGCGGCAGCTCCAGCAGCGCCAGTTGAGCGTCGACGTTGAGTAGCCCCCTAACATCGAGGTCGCACGCATTAGCGCTCACCGCTGGCCACCTCGCCGTGCTCGGCAACCCAGAGGTCAAACGGGAGGAACGCCCAGCGTTTGCCGAAGGCCTCGATTTCACCGCCCGGCTCTTCAGCCAGATATTGCGGCTCGACGAATTCCAAGGTGATTTCCACGTCGAACAGGTCGTTGTCCAACGGCTCAACCGCGAACTCCGGCGCTGGCAATTCGTACCGATCGCGATCGGTGTCGTGGTTCTCCAGCCAACTGCCCACCAGGGCCATCAGTCGCGCAGGATGGTCGGCGAAACGCTCCAGGATGATCGCGGCGCGATAGTGCATATCGGCAAAGTGCATGCCGTCGACGTCGGGTTTCCAGATCAGCGAGAGCTTCACCTGCTCGGTGAAACTATCGAGCTGTTCAGGCTGGACTAGGCGACGTTCGCGCAGGTACGCGGTTAGACCTTGCAGCTTGATCACAGCAACACCGCCGTGATGCGGCCACGGCCTTGCAGCACCCGGACGGCCTGCTGGCTGAACTCCAAAAAGGTTTCGCCGCGCTCGGGCAATTCCTTGCCGATGTTTTCAGCGCTTTCGCGACGGCTCACGGTCGCGAACTGGGTGAGCAAGCTGGCCTTGGCGCGGCAATACACGGCGCGCTTGTACGTCGCTGCGTGAAATGTGCGCTCAGGTAGCACCGTGGTGTCCGCAGATTCCACTGTGGTGACACCGACTTTCTGCCACTGGCTTTTACGCTTGACCAGGTCGCGGTTGACCTCAATCATCGCGGTGTTCAAATCAGTGACCAGCATCTCGACCAGGTACTCCGCCGGCAGGCGGTAACCCTTCTGGAACTCGGACACGGAGAGGTTCGGCCAGAAGCCGTCGTTCTCAATCGCCTGTTCCACAAAGGTGGTGGGGTTCCCGGAAAAGCTCATTGCTGGCCACTCAAATAGGGGCGGGAAAACTGTTTCAGTGGGTCAGGGCCATAAATGGTTGGCTCACATCCACAGTTTCTCGCCGGGGGGGTAGTCGGTTATTCGGCGGCTTTGGTGGCCAGTTCTTTTGCCAGCGCTTTACGAGCGCCTTCCAGGCGTGTGCCCACGCCGGCGCCGGGGTGCAATTCAGTGGCACGTTCAAAGTGGGTGATGGCTTTCGCCCATTCCTTGGCGTCGAGCGCTCGGATGCCAATCAACTTGTGGTACTTGGCCGGGATCTGTTCGGTCAGATCCCATTCACCATCCACGAAGGGCAGCATGTTGCTCAGGTACGGCTCGGGGTTGCGACCGCACTTCTGCTCGTTTTCAGCCCACTCGATCACCGCATCGCCAACAAAGGTTGGGACGTCACGCTTGAAACGCTCAGGCATCGGTTGCCCTTGCCCGATGGCGAACATCGCCACTTCAAGGCCTAATTCGAACTGCTCGGTGTCGAATAGCCAGACCATGACCTGCATCAGCACCTGGTTCGGGTGATTCAGCCCGGAATCGCGGTAGCGCTCGACGTAGTCCATGTATTTGGGTAGCAGTTCGTCGCGTTTGAGCTGCTGGCGGCTGGCGAGGTTGTTCATCTCGCTGAGACGTTCCAGATCGATCGCCAGCGCGCCTTCCATCAGCTTGAGGTGCTTTTGCGCATTGGCTGGACTGGCCAGGGCAGTGCTGGAGCTGTAAGGCTCGACCGTTGCCACTGCCGCCGGGCCTAGCGCGAGAACACGCCGTTTGTGGGCCAGGGCAATGCTCACGGCAGCAGCTCCAGGTTGCCGGCTTCGATGGCCGCGAATTTTTCCAGTTGCTCGATCACGTAGCCCTCGTTGCGGCCGTTGTAATCTTCGACACGGGAGCGTTTCGGGTTCTCGATCAGGTGACGGCGCCAACTGCTGTCCTGGAAGTACAGCGAGAGGTTGTCCCAACTGGTGACCACTAGGCCCGTGGCTGGAAAGTGAGGGATCAGGAAGGACGGCAAGCCGCCATAGGTGGCGATCACCTGGGCACCTTCAATCCGTTCCTTCTCGGTCGGGGTGTCACCTTGCTTGGCGTACAGCTTGCCCTTGTCGTTGGCCAACAGGTCGCTGCCGATGATGGCGATCAGATCGCCGGCATCACGGAACACCGGATCAATCATCTGTTTGACGTCATGCACCAGGGCGTCAAGGTTGGCGTAGTCGCCGCCCGCGCCGAGGGTGATTTTGCCAGCGGTTTTGCCTTCCTTGAGTACCTGGGCAGGGATCTGTTCGCGGGCGATTTGCAGCCAACCCTTGTTCACATCTTCAAGCATTGGGTGCGCGACGATGTCGGTCTGTGGAGCCGCGTGGGTGCCGTGCCAGCCAATCATGATTCGATCGAGGGCGATCTGGCGTTGCACGGCCGCGCTGTAGCGATCGGCAAAGTCGGGGAACTTGGCCCAACTGTCGATCTTGGCGAAAGACAGCCCTACATCGGACTCGGTGTGAAACAGCTCATAGTCCAGCCCCGACAGATCGCTGAAATCCTTGGCTTCACGGTCGGTCGTTTTGGTGTTGGTGCGGCTGGACACTGGCCCAGTCACGCCGATCATCACCTTTTGACCCTTGATTTCGCTGACCGGTACCACGTTGATGCGACTCAGAAAATCGGATTTCTCGGTGATTTTGTCGTTCAGTTCCTGGGCAATTGCGGGTTCAACGGCGAACTGGCGAGACGCGTCCTGGACGTTGTACGTCTCGGCCAGATCGTCCTGCATCAGAGCGAACTGCTCTTGGGCGTTGCTGCTCAGCGTGGCCATTTACACGACTCTCCGCTTTTGGCTGTGAGTCGCGCCGGTGGAGCGCGGCACTTGGCGACCCTTCGGGGTGTTGAGCAGCGTGTTGAATTTTTTGTCCAGGTTGGCAATCGCAGTGGCCAACGCGGTGGTGGTCGAAGCGCCTTTACGGCGGCGGGAGAATTCGCGCTCTTCTTCGGCGGTGTCGAGAATGTCCTGAACGGAGGTTTCGACGCTATCGATCGGTTCCTGCTCAACCACTACGTCAGCGGTCACAGGCTCGATCAGGGTTTGAATGCCGGCAGAGACGAGCAGCAACTGTTCGACCAGTGCCGCCAGCGCTTTGGCTGTAGCTTCATCCATTGGGGGTTTGCTCTCTGTTTGGGGTTGCGAAGGTGCTGCGGGGGATTCTTCAAGGCCTAAGCGCTTGAACAGGCTGGTGAACAGTGCAGTCAACTTGCCCAGCTCGCCTTTGGGCTCAGCCTCTATCAGGGGGCCAAGCTCGACCGGGGCGGCGAAGTACGCGGCCTTACTGGTCTTATGGGAAAAGTAGAGTTCCTGAGTGCCCAGGCTGGCCGGGGAGTCGGTGACGGCCAGACCGGTCAGGTAGGCTTTGCCGGTGTTCGCGAAGTTCGGGGTGATCTCGATGCTGGTGAACAGCTTTTCACCCTGGTCGTTCAGCGACAGCAACTTGTCATTGGGCTTGAGTTGCGCCTCCAGGGCGATTTGCCCCGGCTCCAGATCTTCACCCTCTTCAACCAGGCGCACGGCGTAAACGGTGCCGTGGGAGCCCATCCAGCGTTCGTGTTCGCTCCAGATAACGGCCGTGTACTTCGACGGTTTGTAGGTCTCGGCGGCGTCACGCAGTTCCTGGGGAAGGATCTCGCGACCATCGGCGGTGGTGCCGCTGGTGGCGACACGTTTCCATAACGAAACAAGGGAACGGGGCATGGGTGTTAACTGCGCTCAGTCGGTGGTTTGAGCCGCCACGATAGGGAGCGAGCAGCGCCCAAACAAACGCTTTGCTTTTGCGTTCCTCCTATTTTCACGATCTAGGAGGATGGCGGAATTTAACCCCGCGTTTTACGTGTTTTCGCCGCATAGACTGCGGCCCATGCTCTATTCAATCGAAGTCAAAGAAGCCGCTAAACGCCTCTATCTGCGCCGCTGCAAGCCGCGAGAGATTCAGGCCCAACTCAAGCTGCCGAACATCCGCATCGTTTATTACTGGATCGCTAAGGGCGGCTGGGACGAGATGCTGTCGGACGAAGAACCGCTGACGGCGGTGGGTCGGCGAATCACCCTTATCCTGGAGAAAGCGGCCACCCTGACCAAAGGCGAACTGGATGAACTGGACCGGCTCACGACCGTTCGCGATCGGCTGTTGAAGCAGTCCGCCAAACCGTTGCCGGCAACGATCACTGATGCGCCATCGGACAACCCGGGAGAACGGCAGGGACAGCGCGGTGAACGCCGCGAACGAGGCGACAAGGGCGGCAAGAGGCGCGAGAAGAAAGTAAAAAACGACGTCAGCGGGCTGACAGAGGTGGACTTCCTCGACAAGTTCATCAGCAAGATGTACGGCTACCAAAAGGAGCTGTTCGCCGCCAAACAGAATCCGTTGACTTGCCGAATTCGGAACATCCTCAAGAGCCGCCAGGTGGGCCTGACCTACTACTTCGCCGGCGAAGCGTTTATGGACGCGGTGCTAACAGGCGACAACCAGATTTTCCTGTCGGCCAGCCGCGCCCAGTCTGAGATTTTCCGCAGTTACATCATCGCGTTCGCACAAGAGTGGTTCGGCCTGGAGCTGACCGGCAACCCGATTGTGCTGAGCAAAGACGGCAAACCATGGGCCGAACTGCGTTTTCTCAGCACCAACAGCAGCACCGCCCAGGGTCACCATGGCCACGTCTACGTTGACGAATATTTCTGGATTCGCGATTTCGAAAAACTGAATACCGTTGCCAGTGCCATGGCCACCCACAAGAAGTGGCGCAAGACCTACTTTTCAACGCCCAGTGCCGTATCGCACCAGGCTTACCCGTTCTGGACGGGTGAGAAATTCCGCAACAGCAAACGCAAAAACGCCAAGAACCCGTGGCCTAGCGAGACACAGGCGGCGATGGGCTCGCTGTGCCCAGACGGACAATGGCGCAAGGTCATCACCATCCTGGACGCCATTGCTGGCGGCTGCGATCTATTCGACATTGAGCAGTTGCAACTGGAGTACGACGAGGACAAATTTCAGCAACTGTTCATGTGCAAATTCATCGACAGCACCATGAGCGCGTTCTCCCTATCCGACTTGGAGCGCTGCTACTCCGACCTGTCGCTTTGGACGGACTACGACCCCGACGATCCGCGCCCCTTCGGCAACAGCCCTGTGTGGATCGGCTACGACCCCAGCCGTACCCGGGACGATGCCAGTTGCGTGGTCGTTGCACCGCCACTGGAGCCTGGCGCCAAGTTCAGGATTCTGGAAAAGCACAGTTGGCGCGGACAGTCGTTCAAGTACCAGGCGGAGCAGGTCAAGAAACTCACCGAGCGGTTCAACGTGCAACACATCGGCATCGATACCACTGGCATCGGCTACGGCGTGTTTGACCTAGTGCGCGATTTCTACCCGCGTGCGACCTCGATTCACTACAGCCTCGAAACGAAAAACACCCTGGTACTCAAAGCCCAAGACACTATTCAGGGCAGTCGGATCGAATGGGATGCCGGCTGGAACGACATCGCTCAGGCCTTCCTGACGATCAAGCGCGGCACCACAGGCGGTGGCCAAGTCACCTACAGCGCATCGCGCACCGACGCCTCGGGTCACGCCGATATCGCCTGGGCGATCATGCATGCCCTGGCCCACGAACCCCTCAATACCAACAAGCAGCGGCGTAGCCGCTACTCAATGACTGGATCAGCAAACAATGGCGCGAAAAAAACGACAGCAAACACCGGCAGCCGCAGCCCCCGGGCGAGCAAGGATGTTTTCATTCGGCGCACCCGAACAGGTACTGAGCGAAAACATCGGGCAGTACCTGGGCGTGTTCGCCACGCACGACGGCCGGATCTACACGCCGCCGGTGTCGCGCCAGGGGCTGGCCAAACTGCTGCGCGCCAACGCACACCACGGCGCCATTCCCGGGTTCAAGCGCAACCTGTTGCTGCGTGAGTTCATCCCGTCGGAGGGCTGCTCGATCACGACCATGGGCCGCGCCGGGCTCGACTTTATGGTGTTCGGCGAGGCGTATTTCCTGCGTAACCGCAACGCCTTCGGGCAGGTGCTTGAGATGGAGCATCTGCCGACGATCAACATGCGGGTCAAGGTGGATGGTGGTTTTGTGATGTTGCTACCGGACGGCAAAGAAGTGGAGTTCGACCAGGACGAAATCGAACACGTCATGAATTACGACGTGGAACAGAACATCTACGGCGTGCCTGATTACCTGGGCGGCATGCAAGCGCTGCTGCTTAACGAGGCCGCGACCCTGTTCCGCCGGCGCTACTACAGCAACGGCGCCCACGCGGGCTACATCTTCTACACCAACGACCCGAACCTGAGCGAAGACGACGAGGACGAGCTGAGGGCGCAGATCACCGCGAGCAAGGGTGTGGGTAACTTCCGCTCGATGTTCGTCAACATCCCGGGCGGCGATAAGGAGGCGATCCAGATCATTCCCGTGGGGGATTTCCAGGCGAAAGACGAGCTGGAGAAGGTGAAGAACATCACCCGTAACGACGTGATTGCCGCGTGGCGGATGAACCCCGCGCTGGCCGGGATCATCCCGGAGAACAGCGGAGGGTTCGGCGACATTGAAAAGATTGATCGGGTTTACACCAACAACGAGATTCGTCCGATCTGTCAGTTGTTCGACCAGTTGAATGATTCACTGCGGCCTGATCGGCGTATCGGATGGCGTGAACCTGTTGAGTCAGGCGCAGCGGTTTGAGGCTGCTTCACGTAGAATAGTGTATGTACATACACCATTGGGAAGGGGCGCAATGCGGATCACTTGTAGAGACTGTGGGGGTAAGGCTCGGATTGGCTCGCGGGAAAACATGAATGTGGAATATGCAAAGCTGTACTGCCAGTGCCTCAACCCACGTTGCGGGCATACATTCGTGATGAGCCTTACCTATTCACACCCTTTGCGTCCTTCTGCTCAGTCGGTCGACCAGTTGATTTTCGACCGACTACGGGAAATGCCGATTGCTCAGCAACGTCAGTTATTTGATCAGCTTAGTTCATTGCCTACCTGATTAAACAACTCTCCTAGTTCTTTAGAACATTCCAGTAATCGACCATGACTCCAAGTCATGGTCGCTACAACACCGCCGCTTTCCTCTTCGTTCAGTGGTCGAGCACCGACTGACACACTTAACGACATTATTACTTTCGCGACTTCTTCTAAAACGTCTCTTGTGTTGATGATTACGCGCTCGTCCATTACTTCGGCTCCATGCTGGGCGGATCAAATTGCGGCGCACTTTACGGATTTAAAAAATAGATTGTCAAATAGTATTTTGGAGGCTTTTTGAACTATGTACCTCACCCAAAAGCTCTCGCTATAAAATCCTGACTCAGCCGGTAGGCCAAGCAGACTGGGGTTCTGTGTGACATTGCAAAAGGCCATTAGTTCACTGAAGCATGCATGATTTTGTAGTTTCATGTATGAGCGATTACATCGATACAGATGTGTTTACTCGTCTCTTGGCTAGTGTTTATTAGTTCAGGCTCTCCGCTACCGGTTTTGTATAGATAAACTCTTGCGTTGTTTTTATCTAATTTGATTTTTTGTGCTGCTGGGTGCGGCCTGCATGATTTGCATATAAGTATATTTTCATGTATGTCAAGAAACAACAGTGATAGAGACTGCGACTGGTTTTTTAGGCAAAGAAAAAGGGCGCCATAGCGCCCTTGTGAACCATTAATTCAGTGCGACTTTAGCCGCTAAAATTATTACGTTTTATTGCGAGGCATCAGTAGGCTCACAACCCCGTATCGACGATGTCCCTGCGAATCTTCGAAAGCGGCAACCACAAGCCCTTCTGGCAAATGGATTTGTGCAATGCCGTTCCCTGTGTCGTGGTGGAGTAGCGCGGTGGCTTCCACCAGGTGAAAATCTGTGGGCAACTCCGCTTGTTTTCGAGCGTTGTCATACGCTGTTTCGCTTACTGCAACAAACTGGCCGTCGATCAGCATGCTGTAACTCCTTTCTGTTGTGGTGCTACTGGTTTGGCGAGCAACTGCGCTAAAACGTCGGCGTCACGGTCAGAAAGGTCGCCAAGCTGTTGTGCCATTGCCGCGAGGCTTTCGAGAAGCTGCCGGGCGTCTGGGGTTTTGTGAACCAGGTAGCCGATCAAGGCGGCGCCGATCATCGCCGTTGCCAATAACGGGCGAGGTGGCTTAAAGGTGACGCTGCCTTGCTCCGCCGGTGTGATAGCCTTGTTGTCGCTGCTGCTTGGGTGCTGTGCTTGCATGGTGTTGCTCCTCTTGTGGTGGTTGGTGTCGGGGAGCTGCAACTCCTCGACACCGTCTCTCTCACGCTTGCCGCAATTGGCTTGCCGTAAATACCGGGCGCTGTTCACAGCGCACTTCAAACAATCCCAGGTCATGCCCATCCACATCGCGCATATGCACGATCGTGACGAACGTCGGCGTGTCCTCCGGGTGATCCCTCCAATGTGCAGCCGCTGCCAGCTCGGCCAGATCCTCCGGTGAGCGCTGGTCGACGTAGCTGCTCGGTAACGGCAGCTCGCCGGGCAGGGTGTTGGCTACGAAGCGAATAATCATTGCTGCCCCCTCCTTACGCTTGGCGCACCAGGTGAACCACAAAATCAGATGGGATTCCGGAGTGAATGCCCTGGGCTTGCAGATTCATCGCGGCTTTGATCTGGAACTGGGTGCAGTCGTCGGCCAGGAATTGCTTGGCACCGGCCATTGCTTTCTCTGCGATCAGGTTCACGAAGTACGGGGTAGTCCACTGCTGGCCGACGAGGATTGGCGCCTCTATGCCTTGCGCTTTCAGTTCGGCTTGAATGGCGAGCAGTTGGGTGGTTTTGCCTGTGGCTCGGTCGCCAGTGATGACTTGTACTTGCATGGTGTTGCTCCTTGTTTTGCTGGTTGGATCAGGCCGCGCCTGAAAAAAATGTCGCGTGTGCCCCGGCGTCCCCCGGAACATCCGGAACAATTAAAAGTGGATGGCCGGCAGCCCAAGGATTACGGGGCTTTCAGCGTGGTGCTTGGGTGGAACGTTTAGCCGGAACATTGCGGAACAGCTTTTTCTTGAAAATCGCTGTAGCCCTTGAACGACGGGCGTTTGCGAGGTGTTCCGGCAAATGGCCACGGTGGAACACTTCTGGAACAGCCATTGGAAAGTTGTTCCGGTGTGTTCCAGCGTGTTCCGGTCTGTGGTGGTGGGCTGATGCTTGTTATCTATCTGTTTTTTATAGATATTTTTCTTATAGATATTAATGTTCCAGATGTTCCACCCAATCAGTGGGCACACACGCATTTGCTTAAAAACACGGGTACACCCCCATACGCATGTCTTTCCCCCAACGACGTTCATCACGATTTACTCCCCTTCCGGAACATCCAGCAGTTGAGCGATCGTTTCTCGATGACCGACCGGACTTTGCGAGTCTCGATGAAGGTGTGTGTGGTGCTGAGCGGCAGCGCACGGTGTAGCTGCGTCGCATGGATGACCTCTTGGCCAGCGAGGCGACAGGCGTTGTGGAAGTGTTCGATGTTGATGGCGATCAGGTCTTTGTCGGCGCTGTGGTTGAGCGTTTCCTGAGTGATATCGCGATCGCCGGCATCATCGCTGATCGAAACCACACGCTCGTTCAGGTAGTGATAGATCTGCCAGAAGCGCCCGGCTGTTGGGTTCTCAATGCTGACGCGCTGCTGTCGATCGATGGCGCGGCGTTCGATGTGCTTGATTACTTGTTCCAGAGTTTCGCCGCTCCAGTCCGGAAAGAGCGTCTGAGTGGCTTTCGCTGCGGCCATCATTTGCGCGTGGCACAGAACAATCCGCTGGTGCTGAAGCGCCGGGTTTGCTTGTAGACGTTGCTCGTATTCGGGAAAGGCGTCGAAGTAGCGCTGGAGCCAGGCGGATTCCTGCCCTATGCAGTGGCCCAGGTAGCCGGCTAATTGCTCGACGGCAATACCGTTGAGGCGTGTGGCCAGAACTTTCAACGCAGGGGTGTGGTGCGCCCTGTTCGCATGGAAATGACAAATACGGGTCAGGATTGCTTCTGAGCCTTCAACACTGGCGTTCTGAGCAATGCACAGGGCTGCGAGAAAGATCAGGCTGTCAGTGTCGTTACTCGAGGACTTAACTCCGACCGTTCTTAGCGTGGCGTTGTGGTCAAACAGGGCTTTCCATTTTTCCCAGTTGTACTGGCTGACGACCGTGCGCCCTTGGGCGTCGACGACCTGGCTATCAGACTCGATAAGCACCACCGGAAGATTGCTCACTTGGGACAGTGCACGGGTCAGGCCGATCGCACTGGCGCCGTCACTGTTGGGCTTGATGCCTTCGAAGTTGGAGCGACCGACCAACCGCCAAAGGAAACGCAGCAAGCTGGACTTGCCGGCACCGGCATCGCCTGTCAGCTCCAGGAAAGGCCACGACTCCTGTTTGGTACGGATCTGTTGCACGAACAGTGTGGCAGTCCACCACGACAATGCCGCGAGTCCGTTCAGGTGATGCACTGCGAAGAAATCGGAAAACCAACCCGGATCGAAGCCAGATCCGCGGATGATCGACAGGCTATTGAGCGACGTTTTCAGGCCGACTTTCCCGACCTCAAGATAACCGTGGTTGTTGGCTAGGTACTCGCGACCCTTGTGATAACCGAACTTCTGAAAGCAGTACGTCTTGCTTGATGCGTCATAGCCGACAAAGGGCAGCGATCGAACTGTCAGCGCGTTGTCGAGCCACTTGCTGCGCAACATGGCCAGCACCTTCTCTCCACCTTCGAAGTTGCCGCCAGGTGTGCGCTCCAGTAGCGATTTGGCGAAGCTGCGCGGGTCACCAATTGAGTTGGGCGCCAGAGGCTCTTTGCAGTTCTGTGCCGCATTCGGGAAATTGAATTGGAAGAAGAACTGCTGATCACCACTGAGGGCATCGCGCTGGATGTATTCAAAGTGCGGAACACAGTTGGCCACCTGCTTCATGTCGCAGTGCTTTTCGAATTTCGGCCAGTGGCCGTTCACCGTGTCGCCGTCCAGATCCTTGTTCAGTTCGTCGGTGTTGATCTTTGCCGAATAGAGACGGTTCTGAAACTCCACCAGGAAGAAGCTGCGCGGCCGCTTGAGATAGAGCAGAAACGCTTTTTTGGCTGAGCTGACAGCGACGAACAAGCGCCCCTGATAACAGGCTTCCAGCATGAATTCTTCATTGAGTTGGCCATCGCGGTATACGTCGTCCCAGTCGCGATCTGCACCGGCGAGCGCCACCCAGGCCTTTTCGTCTTTGGCATGCAGTTGGCTACGGTATTTCGGAATGACGGAGTGGCCGGCCGCGTCGTCGTCCAAGGCGATGACCCACCGGACTTTCTTGCCCTTGTGTTCCTCGACCAGGCTCCAGGGAAAGTTATTGGCCGAGATTGAGGCGACGGCCTTGTAACCGGCAAGGAACAAAGCGATGGCGTGAAAAATGCCCTCCACGATATAGACGGTGTCGCCCGGCTCGATCGTCATGCCCGGCGGTATCCAGCAGCCGCCTTTGTAGTCCATCCCCTTTTTGATGCCGGCTTTGTTGCCCTCGTTGGCCGCGACCATGGTGGCGTCAATGATGCGTTCCCAATAACCGTTGCACAGCGGGAAACGAACCGTGTCAGCCCATTGGCCGTCCTTCATCGGGCGGCGGCCTTGTTCGTACCAGCCTTTCATCTTGCCGATATCAAAGCCGCGATTACGCTGTAGGTAAGCGTCGGCCGTCGCGTTTGGATTCAGTTCGGTACGAGGGAATCGCTCGCTGAGGTTTTCGAACAGGTGGCTGTAGCGCTCCCGAGTTTTTTCCTCGAACTGGCATTGGTTCAAGCGGTTGCACTTGAGCTGGTAGGGCTGCTTACGGGCGATGTACAGGGTGCGTTCGCCGCAGCCTGGGCAAACACCTTTTTGAAAGTAGGTGGCGCCAATGTCTTTGAAATCCAGTTCGTGGTCATGCTCCAGGGCTTCGACCACTTCTAGACGGTAGATGTCTTCGAATTGCATTGGCCGCCCCTCAGCGCTTAGCCGAGGCGGACATGACGCGCTCTGCTTGCTGAGCCGCTTCAATAGCCAGTGCAAGCATGTTGATCAGCACTGCTTCCTTGGAACCTTCGTTCTTTTCACGAATGAGGATCCGGCCACGCTCGATTTCGTTCCGGATGGCTCGTTCGGATTGGCCGGAGCGCCGGGCCAGCTCTCTGACAGTGGTGTAGGGCGTGTCGATCGTGATCTGCATTTGATAAGCTCCATGGGTATATATGCAGCAGATATGTATCTGCACCCACAGAATATGTATGTAAATACACAAAATCAAGGGGTCGTCATGGATTTAGGAAGCAAGCTCAAGGAAGTGCGGCTGACAGAGCGACTGACACAAACTGAAATTTGCGAACTCACCGGCGTCAAAATGGACACTTGGAAGGGCTATGAGTACGGACGCAGCAAATCAGTCAGCTCGGTCGAGTTGCTGAAGGTCACCATGCACCCGAGGTTCAAAAAATACGCGCTGTGGCTAGTGACTGATGAGGTTGCACCTGAAGCGGGTCAGATAAGCCCTGTCATCGGCTAGTACCCCTGCCCGCCCGCCTAACCTGCGACAAGGATTGTTTCGTGCGTGTTTGCCACCCGGTCTGTGTGTGACTTATGTCAATAAAGAAGCTTGAGTCTGGCGAATGGCTCGTGGACTGTCGGCCGGATGGACGCGCAGGCGCACGCGTTCGAAAAAAACTCAGAACCAAAAATGAGGCAATGATTTTCGAACGACGGTTGATGGGAGACGGCGCCAAGGGCGAGTTTGAAAAAAAGCCTAAACGAGACGAGCGCCGACTTTCCGATCTAGTGTCTCTCTGGTTCAAGCTTCACGGCTGTCACCTCAAACAAGGTGAGAAATGCCTAGCTTTTCTTGAGCGCATGGTCAAAAACCTTGGTGATCCGCGAGCTACTGACTTCACCGCGAGCAGCTTCACCCAATACCGATCAGATCGACTTGCCGGTAAATGGGGTCGCGCAAAAGTAGATGAGGCTGGTAAGCGGAACGGTGCAACGACGCCAATCACAGCGAACACGGCAAACCACGAACTGAGTTATCTACGTGCAGTGTTCAATGAGCTGGAACGGCTGGGTGAGTGGTCTGGCGAAAACCCGCTGTCCAAGGTTCGGGCACTGAAATTCGATCAAAGCGAGATGGCGTATCTATCCAGCGAGCAAATATCGTTGTTACTGACAAGGCTGGATAAAGAAACGTCAGACGTCGGTGTCATCGCACGCGTCTGCCTTTCAACTGGTGCACGTTGGGCGGAAGCGGCAAATCTGGAGCCGGGCCAGGTGAGGGATGGCCGGATTCACTTCACTCGAACGAAGTCGGCTAAAAACCGCACTGTCCCGATCGCACCGGCGCTAGAGAAGATGCTTACAAACTGTATGCCGTTCAAGTCGTCTTATCGGGAAACCTGGTACACCTTTGCGGACGTCGTCAACGAGATAGAACTAGGGTTGCCGAAGGGCCAGGTTACGCATGTTTTGCGTCATACCTTCGCAAGCCATTACATGATGAACGGTGGGGATATCCTCACCTTACAGCGGGTGCTTGGACATTCAACGCTGGAAATGACAATTCGTTATGCCCACTTCAGCCCCGGCCACCTTGCGGAGGTGGTCAATTTGAACCCTCTCGCCGGCGACCGTGGACACTTTGTGGACACTTCGCCAAGAAACACCACAAGAAAACCACAATCTCAAATCAATAAAGCCCTTTAAAAATATGGGCTTCAGCCAACTAAAAACAAAAGGAACACAAGATGAGCGACCTGATTTCCTACCACCTCGAAGACGGTATCGCGACCCTGACCTTGAGCAACGGCAAGGTCAATGCCATTTCCCCGGACGTGATTGCGGCGTTCAATGCGGCGCTGGATCAGGCTGTGACTGATCGTGCCATCGTGATCATTACCGGTCAGCCGGGCATTCTGTCGGGTGGTTATGACCTGAAGGTGATGACCGCTGGCCCTAAAGAAGCCGTGTCGCTGGTGACCGCAGGTTCGACGTTGGCTCGCCGTCTGCTCTCTCACCCGTTCCCGGTGATCGTCGCTTGCCCGGGTCATGCCGTGGCCAAGGGTGCCTTCATTCTGTTGTCCGCCGACTACCGCATCGGCGTCGATGGCCCATTCAGCATTGGTCTGAACGAAGTGCAGATCGGCATGACCATGCACCACGCCGGTATCGAACTGGCTCGTGATCGACTGCGTCGTTCGGCATTCCACCGTTCGGTGATCAACGGTGAGATGTTTGATCCGAAAAGCGCTGTGGATGCCGGTTTCCTCGACAAGGTGGTTTGCGCCGAGGAGTTGCAAGGTGCCGCACTCGCTGCCGCGCGTCAGTTGAAGAAGATCAACATGACTGCGCACAAAAACACCAAGCTGAAGGTGCGTAAGGCTCTGCTGGAAACCCTGGATAACGCCATCATCCAGGATCAGGAGCATCTGGGTTAATCACCCGGTTCCAGCATTGAAGAAAAGCCCGGCCGTCGTGTCGGGCTTTTTCCTGCAAGCTCCGTTGAAAGCGCCACGGCTGCTCTAGGACGCGTCTGACAAACAAATCCGAAACATGCGCTTAAACATCGCCTATCTCCTGCCTCTATAGCGGCAATTGCCGAAAACAGTGCACATCCGTACACTGCGCCACCTTTTGTGCCGGTGGGGCCTTAAAATGCTGTTCGTGTTTCGTATGTTATTGATGAGCCTGCACTTTATTTTAGCCGGCGTGCTGGGGGTGATCCTCGGGTTGTGCCGCCCATTCAATCCGGACAACAGCCGTTTATGCGCCCGCCTCTACGCCTTGCCGGCGATGTGCATTTTGCGTCTGCGAGTGAAGTCCGACGTCAGCGGCTTGATGAGCAAGCCTGACAGTTGCGTGATCATCGCCAATCATCAATCCAACTATGATTTGTTCGTGTTCGGCAATGTCGTGCCGCGCCGCACCGTCTGCATCGGCAAGAAGAGCCTGAAGTGGGTGCCGCTGTTCGGGCAATTGTTCTGGCTGGCCGGCAACGTTTTGATTGACCGTGGCAATGCGCACAAAGCGCGCCAGTCAATGCTCACCACCACGCATACCTTGCAGAACGAAGACACGTCGATCTGGGTGTTCCCGGAGGGCACGCGTAACCTCGGTGAAGAACTGTTGCCGTTCAAGAAAGGCGCGTTCCAGATGGCGATTGCCGCGGGCGTACCGATCGTTCCAGTGTGTGTCAGCAGCTACATCAGGCACATGCGTTTGAATCGCTGGCGCAGCGGGAAAGTTCTCATACGCTCGTTGCCGGCAATTCCTACCGCTGGACTGACCATGGACGACATGCCCATGCTCATCAGCCAGTGCCGCGAGCAAATGCGCGAATGCATCGAATCGATGGATCGGCAACTGCAAGCCGCCTGACCAAATAAACCCGCCCCGTGCGGGTTTTCTTTTATGCGGTGAACTGTGCTGATTTCACTGACTCTCAAGCAGCGACACGGCTAAGCTGAAGCCGTGCAATCCCTGTCATCTGCCAAGAAGAAGTGAACCACCACCATGGGTCGAGTTGTTGCTGCCGCGGTGTACAGCGCGGGTAAGAAAGTCACCAATATTACCCTTGATGAAGGCGCCGCCTGGGCCGCCAAAACCGGCCACTTTGTCTGGATCGGCCTCGAAGAGCCGAACGCACAGGAATTGTCCAACCTGCAACGCCAGTTCAACCTGCACGAACTGGCCATCGAAGATGCTCTGGAAAAACACAGCCGGCCAAAACTGGAAACCTTTGGCGACGCGTTGTTTATCGTGACTTACTCGCCAATCCGTGAACACGGGATTTTGCAATTCATCGAAACCCACATCTTCGCCGGCAAGGGCTACATCATTACCGCGCGCAACGGCCACTCGGCGTCGTACGCCCATGTCCGTCAACGGTGTGAAGCACGCCCACTGTTGCTGGAGCATGGAGAAGACTTCGTCCTCTATGCGCTACTCGACTTTGTGATCGAGAACTACCAGCCCGTAGGCGAGGCGATCCATGCCGAAATTGATGAACTTGAGCGCAATGTGCTGTGCAGTGCGCTGAACGAACACGACATTCAAAGGCTTCATGGATTGCGCCGCGACGTAGTGCGCCTGCGCCGGTACGCGGCGCCGATGGTGGAAATCGGCGAAGAACTGCAACGACTGAGCTTTCCGTTTATCGACAAGAACATGCGCCCGTACTTCCGCGATGTGCAAATCCATGTCACAAGACAGATGGAAGACCTGACTACACTGGCGGAAATCGCCAGCCAGACCATCGAAGTCGGTGTATTGCTTGAAGCGTCAAGACAAAGCGTGGTGCAGCGCAAATTTGCGGCGTGGGCCGCGATTCTGGCGTTCCCGACGGCAGTGGCGGGGATCTACGGGATGAATTTTCAGAACATGCCCGAGTTGAGCTGGCACTACGGTTACTTCGGTGTTCTGGGGTTTATTACGGTGGGATGTGTGAGTTTGTGGGCAAGTTTCAAGAAATCAGGCTGGTTGTAGTGCTGTGGTAAGGGAATGCTCCCTTACCACAGATGCCGCGTCAGATTTTAAACAGCTTTAGCTTCTGGCTTGTGCGCCACAAAGCGCATCATCCACTCCGCGACCGTAGCGCCATGATGCTCCTGCTCAAGGCTGGCCACGCCTTTGCTGTAAATCTGCGTACCCAACGCGTCCTGACGCAGTTCGAGCAGCGCACGCGAATAATCGTGAATGAATTCCGGATGGCCCTGGAAGCACAGCACCTGATCATTGATGTGGTACGCCGCAAACGGGCAGAAGTCGCTGGAAGCGATGACCGTGGCGTTTTCCGGTAGCGCCGTCACCTGATCCTGGTGGCTGATCAGCAGTGTGAGTTCCTCACGCACCGGGTTCATCCACGGCGCCCTGGCCGCGAGTTTGTAGTTGTGGGTACCAACGCCCCACCCCTGAGCCGCGCGTTCGCTCTTGCCACCCAGCAGCAGTGCCAGCAGTTGGTGGCCAAAGCACACACCGAGCAGTTTGTCGCCACGTTCGTAGCGGCTCAGCAGGTATTGCTTGAGGGTTTGAATCCACGGGTCGGTACCGAAGGAATCAGCCTTGCTGCCGGTGACCAGGTACGCATCGAACGTCAGGTCGTCGCTCGGGTATTCGCCCTGCATCACGTTGTAGACGGCGAACTCGGCGGCGATCGGTTGCTGCGAGAACAGGCGCTGAAACATCTGCCCGTAACCCTGATATTGATCGACCAGTTCCGGACGCAGGATGTCGGTTTCCAGAATGCAGATGCGTAGCGACATAAAAAATACCTGACACATGATGGGAATAATGAACACCCAGAGCCTGCCCTGAATCACCCAGACAAGGCAAGCCCCGCAGCCTTCTCCCCATCACTTAAAACAGCTCGCCTTTCGCAGCCTTCTCCAACAACAACGCCGGTGGTGCAAAACGCTCGCCATATTGCTCCGCCAGATACTGCGCACGGGCAACGAAGTCTTTCACCCCGTATTGATTGATGAATTGCAACGCACCACCGGTCCACGCCGCAAAACCAATGCCAAAGATCGAACCAATATTGGCGTCCGCCGTTGAGGTCAGCACACCCTCCTCCACACAGCGCACGGTTTCGATGGCCTGCACGAACAACAGACGGTCACGTACATCCTTCGGCGAGATCTGCCCATCAGCCTTCTCGAAACGGGTCTTGAGTTGCGGCCACAAATGCTTCTGTCCACCGGCCGGATAATCATAAAAACCGCCGCCAGCCGCTTTGCCGGGGCGCTTGTATTCGTTGAGCAGCAAATCAATCACGGCGAAGGCCGGGTGCTCAATCAGCGGGTTCCCTTCAGCTTGCAGGTCTTTGGCCGTTTGTTGGCGGATATGGCTCATCAGGCTGAGGGAAACTTCGTCAGATATCGCCAGAGGCCCGACCGGCATACCGGCCTTGCGCGCTTCAGTCTCGATCATCGCTGCGCTTACGCCTTCACCGAGCATGGCGATGCCTTCATTGGTGAAGGTGCCGAACACGCGCGACGTGAAGAAGCCGCGACTGTCGTTGACCACAATCGGCGTTTTCTTGATTTGCAGTACGAAATCAAAACCACGGGCGAGGGTTTCGTCGCTGGTCTGCGCGCCTCTGATGATTTCCACCAGCGGCATTTTCTCCACAGGGCTGAAGAAGTGCAGGCCGATGAATTTGCTCTGATCGGGGACGGCACTCGCCAGACCGGTGATCGGCAAGGTTGAAGTATTGGAAGCGATCACGGCATCAGCGCCAACAACCTTCTGAGCTGCCGAAGACACCTGCGCTTTGAGTTCGCGATCCTCGAATACCGCTTCGATGATCAGATCACAACCCGCCAGGTCGACATCGGTTTCAGTGGCATGAATCCGCGTCAGCACCGCTTCGCGCTGTTCAGCACTCATTTGCCCGCGGGCGACTTTTTTGTCCAGCAGCGCCGCCGAATGCGCTTTGCCCTTCTCGGCCGCGGTCAGGTTGATGTCCTTGAGCACCACGTCAATGCCCGCCGAGGCGCTGACAAAAGCGATCCCGGCGCCCATCATCCCCGCACCGAGTACGCCGACTTTCTGCGTTTTATACGGCGCAAGCCCCTGCGGCCGCGACCCACCGGCATTGATCTCATTGAGCTGAAACCAGAACGTGCCGATCAGGTTTTTCGAAATCTGCCCCGTGGTCAGCTCGGTGAAATAGCGGGTTTCGATCAGATGCGCGGTATCGAAATCCACCTGAGCGCCTTCAACCGCCGCACACAGAATCTTTTCCGGCGCTGGCAGCGTGCCTTGGGTTTTCGTCCGCAGTATTGACGGCGCAATTGCCAGCATCTGCGCCACTTTCGGGTTCGACGGCGTACCGCCGGGAATCTGGTACCCCTTGACGTCCCAGCGCTGTACCGCCTCCGGATTGGCGACAATCCAGGCGCGTGCCTTGGCCAGCAGTTCATCGCGATTCGCCGCCAGCTCATCAATCAAACCGGCTTGCAACGCTTGCTGCGGACGCACTTTTTTACCCTCCAGCAGATAAGGCAGCGCCTTCTCGATACCAAGCATTCGCACCATGCGCACGACCCCGCCGCCACCCGGCAGCAGGCCGAGGGTGACTTCCGGCAAACCGAGTTGCACCGACGCGTCATCCAAAGCGACGCGATGATGACAAGCCAGGCAGATTTCCCAGCCGCCACCGAGCGCCGCACCGTTGATCGCCGCAACCACCGGTTTGCCCAAGGTTTCCAGAGTGCGCAATTGCCCCTTGAGGGACAGCACCATGTCGTAGAACGCTTTGGCTTCTGGCTTACCGACCTTGATCAGCTCATTGAGGTCGCCACCTGCAAAGAAGGTTTTCTTCGCCGAGGTGATGATGACGCCAGCAATGCGGTCTTTTTCAGTGACAAGCCGGGCGACGCAAGCGGCCATAGCCTCGCGATAGAGGGCGTTCATGGTGTTGGCGCTCTGGCCCGGCATGTCGATGGTCAGCACGACGATCCCGTCCTGGCCTTTTTCGTAACGAATGGCTTCGCTCATAACAAGTTCCTTGAATTCGGGGCTCAGAGTCGTTCGATGATGGTGGCAATGCCCATGCCGCCGCCGACGCACAGCGTCGCCAGGCCATAGCGCAGGCGTCGGGCTTCCAGTTCATCGAGCAAGGTGCCGAGGATCGCGCAACCGGTGGCGCCCAGTGGGTGGCCCATGGCGATGGAGCCGCCGTTGACGTTGACCTTGTCCGGATCGACGGCCATGTCCTTGATGAATTTCAGAACCACCGACGCAAACGCTTCGTTGACCTCGAACAGATCGATTTCCTCTACACGCAATCGCGCTTTGGCCAACGCCTTGCGGGTGGCCGGCGCGGGGCCGGTGAGCATGATGGTCGGATCAGTGCTGGTAACCGCCGTGGCGACAATTCGCGCCCGAGGCTGCAGGCCCAGCGCCCGGCCCTTGGCTTCGGAGCCGATCAGCATCAGCGCCGCGCCGTCGACAATGCCGGAACTGTTGCCGGGTGTGTGTACATGGTTGATCCGCTCGACATGGCTGTAGACCCGCAGCGCCGTGGCGTCGAAGCCCATCAGGCCCATCATTTCGAAACTCGGCTTGAGTTTGCCCAGCCCTTCGAGAGTCGATTCGGCACGAATGAACTCATCGTGATCAAGCAGGATGATGCCGTTCTGATCCTGAACGGGCACCAGCGACTTATTGAACGAACCATCAGCTCTGGCCCGCGCCGCTTTCTGTTGCGAGTGCAACGCGTAGGCATCGACGTCCTGGCGACTGAAGCCTTCGAGGGTGGCGATCAGATCGGCACCAACGCCCTGCGGCGTGAAGTGGCTGTGCAGGTTGGTCTGCGGATCCAGCGCCCAGGCACCGCCATCGCTGCCCATCGGCACACGCGACATCGATTCAACGCCCCCGACCACCACCAGGTCTTCAAAACCCGAGCGCACTTTCATGGCGCCGAGGTTCACCGCTTCCAGCCCCGAAGCGCAGAAGCGGTTGATCTGCACGCCCGCCACGCTCACGTCCCAATCGGCCACCTGCACGGCCGTTTTAGCAATGTCAGCGCCTTGATCACCCATCGGCGTGACGCAGCCGAGTACGACATCATCGACCTGGCGGGTGTCCAGCGAGGTTCGCTCTTGCAAAGCACTCAGCAGGCCGGCCACCAGATTCACCGGTTTGACGCTGTGCAGTGCGCCATCGGCCTTGCCTTTGCCGCGGGGCGTGCGTAACGCATCGAAAATCAAAGCTTGGGTCATGACGTCCTCGAACCTGTGCGGTGAGTGATTTCTTGTGCCTTCACTCTTGACCCGAGCGCCTACGGATTCAATGACCCCAGCGCTCAATACGCTTGACGCACACGCTCAGACGGACGGTCATCAGCCGCCGGGTGAACCGGTTCAGGTCGGCGAGTTGTCTAGCAAGCGGGCGGCAAAGAAGCTGGCAATAAGCCTCATGCCTTTTTAATCGCTACCGACATGAACTACATATGAAATGGGTCTAAGCCAAGCGTGACGCGAGCCCTAATGTAAGACAAGTACGTCATGGTCGTCGGGTTTTGCCGGGGCAGGCGTGCTTCAACAGGATGTGCAGCGCTTGCCGTCATGGATATGCAGGCAAGCATCAGGAAATAACAATAAAGGCGGTCAAGCCATGTTCAAACAACCGAAAGTTCGTCAAGCAGGACTCATTCTTTTCGCCACGACGCTGTTGTTGATTTTGCCGAACCTGACCAGGGTCATCGGTTGAACTCAAGCGTCAGGCGCGGCTTGTCGCCACTAAACATGTGACTGGCCCGCTACCCGGGCCGGCGTGTTTGTGCCAACCTTTGCGCACTCCCACAACAATGATGACGATCATTTGAAAGCGCTTATTGTGTTCTTGGCATTGCTGTTGAGCATGCCTTTGGCTGCGGCACAACTGGATCTGCGGCTTGGCCAAATCAGCCGCACCTGGCAGACCGAGGAGTTGCTCAAACATCCTCAAGTACAAACCCTCACGATCAAAAATGATGTGTCCTACAAGAAGGACATGACCTATCGCGCCGTGCCCATGGCTAGTTTGCTCACGGGGATCAAACCCGACGATCACTTGCAAGCAGTGGCACTCGATGGGTTTGCCGCCGAACTGGCTGCTGCGCCCTTGCTCGGCACCAAAGGCGCGCGCGCATGGCTGGCGATCGAAGATCCGGCCCAACCATGGCCACCTCTGTCCGAGGGCAAGCACAGCGCCGGGCCGTTCTATCTGGTGTGGACCGATCCACAAGCGGGAAATATCAGCCCGGAGCAATGGCCGTTCGAAGTGGCAAGCATCAAGCGCATGGCGCCGGTGGCCGAACGCTTCCCTGCCCTGCTGCCTGACCCTGCGCTGAAAGCCGATGATCCGGTGAATCAGGGTTTTGCGCTGTTTCAGAAAAATTGTCTGGCGTGCCACCGATTGAATGGTGCGGGAGATGCGCAGTTCGGGCCGGATCTGAATATTCCGTTTAACCCGACCGAGTATTTCGGCGCGGACTTCCTCAAACGCTACATTCGTGACCCGCAAAGTTTGCGTCAGTGGCCGCAGGCGAAGATGCCGGGGTTTTCAGTTGAGGTGTTGCCCGACCAGGATTTGCAAATGCTGATCGGGTATCTGCAGCACATGGCTGGGCGCAAGGTTAAGCCCTGAGCCTTGTGTTGTCGGTACTGATCTCTTCGCGAGCAAGCCTGCTCCCGCAGGATCAATGCTGATTCAAAATCAGCGCATAACCTGTGGAAGCTGGGTTGCCAGCGTTTGCGGCATCCCGAATCCTATTGCTGTTGCACGGAGACAACCGGCACCGGCGTCGGCGACACGAACACCTTCGCATGCATCTGCTCACACCCGCCACCACGGCGCATCCCGCGCACCGGGCAGGCGTCCAGATAATCCAGCCCCACCGCCAGCTTAAGATGTCGCTCAGGGCGCGCCAGTTGATTGGTCACGTCAAAGCTGTACCAGGCGTCATCCAGCCACGCCTCAGCCCAGGCATGGCTGGCCAGATGTTCACAATCCTCGCTGTACAAATAACCCGACACATACCGCGACGGGATTCCCAGGCTACGCGCGCAGGCCAGGAACGCGTGGGCGTGATCCTGACAAACGCCTGAGCGGCCAGCGAACGCCTCGGCGGCGCTGGTATCCACTTCAGTGGAACCCGGCGTGTACGTCATGTGCTGGTTCAAGCCATGCATCAAATCGATCAACGCCGTGCGGTCGCGACGTTGCTTGCAGTTTTTTTCGGCGAACGCACGCAGCGCCTCGTCGGCCTCGGTCAGTCGAGTAAAACGCAGAAACGGTAACGCGGACTGGCTCTCGTGCTCTGCCTCGCGCAACTCATCGATATCCACCTGACCACGGGCGCCGATGATGATCGCTTCGTGCGGCTCGTCCATGGTCAGTACATGCAGGATGTTGCCGAACGGATCGAGTTGCGCACGCACCGGGCGCGGCAGGTCGAGTTGCCAGCTCAATACGTGCTGACGCTCGCTGTCATGGGGTGTCAGCCGCAGGTACTGGATGCTCGCCCGCACCTGATCTTCGTAGTGATAGGTGGTCTCGTGGCTAATGGAAAGTCTCATGCAGCCTCCAGGTAGGAACTGTGAATGGCGTTACCCAACTGGCGCACCAGCGGGATGAATTCGGTCAGCCAGGCGTGCAGGCCTTCCTCGAGGATTTCGTTGATGCCGGTGTAACGCAGGCGTGCGTCCATTTCTGCGGCCAGGCGTTGTGCCGGCCGACCGTTGGCCCCGGGCAACTGCGCGAGAATCTGATCGATCTCTTCGGTGCAGGCACGCAGTGAACGCGGCACATCTGCGCGCAACAGCAGCAACTCGGCAACATGTCGCGCCCCCGGCGCATCGCGATAGATTTCGGTGTAGGCCTCAAACGACGACAAAGCCCTGAGCAAAGCACTCCACTGATAGTAGGCGTGAGCAGTGCCGTCACTGACCGCTTCGGCCTGATCACCCGCCATTTCGTAGCGGGCATCGAGCAGGCGCAAGGTGTTGTCCGCGCGCTCGATAAAGGTCCCCAAGCGAATGAAGCGAAACGCATCGTTGCGCATGATCGTGCCGTAGGACGCCCCACGGAACAGGTGTGAACGCTCCTTGATCCATTCGCAGAAACGGCTCATGCCATAGCGGCTCAGCCCCTGTTCGGCGATCCCGCGAATCTCCAGCCAAGTGGCGTTGATGTTTTCCCACATGTCAGCCGTTATTCGTCCACGTACCGCGTGAGCGCTGGCCCGCGCCGCGCCCAGACAGCTGTAGATGCTCGCCGGATTGGCGGCATCGAGGGCGAAAAAGTGCAGCAATCGTTCGGCATGCAGCGCGCCGTGACGCTCCAGATAATCGTCGAGTGTGCCGGTGATCAACAGCGGCATGGCCAGTTCGTGCAGACCATCGCCGCGGCCGTCTTGCGGCATCAGCGACAGCGAATAACTGATATCGAGCATCCGTGCGAGGTTTTCCGCTCGCTCCAGGTAACGCGACATCCAATACAGATCCGAGGCAGTTCTACTTAACATGGCAAACTTCCTTCAATCCTCGACCACCCAGGTGTCCTTGGTTCCGCCGCCCTGGGAGGAATTCACCACCAGAGAGCCTTCGCGCAGGGCGACACGGGTCAAACCGCCTGGCACAACCCGCGTTTCGCGACCGGACAGGACAAACGGGCGCAGGTCGATGTGGCGTGGCGCAATACCGTTTTCGACAAAGGTCGGACAGGTCGACAGCGACAATGTCGGTTGCGCGATGTACGCGTGGGGCTTGGCTTTGATCCGCTCGCGGAATGCATCGATTTCCGCCGTCGTCGCTGCCGGCCCCACCAGCATCCCGTAACCGCCCGAACCTTGGGTTTCCTTGACCACCAGATCCGCAAGATTGGCCAGCACATGGGAAAGTTCAGACGGATTGCGGCATTGCCAGGTCGGCACGTTCTTCAGGATCGGTTCTTCATCGAGGTAGAAACGGATCATGTCGGTCACGAACGGATACACCGACTTGTCGTCGGCCACACCGGTGCCAATGGCGTTGGCCAGCACTACGTTGCCGGAACGATAGGACGACAGTAGCCCCGGCACACCCAGCATCGAATCCGGATTGAACGCCAGCGGATCAAGGAACGCGTCGTCGAGACGGCGGTAGATCACGTCGACCGCTTTTGGCCCGTCGGTGGTGCGCATGAAGACTTTGTCGTCACGCACGAACAGATCGGCGCCCTCCACCAGCTCCACGCCCATTTCCCGGGCCAGAAAAGCATGCTCGAAGAATGCACTGTTGAAGCGCCCCGGCGTCAACACCACCACACTCGGGTCATCAATCGGGCTTGAGCTTTTCAGGGTGTCGAGCAACAGGTTCGGGTAGTGGTCGATCGGCGCGATGCGCTGCGCGGCGAACAGCTCCGGGAACAATCGCATCATCATCTTTCGGTCTTCGAGCATGTAGCTCACGCCGCTCGGTGTGCGCAGGTTGTCTTCGAGCACGTAATAGGTGCCGTCGCCGTCGCGCACCAGATCGACACCAGAGATGTGCGAATAAATATCGCGGTGCAGATCCAGCCCTTGCATCGCCAACTGATATTGCTCGTTGGCCAGCACCTGCTCGGCGGGAATGATCCCAGCCTTGATGATGCGCTGCTCGTGGTAAAGGTCGGCGAGGAACATGTTCAACGCCTTGACCCGCTGGATGCAGCCGCGCTCGACGATCCGCCATTCGCTGGCGGGGATGCTGCGCGGAATGGTATCGAAAGGAATCAGGCGCTCTGTGCCTTGCTCGTCCCCGTAGAGCGTGAAGGTAATCCCGGCACGATGGAATAGCAGATCGGCCTCGCGTCGCCGTTGGGCCAGCAGCTCGTCAGGCGTGTCGGCCAACCACCGGGCAAACTCCCGGTAATGCGGGCGAATCTGGCCGCCGGCATCGTACATTTCATCAAAATAAGTGCGGATCATGCCGTACTCCTTGTCACCCGGACATACAGGCCTTCGCAAGGCCCGTGCCATCGGCATAAACGCTTTGATTTCAATCAGTTGGATATTCACGCCGCAGGTGCCGCACCATTCCTGTGCAACAAATGCCCCAACCTGATTGCCCCCGCCTCATTGCGACGCAGTGTTGTCGTCTATCACCAGCATAGTCAGAGTTGATTTCACTGCTCGGCATGAGCGGCGGATAATCCGCGCATCCGCTGAAAGAGCTGCCACGCGCAGGTCTTCAGCTCAATTGATCCGGCCTGCCAGTGCAGCCCTTAAAGCCTTGGCCCTGAACGGTTTCATCGATTTATCGGTCTTCCCTTTTCGCCACCCTCTCCGGTGGCTTTTTTTTGCGTGCGTGAAACGTTTTGAAAGCAAAAGAGATCCATAAATGAAAACGGCCAACCCGAAGGTCAGCCGTTGCTCAACAAAAAACACCAGAGATCAGTTCAAACGGTAGCGGTTGCGTACCTCCTGCTTGACGCCCCAGCCCTCGATGATGCCACCCAACGGTTCGACCACGGCGGAGAAGCCCTGCTCGAAATCGCCAATATCGTCATAAGTCGCGTACATCACTTTGCTTAATTCCAGAGACCAGGCGCCGTCGTCGCGCGCACTGACCTGGGCATTGATGGATTCACCGCGAAACTTGCCTGCCGCCCTGCGCGCCCGCTCCTCGTCCGGGAAAATGGCGTAGAACTCGATGGGATGGAATCGGGAAAAATCGAAACCGCCTTCTTTCATGCGGCGCAGCACGTTGCTGCTGATGTCTTCTTGATAGGCTGTGCTCATGAATCGTCCCCCTCGGATGATGGATAGACTTTCCGTATTCCCGCCCCGGGCCTTGGGCCTAAGTACTTCGGCAAACTGGTTGCACGCGGGAAACAAGCATGTAGCTGACAAGACCAGACCTTAGCGATCCGTTCGCTGATCTCGCTTGCAGAGTAGCCCCAAGATAGAGCTGCTGCCAAGGCCTGGCGTGATAATGATGGAAGAATTTCAGATGGGGGTGATGCTGCGGATTTCGATGCTGTTCTGGGTTTTCAGACTTTTGACACCCGCATCGGCGGTGCGGCCTTCCAGATCGTTCAAATCCAGTGCGGCGGCAACAGGCAGGAGCCGTTGCTTGATCAGTCGAGCGGCCTCATCGTCGCTGGGACATTCGGCGCGCT
Organism: Pseudomonas sp. RA_15y_Pfl2_54; assembly: GCF_963971015.1. NCBI lineage: Bacteria > Pseudomonadati > Pseudomonadota > Gammaproteobacteria > Pseudomonadales > Pseudomonadaceae > Pseudomonas > Pseudomonas sp. RA_15y_Pfl2_54. The sequence goes on from NZ_CAXAPN010000007.1 coordinate 135,249, forward strand.
CGAAGACCTCAACAACAGTTTCACCATGATCGTCCACGAAAGTGATTTTCCACTTTTGCATCGGTGCCTCCTCGATCAAACCCGCAAATGGGCTTACCTCTATCTCGACTTTTGGCCGGATTGATCGTTCAAAAGGATTGCATCGGGCGAACATGAAAAAAAAGACACCCAATGCGCAAGCAGGCTTTTGTGGCAAGGGGATTTATTCCCGATCGACTTAGAAGCAGTCGTAGATCACGGGTTTTCTGTCAGACCGCACCCACCGGTTCAAGGGACGCTTCGCGCGCCCATCGGCTTAACACAACCTCACAGGTTTTGCGTTGTTCGCGAGAATGGCTCAGATCCGCACATTCCCCCGTGGCCCGGCAATCGCCCAGATGATCAGGCCCAGCACCGGCAGAAGGACGATCAGCAGCACCCAGAGGACTTTCATCCCGGTCTCGGCGCCGCTTTTCAGTACGTTGATGATGGCCCAGATATCGAGGGCAAGAATGATCAGACCGATCAGACCGTTAAACGTCGAACCCATGGTGTCGCTCCAGAATAGTGGCATGCACTTTTAGGATAGACGGTCGCGCGAAGGGTTCCCTTTTATTGCCCTCAGACGTGAACAGCGACCTTCAAGGCCTCCAGCGATGGCGCAGCGGCGATGCCAACTTCGGCGCACAACGCCAGCACCCGTGGCACGTCGTTGCCGTAGACCAGTACGACTTGCAGCTCGTCGTCGAGCAACTGACTGAAGTTCATCAGCGTGTAACCGCCGTTTTCCTTGTTCAGGCTGCTCATCTGCACCTGAATGCGATTGAGCGCAGTCAATGCTTCGGTTTTGGCCAATTGCTTGGGCTTGAGGTTGAAATCGACCCCTGGACCGAACGAGGCAACGATCTGCGCGAACAGATCGACGTAGGTGTCGGCCTGAAACAGTACGGTTTCCGGCAGGCTGCCGACCACCACCCACTCGCCCAACGTGATCGGAAAAGTGTCGTCGTAGTTGATGTCCGGGTTGGCCGTCAGAAAAGCGCCGGCATCGGCGTAGGCCTGTGCGGCTTCGTCGGCCACTTTCAGGATCTCGTCCTCGCCCATGCAGCCGGAGCTGATTTTGCTGATGAGTTCGACGAGTGCGGCTTTCATGAGGGCAGATCCTGTGGCGAAGGTGAATTTCGAGGGCGCGAAGGATAGCGCATTCTCTCCCTCACCACAGTTCAACAGAGCTGATTTCAGCTCAACAGTTTTTCCAGCTGCGCGGTGGTGTCGACCGCACCCATGGTGCGAGCCGCGTCCAGTGCTGTCACGCCGTTGGCGTCCTTGGCTTGCGGATCGGCACCTTTGCTGATCAGGTAATCGACGATTTCAACGCGGTTGAACATTGCCGCCATCATCAACGCGGTACGACCGTCGAACGACGAACCTTCGATCTCGGCGCCCGCTTCCACCAGTGTCTTGACCACGGCCAGATCACCTTTGAACGCTGCGCCGGCAATCGGGCTCTGGCCGTTGCCATTGCGCATCTCCGGGTCAGCCTTGTGTTTAAGCAGCACCTGCACCGCCTCCACATGGCCGTAGTAACTGGCCAACATCAGCAACGTGTCGCCTTTGGCGTTTTTCAGGTTCACCGGCAGGCCGGCGCTGATCAGTCGATCCAGCATCACTGCATCACCGTCGCGCGCCTTGTTGAAAACCTGCTCGGTGAATTCGGCAGCCTCTTCAGGGGTCATCTGGCGGCTTTGGTCGGACATGGGGCAACTCCACTTTCGGTTAATCGCAAAGCCGACAGTTTCCCGAGCGCGGCGATAGCTGTCACCCCCTTTTTCTCAAGAAAGGCTATAGCCAGAATCAATAGCGGTATTTGCCCTGGTGAATGTCGGCCAGCACTTGATCGGTCACCTGCACATACGTCTGCGTGCCAGGCAGCCAGGCGAAGATCGGGTCATCACCCGTCAGGCCCGGGTCGAAGCCTTCGTTTTTCAACCGCGTTTTCTGGTATTTGAAGGTGCCGGTGGTTTCCATTTTCACTTTCACCCGCAGGAACAGAGGGACGGCGTAGGCCGGCATGCGTTGCCGGGCGAACGTCAGCAGTTCGGCGAAGTCCAGGGTGGCGAGGGATTCGGCAGGTGTGATCGCCGCCATCCCGGCGCGTCCGTTGGTGTTGCGGATTTCCACGCCGTAGGCCACGGCCTCGGAGATGTGCGGATGTTGCAGCAACAGGTTTTCAACTTCGGTGGTGGAGACGTTTTCACCTTTCCAGCGATAGGTGTCGCCGAGGCGATCAACAAACTGGGCATGACCAAAACCGATGTTGCGCAACAGATCACCGGTGTTGAAGAAGCGGTCGCCCTTGGTGAACACATCGTGTACCACGACTTTGGCGGTCTTCTGCGGATCGGTGTAGCCGTCCAGCGGCGCCTTCTCGTCGATTCGCGCCAGCAGCAAACCTTGCTCGCCCTTACCGACCTTGCGCATGAAACCGTCGTCGCTGCGAATCGGCTCGCCGCTGTCATGATCGTAGGCCACCAATTCCCAGGCCATCAGCGAAAACCCGATGGTGTTGTCGAAGTTGAGGATGTTGGTAAAACCGATATTGCCGTCGCTCGCGGCATACAGTTCACAGATATGATCGACCGCGAACCGCGTCTTGAACTCGGCCCACGCGCCTGGACGCAAGCCGTTGCCGATCATCTTGCGCACATCGTGGCGATTGTCATCGACGCTGGCCGGTTGATCGACCAGATAACGGCATAACTCGCCGACGTAACCGATAGTGGTGGCGCGATAGCGGCGCACGTCATTCCAGAACTGACTGGCGCTGAATTTGCGGCGGATGGCGAAACCCGATGCGCCGTTGATCGCCGAGCCCCAGCACACGCAGAGGCCGGTCGCGTGATAGAGCGGCAAGGTGCAATAGAGGACATCGTCGGGGCCCATGTCGAGGGCGATCATGCCGAAGCTGGCCGAACTGCGCATCCAGCGACCGTGCTTGAACACACCAGCCTTGGGCAGGCCAGTCGTGCCAGAGGTGTAGATGTAGAAACACGGATCGTCGAAAAACACCTGCTGGCTGCTCGGGGGATTATCGCTGCGAGCGTCGACACTGGCGCTGATCAGGTTGACGTAACCCTGGGGGGCAATGCCCGGATGGCTGTAAGTGTCGTGGTCCGCCACGAACCAGGTGCGCTCTGGCGTAATCGTCACTTGATCACGTACCGCGGCAAACGCCGGCACCAACTCTTCACCGACCACAATCGCCACCGGCGCCACCAGATTCACACTGTGGATCAGCGTATCGCGGGTCTGCGAGGTATTGAGCAGTGCGCTGACGGCGCCGACCTTGGCCAATGCCAGAATCGTCACCAGTAGTTCCGGACGGTTTTCAATGAACACCGCCACCACATCACCCTTGCCGATCCCCTGCCCGTTCAGATAGTGGGCGATGCGATTGGCCCACTGGTTGACCTGCGAATAGGTCAGCAAGACATCGCCCTGCAATAACGCCAGGCCATCGGGATTACGCAGAGCCGCTTGTTCGAACGTCCAGCCAAGGCCACAGCTTTGGGTCGGATCCTTGACGTTGGCCACCTTCATGCCTTTGACCACTCGCGGAATGGCTTTGGCAATCATCGGCAGTTTGCGGAGCATCATGCCCCAGGTAATCGTGTCGCTTGGCGCGTGACTCATGGAAGCTCCCGTTCGGCCCTGGTTTGCTGGCCGGCATTCTTATTTTTCGGGCAATCGATGGCTGCGACCGACACTTTCAGGCGAAGGTCGAGAGCGAAAGTACGCCAGCGCTTCTCAAGCTGTACACGCGGTTTTTGCAATGTTTTGTATCCGCAGGACCTTGGCCGGCAGCCGCGATCCTGTGGGGGCGATTTGGTTCCGTTTATTCGCAAGCGATCCCGCAAAATGCAGGATGCACGATGGCCGTTCATGCAGATTGCACGACGCGTTTAAATTCACGATTTTATAAACTATTGATTTATAAGTATTTTTAAAAAAAACCATGCTGGCACAATCACTGCAACCTCCTCTGCATGCTTGCCATTCAAGTGCATACGGAGCTGAAAAACATGAGCCTGATCCAAGAAAAATTTACCTCCCTGTTCTCCAACTTCGAAGTCACCACTACGCCACGTCCCGATGGCGGGATCCTGCTGACTCTGCGCAGCAGCGACGGCAAAGTGTTCAAGCGTGCGCTGACGTATCAGCAACTGCATGCCGGCGACCAATTGTCGTGGGCGATCAGTGCAATTCGTCGTGATCTGGCTGAACAGGCCAGCGAACTGCCACAAATCGCAATGCTGCAGAGCCAGCAGCGTTTTGCCCTGCCGACGTATCACTCGCTGTAATTGATTCGACCCTGTAAAACAAAGCAGGCCGTGAAGGATGCGCTTCACGGCCTGTTTTTTTATGGATGACGTTTATCGTCTTCGGCTCAGTCCTCAAGACGCGGGAAGCGGCCGGCGATGTCTTCGTCAGTGAAGGTGGCGACCCAGCCTTCGGGGTTGTTGAACAGACGGATCGCCACGAAGTGCGGATGTTCACCCATGTCGAACCAGTGTTTAGTGCCGGCCGGCACCGAGATCAGGTCGTTTTTTTCGCAGAGTACGGCGTAGACGTAATCGTCGATGTGCAGGGTAAACAGTCCACGACCGGCGACGAAAAAACGGACTTCGTCTTCGCCATGGCAGTGTTCTTCAAGGCACTTGGCGCGCAGTTCGGCTTTCTGCGGGTGATCGCTATTGAGGCTGATCACATCGACCGTGATGTAACCGCGCTCGGTCATCAATTCGTCGATCTGCTCTTGGTACGCGCTGATCACTTCTTCCTGGCTTGCACCGGGCTGGATCTTCGTGGCGGCTTGCCAGCGGTCGAAACGCACGCCCTGCTCGGCCAGAGTCGCGGCGATGTCTTCAAGATGGGTCAGCACCTTGTTCGGGATGTCGGGGCTTGAGACGTGATAAACGGACAGGCTGCTCATTGGGACAATTCCTCGGTATCGGCCTTGCCGTCCGGTTTTTTTCAGACCGGTCGGGCACAGCAATTCATCAGGTAAATGGGCGACTTCTGGCGAAGTCAGCCTTGGTGGTTCATGACGCTGCGGGTCTTCAACTCGCATTCAAACAAAATTCAGATACCACTGAGACCAGCCTCGACCATAAAGAAAACACCCGGCGTCGACGATTGGCCGGGCGAGTTGTTCACGCGCAAGGCTCACAGGCTGTCCTCTTGCATGCGTGTGGCAATGATAACGGCAGCCGCGAGCGCCGCGAGACTGGCAATACTAAAGGTCAATGTCGGGCCGAGGGTATTCCAGCTGTACCCGGCATACAGTGCGCCGAGCGCGCCTCCGGTGCCGGCCAGCGCGGCGTACAACGCTTGGCCCTGTCCTTGCTGGCGCGCGCCGAAGCTACGTTGCACGAACGCGATGGCAGCGGCGTGAAAACTGCCGAAGGTCGCCGCGTGCAGCACCTGCGCCAACAACAGCACCCAGAGAAACTCGGCGAACGAACCCAGCAGCACCCAGCGCAGCGCCGCCAGCAGAAAACTTGCCATCAAGACTCGGCGCAGGGAGAAGCGTGAAAGAATCCGGCTCATGGCCATGAACATCAGCACTTCAGCGACCACACCGACGGCCCAGAGCATGCCGATCACGCCGCGACTGTAGCCGAGTCGTTCAAGGTGCAACGTCAAAAACGTGTAATACGGGCCGTGACTCATCTGCATCAGTGCCACACTGGCGTAAAACGCCAGCACGCCAGGACGGCGCAGTTGCTTGAGAAAACCTTCCCCGGTCGGCCGGTTGCCCTGCGCCGGTTGCGCGTTCGGTACCCACAAACTGCTGAGCACGATCCCCGCCATGATCAGCACCAGCGCTGCCGGGTAGATGTCCAGACTAAGCCACTCGAACAGGCGCCCCAACACAACCACGGTGATGATGAAGCCGATTGAGCCCCACAGGCGAATCTGGCTGTAACGGGAGGTCTGCCCCTGCAAATGCGCCAGCGTGATGACTTCGAACTGCGGCAACACCGCGTGCCAGAAGAACGCATGCAACGCCATGACCATCGCCAGCCAGGCGTAGGTTTTGCTGACGAAAATCAACGAGAAGGTCAGCAGCGTACACACCGCGCCGAAGCGCACGATGGCCAGGCGTCTGCCCGTGTAATCGCCAAGCCAGCCCCAGATGTTAGGCGCCACGCAGCGCATCAACATCGGGATGGCGACCAGTTCGCCAATGCGCGCGGCGCTGAATCCGAGGTGATCGAAGTACAGCGCCAGAAACGGCGCCGTCGAGCCGAGCAAGGCGAAATAGAACAGATAGAAACTGGACAGCCGCCAGTAAGGGAGCGCCGCCACGGTCAGGCCGCGACGGCTTTGTGGTCTGCCATTAAAGCTGACCCAGCACCGGGGTGCTCACGCGCACATCGGCGTTCTGCCCACGGTGACGCAGCAGGTGGTCCATCAGCACGATGGCCATCATCGCTTCGGCAATCGGTGTGGCGCGGATGCCCACGCAGGGGTCGTGTCGACCTTTGGTGATCACGTCGACCGCGTTGCCTTCGACGTCAATCGAACGGCCCGGGGTGGTGATGCTCGACGTTGGTTTGAGCGCCAGATGGGCAACGATCGGCTGACCGGACGAGATGCCGCCGAGAATGCCGCCGGCGTTATTGCTGAGGAAACCTTGCGCAGTCATTTCATCGCGATGCTCGGTACCACGCTGGGCAACGCAGGCGAAACCGGCGCCGATTTCCACGCCCTTCACCGCGTTGATGCTCATCAGCGCGTGCGCCAATTCGGCGTCGAGACGGTCGAAAATCGGCTCGCCCAGACCCGGCATGACGCCTTCGGCGACCACGGTGATCTTCGCCCCCACCGAATCCTGATCACGGCGTAATTGATCCATATAGGCTTCCAGCTCCGGGACTTTGTCCGGATCCGGGCAGAAGAACGCGTTTTCTTCAACCGAATCCCAGGTCTTGAACGGGATTTCGATCGGGCCGAGCTGGCTCATATAGCCGCGAATGACAATGCCCTGGGTGGCCAGAAACTTCTTGGCAATTGCACCTGCCGCCACGCGCATGGCGGTTTCGCGGGCCGAGCTACGGCCGCCGCCACGATAATCGCGCTCGCCGTATTTGTGGTGGTAGGTGTAGTCGGCGTGGGCCGGGCGGAACAGGTCCTTGATTGCCGAGTAGTCCTTGGACTTCTGGTCAGTGTTGCGGATCAGCAGACCGATGGAGCAGCCGGTCGTGCGGCCTTCGAACACGCCGGAGAGGATTTCGACTTCATCGGCTTCCTGGCGCTGGGTGGTATGTCGACTGGTGCCGGGCTTGCGGCGGTCGAGGTCGCGCTGCAAGTCTTCGAGGGAAATTTCCAGGCCCGGCGGGCAGCCGTCGACAATGGCGACCAACGCCGGACCATGGCTTTCGCCAGCGGTGGTGACAGTGAACAACTTGCCGTAGGTATTGCCGGACATGCAGGACGCTCCGTGAAATCAAACCCAAATTCGTAATGCGCGCCAGTATACGCAGGCTAACCGACTAGTTCATCCTCGAACCTTAGCGGTGTTGGTGAGTCCAACCGGCACCTTGGCGAATGATGGCGTGATGATGCTGCGAGTTTTGATTTTGAGTCTTACCCTGTTTACGGGCTTTGCCCAAGCGACGGTCCTACAACGCCCGGTAACTTTGGATACGGGGAGCGGCGAGCTTTTCGGTTCGCTGTTGCTGCCAAAATCCGACAACCCTGTACCGGTTGTCCTGATCATTTCCGGCTCGGGGCCTACGGATCGTGACGGAAACAACCCCGACGGCGGGCGCAATGACAGCCTTAAACGGCTGGCCTGGGTGCTGGCTAAACACCACATTGCCAGTGTGCGCTACGACAAGCGCGGCGTGGCCGCCAGCCTTGCGGCCACGCCGGACGAGCGCAACCTGTCGGTGGAGGCCTACGCGGCAGACGCCGTGGCGTGGGGGCAGAAGCTCAAGGCCGACCCGCGTTTTGGCAAGCTCATCCTGCTTGGCCACAGTGAAGGCGCACTGATTGCCAGCCTTGCCGCGCCGAAGCTGGATGCCGCGGCGGTGATTTCCCTGTCTGGCAGCGCGCGGCCGGTCGATCAGGTGATCCGCCAGCAACTGGCGCGCAGCCTGCCACCACCGCTGATGTTGCGCAGCAACGAGTTGCTCGACAACCTCAAGGCCGGCCGCACCGACGACAATGTACCGGGGCCGTTGCAGGTGATTTTCCGGCCAAGCGTGCAGCCGTATCTGATCTCGCTATTCCGACAGGATCCGGCCGCAGCGTTCGCGCAACTGAAGATGCCGGCACTGATCGTTCAGGGCAGCAACGACATTCAGGTCGGTGTCCATGATGCAAAGTTGCTCAAAGCCGCCAAACCGGACGCCGAACTGGCGGTGATCGAAGGCATGAACCACGTCATGCGCATCGTGCCTAACGACGTGAAGCGGCAATTGGCCTCCTACAAAGACCCGAATTTGCCTCTGGCAGCGGAACTCGGCTCGAAAATCATCGAATTTATTGACGGACTTCGCACCCGATAAGCGCTGTTTGCCCTCCAGTCTTGCAAGAAACGGCCGATAAGCCTTTGTCGCCAGCGTACTGGCTGGCGGCAAGCAGGGCTTGGACAGGATCTCGCCGTTATGACTGATACCCAGACTTCACCCGACACCACCGCTGAAAAAGACGCACCGCCAGCGGTCGAGCTGCCGTGGGCGGATGTCCACGTCGAGCACCACAAGATGCTCCGCCTGGCCCCGTTGAAGACCGACCGCCACACCGGTGGCCGGCCATTGCGTTTTGTCGAATTCGGCTATGCCGAGCGCAATAGCAAAGAACACAGCCTGATGCGCATGGCGATCAAGCTGCCGAGCCAGCGTGTTCGCAAAGAGCAAAATCATCTCGACGTGTGGGTCAATCACACCACCAAACGTGTGAGTTTCGGCCCGGACAGCGGCTTGCAGATTGAACCGTTAAACCGTGGCATCGGCCGCTTCATGGCCGCGCATGGCATTACCTGGGCGAAAAAACGCTGGCCCGCCTACACCGTCGACGGCATGGACTTGAACAACAAGGACGCGCTGAACGAAGACACTCGACTGCGCCGCGATCATTTTCTGCGGGTGCACGGATTTGATGTGGTCTACGCCGACGCCCAGCATTTGAAGGGCAGCATCAAGGATGCTCAGGTCGGTGATCTGATTGGCGACTGGAACAGCGAAAAGCTGCAGATCGTCGAGATTCTTGAAGCCGCGCAAATGCTTCAGCAGGCCGAACAGAATCTGGCCGAGCAGGAAGTGAAGCTCCAGAAGCAGGAAGAAAAGGTCAGCAAGTTCAAGCGCGAAGACGCCGGGTTGCGCTTCACTATTACCTGTCTGGTGGCGTTTGCGGTGTTTCAGGCGGGGTTGTTGATCTGGATTGCTACGCACCGCTGATAACTTCAAACTGCGGCGCTGCCATTGGCGAACAGGCTCGCTCTCACAGGAACATGCATTCCAAAGGTGGGAGCTAGCCTGCTCGCGAAGCGTTCAGGGGTCAGACGCGAGAAGCGAATAGCGCTTGATGATCGCGGCACTGCTGCGCCGTCAACATGAACACGCCATGCCCACCGCGCTCGAACTCGAGCCAGGCGAAGTCGACTTCCGGGTACAACGCTTCGACGTGAACCTGGCTGTTACCCACTTCGACAATCAGCAACCCCTTCTCGGTCAGGTGATCCGCCGCTTCGGCGAGCATCCGCCGAACCAGGTTCAGACCATCATCACCGCACGCCAGGGCCAGCTCCGGCTCGTGCTGGTATTCGTCCGGCATGTCGGCGAAATCTTGCGCATCGACGTAAGGCGGATTCGACACGATCAGGTCGAAACGCTGACCCGGCAGCCCCTCGAAACCATCGCCCTGCACAGTGTAGACACGCTCATCGACGCCATGGCGCTCGATGTTCTGATTGGCCACTTCCAGCGCTTCGAACGACAGATCCGCCAGCACCACTTCGGCGTTCTGGAACTCATAGGCGCAGGCAATGCCGATGCAACCGGAACCGGTGCACAGATCAAGAATTCGCGCAGGGTCATTGCCAATCCACGGCGCAAAATGGTTTTCGATCAGCTCACCAATCGGCGAACGCGGGATCAATACACGTTCGTCGACGATAAACGACATGCCGCAGAACCAAGCCTCACCCAACAGGTAAGCGGTCGGGATACGCTCTTCGATACGACGCTTGAGCAGGCGTTGCAGATTGACCAGTTCGTCATCTTCCAGTGCGCAATCGAGATAGCTGTCGGCGATTTCCCACGGCAGATGCAATGCCCCCAGCACCAGTTGCCGGGCTTCGTCCCAGGCATTGTCGGTGCCATGGCCGAAAAACAGATCCTCCCCATGGAAGCGGCTGACGGCCCAACGGATGTGGTCGCGCAGGGTACGAAGTCGGGAAGTGATCACGGGGCAGAACTCCAGAAAAAACGACTGGCGATTCTAACAGCCAAAACGCGCCACGACGACGCAGGAAAAATCCCGCCACAGCGGTAGGGGTTTTCTGTTTTTTGCATCAGCTATTGAACAGAACGTGTAACTTGACAAGGCTGCAAGCCAGCAACGACGGTGCCTACGATGGTAGCGATTCACAGAACCGCTCAGCCAGAGGACAATGTCGCAAAAGCCCCACCCCAAGGAGCCCCAGAATGTCCGTTCCAAAAACGATGTTTCAACTCAGCGGTCGCGGTTACGCAGCGGCCACACTGAGCCATGCCACCGTGGTCATCATCGATGCCCAGAAAGAATATCTCAGTGGCCCACTGGCCCTGAGCGGCATGGATGCGGCCGTCGCGAACATCAAACAAGTGATCGCTGCGGCCCGTGCAGCCGGTCGGCCGATCGTGCATGTGCGTCATCTCGGCACCGTCGGTGGCCTGTTCGACCCACAGGGCGAACGCGGCGAATTCATCCCCGGCCTCGAACCGCAGGGCGATGAAACCATCATCGGCAAACTGCTGCCGAGCGCCTTCCATGGCACCGAACTGCTCGACCGCTTGCAAAACCTTGGCTCGCTGGACCTGATCGTCTGCGGTTTCATGAGCCACTCCAGCGTCAGCACCACCGTGCGTGCGGCGAAAAACCTGGGTTTTCGCTGCACCCTCGTTGAAGATGCTTGCGCCACCCGTGACCTGCCGTTCAAAGGCCGGGTACTCAGCGCCGAAGTGGTACAAGAAGCGGAAATGGCGATCATGGCCGACAACTTTGCCACCCTCGCCAAAACACAAGATCTCATCTGATCGCGCCCTGATGAGCGGCCCACACTGCCGCTCATCCACAAAAGCCTCTCATTTGACGCAAATGCCATAGCCTCAGGAACAACCCGGTCAACTCCCGGTCGAAGGGCCGATACCCATTGAGGAAGGTCGGAATGAAGTTATCCGATGGATTTGACGCACGCCGCTTGCGGCCCAAAGGCCAAAGCAACTGGCGTTTTCGATTCGGCGCGGCGATTGCAGCCATTCTGGCGACATTCGGCGTGCTGCTGGCAATGGCCGGGGCCGCCAGCCTGCTGGGGCGCCCGCCAGCGCTCGGCGACTTGAACGCCACGCCAATGGGCTCCGCGATCATTCTGGCAGTCGGTTTGCTGTTTCTGTATTTCGGTGTCGCCCTGTGGCGTCGCTGCCGCCGTCGTGCACGGCAATCGCGGGAATTGAACATGTCCCCGCACCTGATGAAAAAACACGACTGACTCGATGGCCTGGCTTTTTGCCGGGCCGTTTTGTTTCGACTTGGGTAAACTGGCCGCCCTTCGCGGAGGCTGACATGCAAGACGACGATTTTTCCCTGTTCAAAAGTGCGATCCAAGGCGTCAAGCCGATCAAGCACGACCGCGCCGACACCGGCAAACCCAAAGCTGACCGCGCGCAGATCGCCAAATTGCGCCAGTCCGCTACCGTGCGCACCGACACCACCACCGTTGATGGCCTGTCCGATCAGTTCGTGATTGACGTCGGCCCGGAAGACGAGTTGATGTGGGCCCGCGACGGGGTACAGGAAAGTCAGATGCGCAAGCTCAAGGTCGGGCAGATTCCGTTCGAGGGCAGCCTCGACCTGCACGGCATGAACGTGGAAAAGGCCCGGGAAACCCTCTGGGCGTTTCTTGCCGAAGCGACCAAATTCGAAATCCGCTGCGTTCGCGTCACCCACGGCAAGGCCGTGCGCCTCGACGGCAAGCGGCCGATGATCAAAAGCCACGTCAACACCTGGCTGCGCCAGCACGCACAAGTGCTTGGTTTCTGCTCGTGCCAGGCCAGACACGGCGGGGCCGGCGCGGTTTATGTGATGCTTAAACGCACCATGATGGAAGGTCGCGACGAATAAAACCGTTACACCGGCTCATCGAAAGGGACATCGCTCCAGCCAGATCAGTAAACCATCTGATCATTCGCTCCCTCGCTGACGCCAATCAAACACCCTGTTTCGCTTGGCATTTTTTAAGTCGTCACCTAGCCAGGCAAGGATAAGAACAACGTCTGGCATGACCGCCCTGAAAACCCCTTGAGCTACCCTTCATTCGATCGACATCACTGGAAATGACGACGATCAGGCTCCAAGTGAGCACTTGATCATTCTGGAGCAACGTTAGTGATCAGCAATGCCGGCCTTATTCTTGTTTCAATCCTGGTCGCCTGTATTTTCTTCCACCCTCGCGTACTCAGAATGCGACTGTGGCGTGCCACGGTCACTCCTCTGGCCTCGATTATTGGATCTGGGTTTCTGGTCGTAGGTCCAATTCTGGCAAACACGTTTGGTAGCGCGGCCTGGCTCGCCATGGCGGCGCTTTGCTCTTTGGGTTACCTCTACGGGGCGGTGATGCGCCATAACATTCGTTATGTGCAACCCGGTTTGAAGTCGTTGCCTCCAACGTCTGTTTTCATTGAGCGAGCTTCTGATTTCGCATTGTCACTCGCCTATTTCGTATCTGTCGCTTACTACCTGAATCTGTTCGCTGCCTTCGGCATGCGAATCGTGGAGGTAGAAAGCCGACTGGCGGTGCAAATTGTCGCTTCAATCGCGATTGCCACTATTGGCGTGATTGGACTATCTGGCGGGCTCAGGGCGCTTGAGCGTATCGAGGTCTACGCCGTCGGCCTCAAGCTCTGCGTCATTCTCGGAATTTTCGCTGCGCTGATTTTGTTCGCAACCACCGGCCATACAATCTCTTCGCCTGTTGAGCCACAGGAAGGACTCGGAAAACTCCAGGTTCTATTGGGACTGATCGTACTGGTCCAAGGCTTTGAAACATCCCGTTATTTGGGCGCCGAATACGACACACAAACCCGGCTGCGGACAATGCGCTATGCCCAGTGGATATCAACATTTATCTACGTCGGGTTCGTTTTTCTCCTGACGCATTTATTTCACGGCAGCCCCTCCGCCGAAGGCGGGGAAACGGCGATTATCGACATGCTTGCCCCTGTCGGTGCCGCCGTCACCCCACTATTGATCGCGGCCGCCCTTGCGTCCCAATCATCGGCAGCCGTTGCCGATATGAATGGCGCTAGCGGACTGCTCGCTGAAGCGACGCACAAGCGCCTGTCTGTGAATGTGGGCAGCCTCGTGACTGCGCTTGTGGCAATCGGCATCACTTGGAGTGCTGGTATTTACGAAATCATCACGTATGCATCAAAGGCGTTTGTGATTTTCTACGCGTTGCAATCGCTACAGGCGCTGCTGTCGTCACTGGACCGTAAAGAACCTGGCAAAGCGGCGCTATTTGCCGTGGGGTTGCTGATCGCCATCGGTATAGTCCTGTTTGGAAAACCGGTCGCAAGCTAGGAAAACCGTTTGACGGCGATTCGTCGAACTACCGGCCCCGTTGTGCGATTTGATGCCGATCGGTTCCGTCTCTTTGAATTTGCCTGACAGTCCCGGGGGCTCGGCAAAGGCTTCAGGTTCACACCGGCCGATTTGAGGATTCGCGCCCGCCGGCAATACAACTGCCGACACACTTACGCTACCATGTGCCTCATGGCGGGTATGAACCCTGCGTTTATTGCCACTCAGCTCGGTCATAGCGTTCAGTAGTTGCTATCGACCTGCGCCCGATGGATCAACTCCAGCACCGACTGGGGTTAACTCGGACAGCTCGAAATCAGCTTGATTGGTACAAAATTGGTACAGACAGAAACAGTACCCCTCTGAAACCCTTATGGAATCAGCCTCTGTGACACTGGAACAGAACTACACCGCGATTCTCGGCCAACTGGGCGAGGACGTCTCCCGCGAGGGCCTGCTCGACACGCCAAAGCGTGCCGCCAAAGCCATGCAGTACCTCTGCCGCGGTTATGAACAGACGCTCGAAGAGGTCACCAACGGTGCCCTGTTCAGCTCCGATAACAGCGAAATGGTGCTGGTCAAGGACATCGAGTTGTACTCGTTGTGCGAACACCACCTGCTGCCGTTCATCGGCAAGGCGCATGTTGCTTATATCCCGAGCGGCAAAGTGCTGGGCTTGTCGAAGGTCGCACGGATCGTCGACATGTACGCCCGCCGCCTGCAGATTCAGGAAAACCTCAGCCGCCAGATCGCCGATGCGGTGCAGCAAGTCACCGGCGCGCTGGGCGTTGCCGTGGTGATCGAGGCCAAGCACATGTGCATGATGATGCGCGGTGTCGAGAAGCAGAATTCGTCAATGATCACTTCGGTGATGCTCGGCGAGTTCCGTGAAAACGCAGCCACCCGCAGCGAATTCCTCAGCTTGATCAAGTAATTGGCAACAGTAAAAAACCGGCGTTGATCGCCGGTTTTTTTTCGCCCGTGAAAAATCGGGTAAGCTGCGCGCCTTCTTCAATATCTCTGTGAGGCTTGTAACGTGTTCGTTAAAGCACTTCGTGTTGGCCTCGGCCAACTGATCATTTTCATCGATTTCATCACCCGCCCTGGCAAGAAAAACCGCCCCGCCGCCGCTCAGGCACAGGTGGAAGCGGCTGCGAAGGACCTGACGTTGTATCAGTTCCACGCCTGCCCGTTTTGCGTGAAGACCCGTCGCACTTTGCGTCGCCTCAATGTGCCGGTGGCGCTCAAGGATGCGAAAAACAACGAGCAGGATCGCCAGACACTGCTGGAACAGGGTGGCCGAATCAAGGTGCCGTGCCTGCGGATTGAAGAGAATGGCCAGACGACCTGGATGTATGAGTCCAAGGTGATCATTGATTATCTGGATAAGCGGTTTGCTGCGGCCTGAAGTTTTTGTGCCGTTCTGACTGACGCCTTCGCGAGCAAGCCCGCACATCGTTCAATGTATTTCCCCTTTGGGGTCGGGGTTGCTCGCGAAAAAGACCGCCCAGTCAGCACAAAAATCCAGACAAAAATGTTCAGGCCGCCCTGTCTCGTTGCGCCTGACGCACCACCGCCGCCAATCGCTTGAGCCCTTCATCCAGCCGTGCCGCGTCAATGTGGCTGAAGTTAAGACGCAAATGTCCGAGATTTTTATCGGGATCGGGAAAGAACGGCTCCCCTGGCATGAACGCCACATCATTGGCCAACGCCTCGTTAAGCAACGTGCGCGTGTCCAGCGGCTGTTTCAGCGTCAACCAGAAAAACAGCCCACCCTGCGGCGTGTTCCAGTCCGCCAGATCCGAAAAGTGCGTTTCCAGCGCTGACTGAAAGGCATCGCGCCGTTCTCGGTAAAAACCGCGCAACTCACTCAAGTGCTGCTGGTATTGCTCAGTGCCGATCCATTGCAGTGCTTGCCACTGACCGATGCGATTGGTGTGCAGATCCGCCGATTGCTTGAGCTTGAGCAGAGGCGCAAACAGATCCGGGCTGGCGATCAGGTAGCCGACACGCAAACCGGGTAGCAAGGTTTTCGAGACCGTGCCGGTGTAAATCCAACTGGAATTGCGCAGCCGTGCGGCAATCGGCTTGGCGCTGGCGCCGTCGAACGTCAGTTCGCGGTAGGGTTCGTCTTCGATCAATGTCACACCGAATTCATCGAGCAATGCGGCGACGGCTGCACGCTTGGCCTCGCTGTAGCGCACGGCGGATGGGTTCTGGAACGTCGGGATCAAGTAGATGAACGCCGGACGGTGTTGCTCCAGACGACTGCGCAATTGCGCCAGGTTCGGGCCATCGGACTCCTGCGGCACGGTCAGGCATTCGGCGCCAAACAATTGGAATATCTGCAAAGCGGCCAGATAAGTCGGTGCTTCCAGAAGAATCTCGGTGCCCTTGTCGATGTACAGCTTGGCCGCCAAATCAAGAGTCTGCTGGGAGCCACTGACCACCAGCACCTGACTCGCCTCACACGCCAAGCCTAGCGCCCTCGCCTCTGCGGCCAGGGCTTCGCGCAGCGCCGGCTCACCCTCGCTCATACCGTATTGGCCGAGGGACAGCGGCATGTCACCCCATTCGACTTTCGGCAACATGGCCTCGGCAGGCAGGCCGCCGGCGAATGACATCACTTCCGGACGCTGAGCGGCGGCGAGGATTTCACGGATCAAAGAACTTTTAAGGCGCGAGACACGTTCGGAAAAAGCCATGGAAGTCACCGGTAGCGAGGCATGTGAAAAATGAGTCAAACTTATTGACTGAAATTACGATAACCCGAGCGAGTACGTCAACATGATTGACCTTAAAAACCCAACCAGTCAGCAACAGGCCATGGAAGCGTTCTTCTTCGGTTATCAGGCCTTCACCGCCAAGGCTGATGAAATGCTTGAGCGCCGCGGGTTGTCTCGGGTGCATCAACGGATTGTGTTTTTCATCGCTCGTTATCCAAATTTGAGCGTCAAGGAGTTGCTGGCCTTGCTTGGGGTGAGCAAGCAGGCGCTGAACATGCCGCTGCGCCAGTTGCAGGAAATGCATCTGGTCGACAGCATGGCATCGCAGGCTGACAAGCGTAAGCGCCTGCTGGAATTGACGGCCGAAGGGAGGAAGTTCGAACAGTCGTTGCGCCGTGAGCAGGTGAAGTTGCTGGAGCGGGTGTTCGCCGAGGCTGGGGAGACAGCGGTGAATGGGTGGTTGGCGGTGAATCTGGCCTTGGGTGAGAGTCAGGCACATCTCCATTGAATCGTCTGGCTTGCTCGCGAAGGGCACGCAGTGGCGATATATCGCTATCGTCGGACCGTTCGTAAACAAAATCAAAAACAATATTTGCTTTATTTGTACACAAAAGCATAATCCACAGCGTGCGAGTTCCTGACCTTATGGTCAACAAATTCGCGTATGCCTCAAAGGGCCGCTGCCACCCCTCATGGGTCCGGCCCTGGAAATAACAATAAAACTCTTGAGGAGTACTCGCTGTGGAAAGCCGCAAATCCGAAGCATCGACGCTGGATCTCTCGCCGCCGTTACGCAATGGCCTGCTGGAGCGCCTGTTTAAACTCAGCTTGCATGGCACCACGGTGAAGACCGAGTTGATTGCCGGTCTGACAACCTTCATCACGATGGCTTACATCATCTTCGTCAACCCGAACATCATGGCCGATGCCGGGATTGACCATGGTGCGGCATTCGTCGCCACCTGTATCGCCGCTGCGCTGGGCTGCCTGTTGATGGGCCTTTACGCCAACTGGCCGGTGGGTCTGGCGCCGGGCATGGGCCTGAACGCTTTCTTCACCTACACCGTGGTCGGCACCATGGGCTACAACTGGGAAACGGCGCTGGGCGCAGTGTTCGTCTCAGGCGTGCTGTTCATGATCCTGACCTTCTCGCGGATTCGCGAATGGCTGCTCAACAGTATTCCTGTGAGCCTGCGCTTTGCGATGGGCGCAGGGGTCGGTCTTTTCCTTGGCCTGATCGGCCTGAAAACCGCAGGCATCGTCGTCGACAGCCCGGCCACGCTGATCAAACTCGGTTCCCTGCGTGAACCGGGCCCGCTGCTCGCCGCCATCTGCTTCCTGATGATCGCCATCCTCAGCTACCACAAAGTTTTTGGCGCGATCCTCATCAGCATCATCACCGTGACGCTGGCCGGTTGGGGCCTGGGCATCGTGCATTACGAGGGCATCATGTCGACGCCGCCGAGCCTGGCGCCGACCTTTATGGCGATGAACGTTGCCGGCGTGTTTAACGTCAGCATGATCAGTGTGGTGCTGGCCTTCCTCTTTGTGCACATGTTCGACACCGCCGGTACCCTGATGGGCGTTGCCCAGCGTGCCAATCTGGTCGGCGCTGACGGTCGCATCGAAAACCTCTCCCGCGCCATGAAAGCCGACAGTGCTTCCAGCGTTTTCGGTGCCGTGGTCGGTGTACCGCCTGTCACCAGCTATGTAGAAAGTGCTGCCGGCGTGGCCGCTGGCGGTCGGACTGGTCTTACCGCCGTCACCGTAGGTGTGCTATTTATAGCGGCAATGTTTTTCGCACCACTGGCTGGCATGATTCCCGCTTACGCCACCGCCGGTGCACTGATCTACGTTGCGATGCTGATGATGGGCGGCATGGCCCACATCGAATGGGACGAAGCCACTGACGCGATTCCTGCCATCGTCACCGCGATCATGATGCCGCTGACCTTCTCGGTCGCCGATGGTATCGCGCTGGGCTTCATCACTTATGTGGCGCTGAAGACCGGTACCGGCAAGTACAAGGAAATTTCCGTCAGCCTGTGGGTGCTCTGCGCGATCTTCATCGCCAAGTTCATCTTCTTGTAAGCGTTAAGCGGTTCTGGCTTCAAAACAGCCTCACCCTGGCGGGTGGGGCTTTTGCACATTCTTGAGTACAACAAAAAAGGAGGAAAGTGATGAGTCTGGAAACCTGGCTGCTGTTCAGCGGCGCTGCACTGGTGGTGATCCTGATTCCGGGGCCACTGTCGTTGCTGATGATCAGCAACAGCCTGAATTACGGTTTGCGGCGCTCTTACCCGGCGTTTCTCGGCGGCGTGATTGCTTCGATCTGTTTGCTCAGCGCATCCGCGCTTGGCTTGGGGGCCCTGCTACTGGCTTCGGAACAGTTATTCAGCGCGCTGAAAATCATCGGCGCATTTTACCTGTTCTATCTTGCCTGGCAGAGCTGGCAGCAGTCGCGCCAGCCTTCGACAGGCGCCGAAGTGCCACAAGCGACGGCTGTCCCACGTTTTCGTGCACTGTTCGGGCGCGCGTTCGTGCTGGGCGCGAGCAATCCGAAAGACATTCTGTTCTTCGCCGCGTTTCTGCCACAGTTCCTCAGCGCCGAACAGCCTTTCCTGCCGCAGTTACTGGTGATGATTGCAACCTGGACCTTGCTGGACCTGCTGTGCAAACTGGCCTACGGACTGGGCGCCCATGGTGCTGCGCGCTATCTGCGCAGCGGCAAGGGACAAAGTTGGTTCAACCGGATCAGCGCCGGTTTGTTCGGTAGTGCAGGAGCCGTATCGTTACTCAGCAGCCACTGAGATATTTAAAGGGCATTTCAACTTGCCGCGTCGGGCGAAATACAACGCAACAACCCATGGATGTACAACTCTAAAAAACAAAACCTAATATAACCGCGCTATTCGACAAATAATTGGGCAGAACAAGGATGTTCAAATGGCCACTTTTACACCGGATTCGTTCCAGCAAACTGACTCCGTAGTAATCACCGATATAGGCTTCCATGCCAATGAGCGCACAGCTTCGACCATCGATTTTGATGGCGAAATCGCCACCGCGAACAAACGCCAAACACAACAGCTGAAAATCGTCGACGATCTGTTCGGTCCACTTCATATCGGCTCTATTTCAATTACACGAGTTTCCCTGGACGTTTTGGGCGCAACGACGGGCGGACAACACCTGAATGGTCAGAACACTTTCTTTCGAACGCCCAAGCGCTCCTTCATCAACTCGTTACAGTTCAGCTCGCCCGATATAGAAACCCGAATGAAATCAACTACGGTCACGGAGGGCTACCTGTTGTCGTCGCTGCTGTTCGAAATTGCCAGCCGACGTCCATTAGACGCCCCGCCGATGCTTGGAAACAATCCCACGAGCGATGTTGATCAGGGTACATACCACAGCACACTTGCGAAACTTCTAGGCTCCGCGCAAAAACTCGATTTGCGTCATGCCTACCTGTCCAAGAGCAGCCCTCGCTGGGTGTCAATGATCAAGAGCGACTGCCTGCTCGGCTCAAGTGTCGGGATTCAAGCCTTTGGAATATTCATGGGTTTGCGCGGGGTGGTCGATGCGGTCAGAAACAGTGACACCGCGCAAGCCGTAATCAATAGCGCGGGCATCACCTCTGAAGTGGGCTCCATAACTGTAGACATGGCCGTGACTAAAATGGCCACGCAAATGATCAAGGTTGGCCAATTTGCCTACAAGGACTTCGCCAAAACCCGATTCGCCGTGAGATTGGGTCGTTCCGGTGGGTTGATCGGGGGAGCGCTGACGCTGCCTTTCGATTTACATGCCGCGGTCACATCCTTGACCGCTGCAGACAATGCAACCGGGAAAGAAGCGCTGGATCATTACATCAGTGCCGGTTTGAGCCTAACGAGTGCCGCCATGACCCTGATACTCGGCAGCGCAGCGATGGCAGGCTTTTCTTTTGCAGGTCCGGTCGGACTCGCGGCGGGAGCGATTCTGGCCATTGGCGCTCAGGCTTACGCTGCCGTAAGACTGGTGGACGATATTGACGATTACATCGAACTCACCACCAATGAGCGCTGGCGCACAGGCTGGTTCTCGTTCTGTTTCATGGATCCTGACGCCGATGTGCAGGATCGCTACAGCATTGCCAAAACCAGGGTCGAGCACTCCAGGAAAATGAAGGACGCGGCAAAGAAACTGCTGGATGGCGAGCTGAAGGACACCACCGAAGCCATCGTTCATGGTGCTTTTGAGGTCAACCTCAAGCCGACTCGGATATGGGCACGTAACTGGTGGACTAAACAAGACCGGTGGCAAACCGTCAATCTTCCACAAATAACAGGAGTCGATGACACCATTGACGCCCGCGAAGGTGTTAGCGGTGCCACTCCGGGCGCGCAACTGGGCTCCGCGGCAGAGCATAAAGCGGTCCTGTGGTTCATCAGTGACGGTAAAGACTCAATCCGAGGGGTTGAAAAAAAACCAAACGCCTTTTTTTACAAGACCGGAAGAAAAGAGCTGACAGGGGGGGACAAAGACGATCGATTCGTCTTCGAAGGCGCTGCCGATCGACTCAAGAATGTTTCCAGGGATGACCATTATTCGACATTGAAGGGCGGAGCAGGCAACGACACTTTGTCCCTTGGCGGCCTTTATAACCTTAGTGCTGCGGAGCAACCCGGGTATGACATCGACCTGGTGGCGGGGAGGCTCCAGGTAATCACCCCTGATCCATCGGCCGAAGGCGGAAAAAAACGTACGCTCCACAGCGTTCTGGAAAGTATCGAGAATGTTGAAACCGTCGCGCATGCCACAAGCACCGTCACCGGTACAGCACAACGCAACATCATCAAGTCCCGTGGCATCGACACCATCAGAGCTGGTGCAGGAAACGACCAGATTCATTTGATTCACAAAGGTGCAACGGCATCGGGTGAATCCGGAGCAGACGAGTATTTCATTGCCCATGAAGCGGGCTGCATTTGCATCATCGAAGACGGTAAGCAAGAAAGCGTCATTGTCTTGAATTGGCGAATGGATCTGATTGAAAGCTGGATCATCGAGAAGAGCGCGCTGGTCATCACTTCGAAATTCGATTTCCACGACAGGCCCAGAAGCAAGGTCATCATCCGTGACATCTACAAACGGCTCGGTGACGATTATCAATTAAAGAACAACAAACTCACCTTCATTACCGAGGACGGCTTTTATCTGGTACCTGAGCTTCCTGAATCAATCAAAAGCGAAAGACCCATCGACGTCGAGGTGGTCATCACCCGCAAAGGACGACCGCAAAGTCCGGTCATTCTTTACACATCCGATTGCATAATCCGGCACAACAACGATGCCAGCTATTACATTCCAAGAACTCAACAACACACCCGGTTTTACGCAGTAAAGCGTACCAACGCTGTCACCAGAATTTTTCTGGACTTCGCGAGTGATGAACTGACTAAATCAGAAGCACACTTCCTGGCGAGAATATCGGCAAAAAAACATGATCTGTTAATGGGTTGCGATCTGGTCTATTACTTTGGGAAAAAGACATTAACAATCAAGTTGTTCGCGCAGGCAAGGGGTGGAAACGATCCAATGAATAGCGTGAAAACGCTAAGAACCATGGCGCTCTACCCCGATCATCAATATGTTTTTGCATTCAGTGACGGCGTCGCTTTCAATGCTCATCTCACACTGAAAACTGACGTGCCTCCCGTGGCTGCAAACTATAAGGTGTACGCATTCACGAAGTGGAAAACCCGGATCCCTCTTCCAGAGCAATACCGCGCAGGTCTTTACCTGTTTGAACTTCCCGTGAACGAAGCCTATCAACTGAGCGCCAGATCCGCCTGCGCCACGCTGACGTCTTATCCTGAACAAACCGCGATCGAAAGTCTGCTAGGTGACGGGGCGACATATCTGATCCATCTCGCGGCAGACCTAATAATCAGAATCGCTACGCCAGGCGCACTGGCAAAGGCCAACAACAGATTGCGCTTTTCGTCCACGTGGGAGTTCGATGCCAGCGCACTGGGCAATGTCGAAATAAAACTGGAGAAAAATCAACTGCAGATTGGAACGTGTACGGTCTATCTACCAGACTACGACAGTGAAGATCTTGTCGATCAAGTGCGTGTCGTCACTGCGAAAGGCATTGTCAAAACTGTCGACCTCTCCTTCGACACAATTTATTTCGATGGCCTCGATGCCAGATTTTTCGAAGCCCCCGACGACTGGGCCACAGCGTTGCCCGAAGAATTCATCGCCATTGCCGACAAGGACATCAGGGTCAGACATATCAGTGTGATCGACAATCGAGCCGGAATACTCAGCTATAGCTTTGCCAGACGCCGTTGGCTGCTGGACAGCGAAGTTGTTGATTACGCGAAACTGCAGGTCTTGAATCGCTGCACCCATCAGACACCGGGTCTATCAACGCCAGGTTTCGCCATAAATTAGCCTGCCCCACCAACACACAAAAATCGATTTAAAACCGACAACTTATTGCGCACTCGGCGGTTGAAGCGCTCAGGCATTACCGCGCGTTGATCGGCTGCGCCTGAACGCCACGAAAAGGCAGTTTCTCCCGCTTTCAAAAAATCCAATGGATGGAATAAACCTATATGATCAAGCCAACAAAAAAAGCGCCTGTTACTACAACTGGATCCGGTACTACGAGTACAACAAGTACAACAAGTACAACGACCCGATCTGTGGACTATCTCTCAGATAACCGCGGTACAACACACCTTCCGGACGTATACCTGCCTGGCATCGATTCAACGTCCGCACAGCACTTTCCGAATATCTCTCAAGACGCCACCTCTCGTGTAGCCAACGTCACAGTGAGCAGGATGCCCGGTGCCGAACTTGATAGCTACATCACCGCTCGCAGCCAGATTGCCTGGCCTCAAAGCCGATTCAACGAGTTGGTGCCGCTTGCAGACAACACAGGATTGTTCACTGGGCCGGATCTGCGAACCTACGCCCAGATCGGAACAGAGGGCCAGTTCGTTGTAGAACAGAATCGGCAAGGACAATATTACGTTCCACTCTCCTTTGCACCGGGCGTTCCAGGCCCGATTCTGACGAAAAATCAAGGCCAGGCCAGTTGGCGCATCGAACAACCGGGCTGGCAACTTACTCGGACTTCGGGCGCTGAAGCCGTAAAACCGCAAACACCGTCCTACCTTTCACCAGAAAACGCAGCAAAGCTGAGCAAAGCTGAACTCTCAGCGAACGGAATCCGCTACAACAAGCTCAAACAGACCTATGTCGATACGGCAGAAGGAACCGTCATGGTGCGTCAAAACGCCGATGGCGAATATCAGCAAGCCTTTGCCACGACAAGTGACTCACCCGCCATTTTTTTTGAACACATTCCCGGGACAAAACTCTGGCGCCGAAAAGCGCAGAGCACGACAACAGACGAAAGCTTCGCACCAGACCCTCTTCGCGCCGTCGCCGAATTTGACGAACCCTCGCCCGGCCCGAGCAAGCGACCGCGACTCAATGAGCCCGAGGACTCTACACCGCCGGCGAACGACAACAGTGCCTCATCGGTCCAGACACCCTACTTCTGGTTACCATGGGGCGATCTGAACCCACCATCATCCGCAGATTCCATCCAGCTCGGCTGGCTCCATTATCCCATCGTGCCCATCGGCTCTGCCCCCAACAGCCTGCCCAAAGTGTACTTTCTACAGCACCCCGAATTTGTTCCGACACATTTCGATGCTTTTGAGCAGATGCTGCAAACAAATCCCGAACGCCAACCGGTGGCAACGTTTCGTATCGGTACCGAGCCGGGGGAAATCCGTCCCGGTAAACGTTTTTTTGAAAAGCCCCTGTCGCAATCCGTAGCCGATACATTTCCGGACTTCTCTGATTTCACTTCGCGGGCCGTCGCCAGGAAACTGTTTGAACTCTCCGATAACTCGCCCACCATCACAGGCACCGGACTGATCAACATTCAGGCTGTCTTGCACCAGTGGAACCAAAAACCGTTTCCCACCGCACCCGCTTACGCAGATCCGATGAACATGCTGCCCGTGGTGACATCCGTTGATATCGGAAACAAAAGGATCCTTCCGCTGCGCCCCCAGGGTGATGGAGATTTACAACGGCTGACCTTCGATCCAACACACTTTCCGGTCGAATGGCGTCACTACCTGACCTATCCAAGCGACCTCAATCTCAGACGCCTCGTCGGCGCATTGCTGGTTCGCAGCGGCTACGACATCTTTCCCCTGACATATGAACACCGCAGTCCTACGTTGGTATTCAGACTCACAAATCATCAAGAGGTCTTTTATCTCAAACTGGGAACGGTCGGAGATCCAGGTCTATCGCATACCCCGGGCAACGAACTCGCTGATCCGAATTTGCCACAAAGAATCGGCAGTGCCGCCTTGCTCGCTCTTCAGACCGCCGAGGCCCAAAACAAAGTGGTCTGGCTGGTAGGCGGGGTGGCGAAGGTTGCGTCGAATCCGGTAGCGGTGGTCATTATTAGAGAGCGCTGACTGTCGTTCTCCCCTCGCCCGCCAACGGCGAGGGGAGCGTCATATCGGCCCTCTACAAACCGGTAATGCCTTGCATCATTGTTTTTGGATCAAGACATATATACCGCACGCGCTGACGCCATTTTACTGAACATCGCTCCCTTGAAGACTCGCCGCAGGCAACCTCGCAGTTGCGCTTCTATTGCCCGGCGCGTCCTTTCGGATAAATGAATCCACAATTCATCGGAGCAACGCAATGTTAAAGCCATCCAAGAAAACGCCAGGCTCGCCTTCACCGCAGACGTCTACGACAACACCAAGAAGCCCGTCGCCGCTTACAGGTACCCACAGCGACCCCACCTTATCCGTCTCAGGCGCTGTAGGTGGGGATCCGATATCGACTGCCCACTCATCCATCGCCTCGCCAGGGACATCCATCCCGCGCGCCAGTGTCATCATCAATCGCCTGCCAGATCCACAGCCCTCGCGGCACACTGCAACCGTGGCGCGAACCCAGGACACACCACCCCCCCATCAGGTTCCGGTTGTCGATACGTCGCTTGGCGACAGGCCAAAGCATCCGGTATTCATCGATGACAAATCGGCCGCCCAACTGAAAAGAAATCCAGCCACATCGGAAGGCATCCGCTACGACAAGTTCAAAAAGGCGTATGTCGAAATGGAAGGAGGAATCGTCATGGTGCGCAAAGACAAGGGCGGTTACCGCCAGACCCACGCAGGGGAATCGAGCCCGTCCGGTGAATGGGTTGAACAAATTCCCGATACAACCCTCTGGCGCCAAATTGAACCTGTCAACACCCCCTCGAAACGCCCTCTCCCTGAGATTGATCAAGCCCTTGCCGACACGCCCGAAGTAACGGCGGGCCCAAGTAAACGCTTCCGTGTGTCGGATGAAACCCATGTCGCGACCGATGCCGGTGCACTGGTGCAGAATCTTTTTCATCAACAAACGAGCGCACTGGACTTGTCCTTGGGCCAATGGAAAAACTGGGGAAAATCCATAGGACCGGAGACAGGCGAGTCTGTCGAAATAGACGGTCAGCACTATGTGATCGTAAGCCAAGGTTTACGCCCAGAGACCGGACTGGTCTATTTGCAACATCCAGCATTCGTACCTGATCACTTCGACGCATTCGAAAACATGTTGCGCGATGAGCCTTCGCGCCAACCAAAATGGGCGCTGAAACGGGATGGCCAATGGAAAGTTCTGGATAACCATCCGCCGTTTACCAAACCCTTGACGCAATACGTCTGCGACGCTTTCAACTATCTGTCGGAACATTCGGCCAGCGCTGTCGCCCGAGCCGTATTTACGCGAGCCAGCCGACCTGAAGGGATCAACGCCCATGGAATCTCGGTGATGGCCCTGACACTCCGTCACTGGACAGACCGGGTCACTAACGAGAAAGTCTTGCACAGTCTTTCCGATCCGTTGGTGATGTTGCCAAAGCTGCAAACACAGCCCTCCCCTCTCGTGCCGGGCGGATTGCTAACTCTGCCTGCCCGAGGCTCCGATCTTCTGCAGCGCTTGGACTTTGATCCACAGCGCTTTCCCCAGGAATGGGGCACCTACACGGCCGCACCGACCAGCGCCGGTTTGCATAACTTGTTCAGCTTCGTCCTGCAACAGAGCGGCTATAGCATCAACCCTTCCACGCGGCAGCACAGCGAAGACGCTTTGATATTTCACCGGCAAGGTGTTGCCGCGGTGTTCGTATTAAAACTTCCAGGCTTCACCGGCGATACTGTTCCTCGTAGCACGACTGCTGGTTCAGAACTCACTAATCCAGTGTTTCGAAACAAACTAAAGTCGCCGGAGAAAGAAAAACTGGACAGTTATCTTGCACAAAACGAAATCGTCTATTTAATCGGCGGCGTACAAGAATCAACCCCTTACACACCAACGCTCTTTGTCGTGAGGGAGGGATGAAACTCGCTATTTAGCGCGAATGCTTTACTGCAATCGGCCAAACGTCTTGATTATTTTTTAGTGGCCGCTTTATGGCGCTAGCCCTCAGCGCCGCATCGAACAATACGCACCTTATATTTAAATAGAGAGAATATATTAATGGCCAAACCACCGAAGCCTGTGCACGGTATAGCTGCGCCCCATACACCTCCAACGCCCAGAAGTCCTTCGCCGGGCACTCTGGAAAGTAATCGGCTGAACTTCGATAGCGCGTTCTGGAGAGTGCCGGGGGACAATCAAACGCCCACAATTCCCTCTCATGGTTATACCGGGAGCTCTTCGCCGCCGCCTTCTGTAAGGGTCAGCGAAATGCCTGATACCCGCCCGAAAACCGTTAGTACCGTTCTACGCTCGATTACGTGGCCTGCCGATCGGTTGCACATGTTGAATCCTCTCGGATCTGACAGCGGTCTTTTCACCAGTCCGGATGGCAAGCTCTATGCTCACGTCGAAAATGAGGGGCATATCCTTGTCCAGCGCCAGGGCGACGGCCGATATCAAGTGCCTTTCGACTTCATGCCGACGCTGCCTGGCCCTTTCCTGAACAAATCCGAGCGCCAGCCGACCTGGACCTTCGAACGCCCGGACTGGCTGACCAACGATTCCGAGGCGGACAGACCACATACCACCGCTGATGCCCCCCGGCCGCCAGAAGCACCGGTATTCCTGAACCCTTGGGACGCGGCCCAACTCTCTCCCGCAGAGAACACGCCGGACGGAATCAGACATGACAAACATCGCAAAACCTACGTTGACACGGTAGACGGAACGGTCATGGTGCGTAAAAACGCCGCCGATGAGTATCAGCAAGCATTCGCGACGACAACCTACTCGCCGGATATCTATTTTGAACAGATCCCCGGAACGAAAATCTGGCGTCGCAAAGCCCCTGAAACCGATCCCGTACCAGAGCGTTCGCAGCAAGACAGGCGTCGCCTTCCAACCGACACTGAAGAACCGATACCGGGCCCAAGTAAGCCACCGCATCTGGATGATGCCCCTCACCAGACACAAACGTTGACCGAGCGCCTGCTGTCAGCCAACCCGCAAGCCATTAATCTGTCTTATGGGCTGTGGCGCAACTGGGGAAAAAGAATTCAACCGCAACTGGGCCAACACATCGAGATAGACGAGCTTTATTATCGCATTGTCCAGCAGACGCTCAATTCCGACTCGCGGCTCGCCTATTTGCAACATCCTTTGTTTTCGCCCGCGTTGTATGACGCCTTCGAATACATGCTCCGCGACAATCCGTCTTTGCAACCAAAGTGGGCGATCAAAAGAAATGATCGGTGGATTGTCCTGGACCGGCGTTTCCCTTTTGAAATGCCCATCACTCAATATATTTCCCGGACGTTCAGATACTTGTCGGATCAGTCTGTAAGTTTTCTTGCCCGGGCCATATTCAATCAGGCAAATCGATCCGAAATCATCACCGCTCATGGGTTGGCCGTCTTGAACCAGACATTTAGCTACTGGACGGACAGGAGCTTCCTGCAACCCCCGCGACGCGAACTCGCTGACCCCTTGTTGATGTTGCGCGACCTCTTCAGCGAACAAGGCAGAGGCCACGGTACATCATTGGCAATTCCTTCGGTATTGGGAGAGGGCCTGCAGCGTCTGGATCTCGATCCAGGACGATTCCCCCACCACTGGAACGCGTATGCAAAGGCGCCTGCAATATCCAGCTTGCGATTGCTGTTCAGCCATGTGCTGGAGGATGACGGTTATGTCATCAGTTCCACATTTGAGCCGCACAGCGAGGATGTTTTGCTGTTTCACCGGGAAACAATAGACGCGGTATTCGTATTGAACCTTCCCGACATTATCGGTGGGAGGCTAAAGCGCCCCATCGCCCCGGGGTTGACACTGACCTCTGCCATGTTGCAGACCCGGATCGGTCAGCAACAGCACCCTCTGGCCAGTTACATGGATGCAAACAAAATTGTCTATCTGCTCGGAGGTGTTCAAACTGATGCTCTGGGGCAAACAACGCTGTTCATCATAAGAGAGCGCTGATCAGAACGATTAAGCGACCCGCCCGGCAGAAAACACATAACACTAAATCTGCGTCATATCCTTCCAGACCACGCTTGCGAAAAACAGCGCACGATCGTCAGCTGCTGCGAAAAAAACAAAAAACAAAAAACAAAAAACAAAAAAACTTATTGCATCAAATACCAGCTTTACCGCAGCAGCGCCCAGCGATACTTTTCAAGTTAAACATCACCAACAAGGAAGTTTAGATGTCAACGCCCATCCCGGTTGAAAAAACCTACCCACAAGATGACGCTATCGCCGTTTTCGATATGGGAATTCATGCCAACGAACGAACCGCCTCGACGATGGACTTCGAAGCTGAC
This sequence comes from Pseudomonas sp. RA_15y_Pfl2_54, assembly GCF_963971015.1. NCBI lineage: Bacteria > Pseudomonadati > Pseudomonadota > Gammaproteobacteria > Pseudomonadales > Pseudomonadaceae > Pseudomonas > Pseudomonas sp. RA_15y_Pfl2_54. The sequence goes on from NZ_CAXAPN010000007.1 coordinate 164,647, forward strand.
ATCGACAACGATGGTAATAATACGACGCCCGAGAACAGTCGACGTAAACCCGGTCAACTCAAGATGCTCGACGATCTGTTCGGCCCTTTTAAAATAGGCCCCTACACAATAACTCGACGCGGCCTGGATGCTTTGGGTGCGACTATTGATGGTCAACCGCTGACTGGCCATAACACTCAGTTTCGTACACCCCCTCGATCATTCGTAAACTCCCTGCAACTGAGCTACCCCGAAATCGAGAAACGCATGAAAATTTCTACTTTCGGCGGTGACTATCTACTCCCCTCACTGCTGTTCGAGATGGCCAACTTGCGCCCGCCCACTGCTCCTCCGGTAATAAGAGAAGAAGCCGGTGTGAAAGTCGAGGAAGGTGGCTACCACAAAAAAATGTCTCGGCTTCTGAACTCGGCCCAAAATCTTGATCTGCGAGTGGCTTACTCAAAAAAGAAAAGCAGTCCAAGCTGGATCATCATCAAAAATCATTCCACCGTCGGCGCAAGCGTAGGTATTCAGGCCTTCGGCATCTTCATGGGCATTCGGGGTATTTACGATGCCGTCCAGAAGAATGAGAAGGATGAAATCATTTTCAACAGTGTCGGTGTCGGGGTGGAAGTCGGGTCGATTGTCACGGACATTGCCCTCACCAAAGCCTGGCAGCGCATGCTTGAGGCTGGCAATGGTGCGATGAAGGACTTCGTCAAAACCAGATCCGGAATCAGATTGAGCCGCTCAGGCGGGCTTGCTGGGGGAGCGCTGACGTTACCGTTCGATATCTATAGCGCAGTCAAAGAGTTCAATGCCGCCAGCAATAAAACCGGCAAAGAAGCCATGGATCATTACGTCAGCGGAGGTTTGAATGTTGCCAGTGCTGCCATGACCGTCATTCTGGGGGCCGCCGCCATGGCCGGCTTCTCTGCCGCAGGCCCCGTCGGCCTTGCATGTGGTCTATTCATGGCCATCGGCTCACAAATCTACGGGGCAGTTCGTGTGGTTGACGAAATCGACGACTACATTGAGCTGACCGCTGAGGAGCGCTTGCGTACCGGATGGTTCTCGTTTGTGCCGTTGATGGAAATCGATCAAGACATCAAGAATCGCTACGAACTTGCCAAAGCAAAAATCGAAACTGCCAAGCGGTTGCATACGGCAGCCAGAAACATGCTTGACCAGACACATAAGGACACCACTGAGGCCATCGTACATGGCAACTACGAAGACAGACTGAAGAAAAGAAGAGTGCAAGCAAGAAAATGGGGGCTGGATATCATGCCGATCGTCTACGTACCTGAAGTAGTGGGTCTGGCCGATACGATTGATGCACGAAACGGCGTCACCGCGCAAACGCCCGGCGCAGTACTCGGCTCCCCAGGGGAAAATAAAGGTGTTATCTGGCTGATGGGTGAGGGAGACGACACGATTATCGGGGTCGAAAAAAAACCCAATAACTTTTGTTACGGATCGGGGACAAAGAATCTGACAGGGGGTGATAAAGATGACAAATTCGTCGCCGAGAATGCGGCTCAAGTGCTCGAAAGCAATATCGAAAGTGCTGAGTTTTCCACACTTAAGGGTGGTGCAGGCAGCGACACGTTGATTCTTGAGGGCGAACAGTTGTTTCGTACATCCGGTCGGGGCATCGATGTCGACCTGTCGGCGGGCACCTTGCGGGTCTTCACACCCGGTCCGGAACCGTGGATTGAAGGCTCAAAAAAATATTCCTTGAAAGCACAACTCGACAGTATTGAAAATGTGGAAACCCTGCCAGGCGGAACGAGTATTGTCACTGGCACGGATGAATCCAATGTAATCAAGTCCAGAGGCAATGACAAAATCTACGCCGGTGCGGGTAATGACCAAATTTACCTGCAGGGTGGTGGGTCCGCATTCGGCCAATCCGGAGCGGATTTTTATTATGTGGCGCTGGCGGAGGGCTCAGTAGGCATTACAGAAGATGGTGTTGAGGAAAGTATTATCTCGCTGGGCTGGAGAATGGATCATATTGAGAAATGGGAATTGCGCAGGCACCGTCTCATTATCATATTAAAGTTCGATTTTCATTATGGGCGCCGCTACAAGGTATGCATCGATGACGTTTACAAAGAGTCTGGCGAACATCGAGCCCTGAAAAACAACAAACTGACCATTATTACCAGGGATGGTTATTATCTGAAGCCTGACCTTCCTGAAACAATAGAACACTACAACCCCATTGAAATCAAAGCCGAAATCATCAAAGCCGGCCGCCCGGAGAACACGGTCATCCTCCACAAATCCCTGTGCAGTGTTCCTACCGACCGCAACACACACTATTACGTTCAGCGTTTTAACTCACACACTCAATTCGTAACCGAACGCAACCCCAGCTCTTATTACGGCACTCGTATATTCCTCGACTATGACAGTTCCGAATTGACGAGCGCCCATGTGGCATTTGCGACAACACCATCCATAGAGATGAACAAGGCAGCCGACAAAAACAAAGTCAACGTTTCATGTGATTTCCTGTTTTACTTTGGAAAAAATCTGCTGCAGATTTCCGGATTTGGACAATATACGGAAACCACACTCGACGCCGCACTCAAACAAGCCATGGAAAAAGTGTCCATTCATGGATACATGCTGGTGTTCAGGGATGAAAAAGCCCACACCCTTAACCTTGAGAAACAATACGCCATCCCACCGAAACACTATAAGCATAGCGTCAGCGGAAATACGCTTACCAGCCACGACTACCGTTTTCCGTTACGAATGAAAGACGATGCAGTTTTTGAACTTCCCGAAACCGAGACGCTGGAGGTGGACCGTTTGGTTCGTTGCGCCACGGTACTACCTGTGAGCGAACAGATAGCCATCGACAACATAGAGGGTGCGGGAGGCGTCCATATTCTTCATCTGTCTGACAATAGAGTTTTACGAGTTTCGACTCCCGGCGGGCTGGCCAACGCCAAAGACAGGTTGAGAAACTCGACGACCTGGGAACTTGATGCCACTGAACTCAGCGAATTCACAATCAGCCTGGCAAATAACAAACTGTATATTGGAACGACTACGATTCATGTACCTCAATATTCGCATCCCGAAGACCTTATTGACGAAATCCTCGTGATTGCGCCAATGGGCGTCATTTATACCGTCAATCTCATTTTTGAAAATTTTTCCATTATCGGTCTGGACGCTCGTTTTTTTGTGCCACCAGTCGATGCTGAAACCGAGCTTCCCAAGGAACTTTCTGCCATTAAACAACGCGAACTCCCGGTCAAGCACATTGCAATGAATGATGGCAGTACCGGAAAACTAAAATTCAACATACCGGAGCGCAAGTGGATTCTAGACAGCAATAAGTCTCAAAAAATAAGTTACTCCGACCTGAAAGTATTTAATCAATGCCCCCATCAGACTCCAGATCTATTCAAGATTTCACTGCCTGATCATTGATACTGATGTTCTTCCGGCGCGTCGCTGGGAGAACATTCAGAATATCTCAAAGGGTGCTGTCAGGTGAGCGGTACGATTGCACTCACCTGGCGAAAAAAAGCCCGCAGTGTGAGCGGGCAAAAGACCAAAGAAGCTATATGCGCAGTCGCTTCCCGGTAGAGGCAGCTGCTTGGGGGTCAGCTGCCCCGATAGGTGGAATAGCTGTAAGGCGAAATCAACAATGGCACATGGTAGTGATCCTGCTCGGCTGAGATGCCGAAGCGCAGCACGACCACGTCCAGAAATGCCGGCTCAGGCAACTGAACGCCAAGGGCGCGGTAGTAGTCGCCCGCATGGAACTGGACCTGATAAACCCCGCTACGATAGTCATCGCCTTGCAGCAGCGGCGCATCAACCCGGCCATCGCTGTTGGTGAGTGCACTGGCGACCAATTCCAGGTGCGAACCTTCAACGCGGTAGAGCTCGACCTTGATCGAGCTGCCCGGGCAACCGTGTGCAGCGTCCAATACGTGAGTTGTCAAACGTCCCATTGATTCTGCGCGCCTGGCCGCAAAGAGCAGTCAGACTTCGCGCCTCCCGAAGTCAGGTGAAAAGGAGACCGCACCGATTCGGAGCACGAAAAGTTGCGGCGAGCGACTGATTAAGACACTTTTCAAAAAAATTGTACACAATAAAAACGACATTTTTCACTTCACCCCCGACACTCGGGCGTTTGCCCAGGATCTGCCCCCTACGCACTTATCTATTGAGCCTGCGATCCATTAGCTGACTGACCAGGCAGGTTTCTTGCAGGCTCACGCCATTGGCCGTAAAAGATGACAGTCGGTGAAAAATGCAAAAAATCAGGCTTACAAATTGAGAATAAAGTTGTATACAATCAGCCCATCGCTGTGACGCCAGCCTGCCAGGCCGCCACACAACTCTGTCAACGAATAAGAAGGAAGACTGCAGTGAGCGCTGACTACCCACGCGACCTGATCGGTTACGGCAGTAACCCTCCTCACCCACACTGGCCGGGCAATGCCCGCATCGCCCTGTCGTTCGTACTCAATTACGAAGAAGGCGGCGAGCGCAACATTCTGCACGGCGACAAAGAATCCGAAGCCTTCCTGTCTGAAATGGTTGCCGCTCAGCCGCTGCAAGGCGCGCGCAACATGAGCATGGAATCGCTTTACGAGTATGGCAGCCGCGCCGGCGTCTGGCGGATCCTCAAGCTGTTCAAGGCATTCGACATTCCGCTGACCATCTTCGCCGTTGCCATGGCCGCCCAGCGCCATCCGGATGTGATCCGTGCGATGGTCGATGCCGGCCACGAGATCTGCAGCCACGGCTATCGCTGGATCGACTACCAGTACATGGATGAAGCGCAGGAACGCGAGCACATGCTCGAAGCGATCCGCGTCCTCACCGAAATCACCGGCGAACGCCCACTGGGTTGGTACACCGGTCGCACCGGCCCGAACACCCGTCGCCTGGTGATGGAAGAAGGTGGTTTCCTCTACGACTGCGACACCTACGACGACGACCTGCCTTACTGGGAACCGAACAACCCGACCGGCAAGCCGCATCTGGTGATCCCGTACACCCTCGACACCAACGACATGCGCTTCACCCAAGTGCAGGGTTTCAACAAGGGTGACGATTTCTTCGAATACCTCAAAGACGCGTTCGATGTGCTGTACGCCGAAGGCGCCGAAGCACCGAAGATGCTCTCGATCGGTCTGCACTGCCGTCTGATCGGCCGTCCGGGTCGCCTCGCATCGCTCAAACGCTTTATCGAATACGCCAAAAGTCATGAACAGGTGTGGTTCAGCCGCCGCGTCGACATCGCACGTCACTGGCACGAAACCCACCCGTACCAAGAGGCCGCCCAATGAGCCGCTTTCAAACCCTGCAACCGTCGACCCTGAGCCGCGACGCCTTCGTCAAAGCCTTCGCCGACATCTACGAACATTCGCCATGGGTGGCCGAGAAGGCCTATGACCTGGGCGCGGACGCTTCGATCGACGAGATCGAAACCCTGCACCAGCGCATGAGCGACATCCTGTTGAGCGCCGATCATGCCAGCCAACTGGCACTGATCAACGCTCACCCGGACCTGGCCGGCAAAGCTGCCGTTCAGGGCCAGTTGACCGCGGCCAGTACTGAAGAACAGTCGGGCGCGGGGATTCACCAATGCACGGCCGAAGAGTTCCAGCGCTTCACCGAGCTGAACGACGCCTACAAAGCCAAGTTCAAGTTTCCCTTCATCATGGCGGTAAAAGGCAGCAACCGGCATCAGATCCTCGCAGCGTTCGAAACGCGCATTCACAACTCGGTCGACACCGAATTCAAATGCGCGCTGGCGCAGATCAACAAGATAGCCCTGTTCCGTTTACTGACTCTTTAGCAAGCCTGGCCCGAGCATGTCAGACGCGGAGAATGCCCAGGGCCTCGCAAGCATCCCCAGCCAACTTATTAAAGGCAGACAAGAAGAATGAAAGCTTACGCCGTACCTTTCGAGAAGTTCGTCAACCTGGCCGATGCCCGTCTGGGCACCAAAATCATCTCGGTCACCGATGACTGGTTCGCAGACGCCAATCGTCTGTTCCAACCGACCCCGGCCGTGTGGAAGGAGGGCGTGTTCGATGACAACGGCAAGTGGATGGACGGCTGGGAATCGCGTCGCAAGCGCTTTGAAGGCTACGACAGCGCGGTGATTCGTTTGGGCGTACCGGGCTCGATCAAAGGCGTGGACATCGACACTTCATTCTTCACCGGCAACTTCCCGCCATCGGCCTCGCTGGAAGCGTGCTTCCTGGCCTCGGGCGAGCCTGACGAAAACACCCAGTGGACCGAAGTGCTGTCGGCCGTCGAGCTGCAGGGCAACAGCCACCACTACCACGAAATCAGCCACGACCAAGCGTTCAGCCACCTGCGCTTCAACATCTACCCGGACGGCGGCGTAGCCCGTCTACGCGTGTATGGCGTGCCGTTCCGCGACTGGTCTGCTGTTGGCGACAACGAGCAAGTCGACCTTGCTGCAGCCCTCAACGGTGGCCGCGCCCTCGCCTGCTCCGATGAACACTTCGGCCGCATGAGCAACATCCTCAACCCGGGCCGTGGCATCAACATGGGCGACGGCTGGGAAACTGCACGTCGTCGTACTCCGGGCAATGACTGGGTCATCGTTGCGCTGGGTCACCCGGGCGAGATCGAAAAAATCATCGTCGACACCCTGCACTTCAAGGGCAACTACCCGGACACCTGCTCGATCCAGGGCGCATTCGTGAAAGGCGGCACCGACAGCCAGATCGAAACCCAGTCGCTGTTCTGGCGCGAACTGCTGCCAAGCCAGAAGCTGGAAATGCACGCCGAACACACCTTCGCCGAGCAGATCAAGGCACTGGGCCCGATCACTCACATTCGTCTGAACGTGTTCCCTGATGGTGGTGTGAGTCGCCTGCGCGTACTGGGCAAGGTCGCTAAGTAAGCAGTGAAGCCATTCGCGAGCACGCTCGCTCCCACAGGGGATTGCATTCCAAATGTGGGAGCGAGCCTGCTCGCAAAGGCGTCAGAACAGTCAACATAGTATTCGGATAAGAAGAACAGCATGCGCACACTGACGATTGAACCGCTGACCAAAGAAGCCTTCGCCCCTTTCGGTGACGTGATCGAAACCGACGGCAGCGATCACTTCATGATCAACAACGGTTCGACCATGCGCTTCCACAAACTGGCGACGGTCGAAACCGCCCAGCCTGAGGACAACGCGATCATCAGCATCTTCCGCGCCGACGCGCAGGACATGCCGCTGACCGTTTGCATGCTGGAACGCCATCCGCTGGGCAGCCAGGCTTTCATTCCGCTGCTCGGCAACCCCTTTCTGATCGTGGTCGCGCCACTTGGCGATGAACCTGTATCAGGCTTGGTCCGCGCCTTCGTCACCAACGGCAGGCAGGGCATTAATTACCATCGCGGCGTCTGGCACCACCCGGTGCTGACGATCGAAAAGCGGGATGACTTCCTGGTGGTTGATCGCAGTGGCACAGGCAATAACTGCGATGAGCATTTTTTCAAAGAGGATGAGCGTTTGATCCTCGCCCCCCACCAATAAGAGAAGGTCTGATCACTCGACAACAAGAGTGACAGGCGAGAGGTAAAGACTGTGGAAGCACATCTGTTGGAATGGCTGAACCTGAGCGTGCGCTGGGTTCACATGATTACTGGCGTGGCCTGGATCGGCGCGTCGTTCTACTTCGTCTGGCTGGAGAACAACCTCAACCGCGTCAACCCGAAAACCGGTCTGGCCGGTGACCTGTGGGCGATCCACGGCGGCGGTATCTATCACCTGGAAAAATACAAACTGGCCCCACCGGCAATGCCGGAAAACCTGCACTGGTTCAAATGGGAAGCCTACTTCACCTGGATGTCGGGTATCGCGCTGCTGTGCGTGGTGTTCTACTCCAACCCGACGCTCTATCTGCTGGCTCCGGGCAGCACGCTGAGCGGCCCTGAAGGCGTGGCCATCGGTATTGGCTCGCTGTTCCTGGGCTGGTTCATCTACTCCTTCCTGTGCGACTCGGCCCTGGGCAAACGCCCTGCTCTGCTCGGTTTCATTCTGTTCGTGCTGATCATCGGCGCGGCGTATGGCTTCAGCAAAGTATTCAGCGGTCGTGGTGCTTACCTGCACGTCGGCGCGATCATCGGCACCATCATGGTCGGTAACGTGTTCCGTATCATCATGCCGGCGCAGCGCGCACTGGTCGCCGCGATTGCCGAGAACCGCACCCCGGACCCGGCGCTGCCCGCCAAAGGCTTGCTGCGTTCGCGTCACAACAACTACTTCACCCTGCCGGTGCTGTTCATCATGATCAGCAACCACTTCCCGAGCACTTATGGCAGCCAGTACAACTGGTTGATCCTGGCCGGGATCGCCGTGTTGGCAGTGTTGGTGCGTCACTACTTCAACACCCGTCACGACAGCCACAAGTTTGCCTGGACACTGCCGGTGGCAGCGGTGGGCATGATCAGCCTGGCTTACGTCACCGGCCCTGCACCGATGACCAGCCCGGACGTGGCCAAGGCGCCTGCGAAAATCGAATACCAGCCGCTGCCGGAAACGGCGCTGGGTGGTGGCGCGAAACCGGCTGAAGCGGCGGCACCTGCAGCTCCGGCTGCACCTGCTGCACCTGCTGCACCTGCTGCACCTGCTGCACCTGCTGCACCGGCGCAAGCGTCCAACGCAGGTCCTGCGTTCGACAAGGTGCACAACGTGATCCAGGAACGTTGCGCGGTCTGCCATTCGGCCAAACCAACCAGCCCGTTGTTCAGCGCAGCGCCAGCGGGTGTGATGTTCGACACCCCCGAGCAGATCCGCCAGAACGCGGCGCGGATCCAAGCGCAAGCCATCACCACACAGATCATGCCACTGGGCAACATCACACAGATGACCCAGCAGGAACGTGACCTGATCGGTGCATGGATCGCGCAGGGAGCCCAGACCAACTAAGCCCTTAAAATTTCGCGAGCAGGCTCGTTCCCACCAGGACACCCTTTAGCCCTGTGGGAGCTGGCTTGCTCGCGAAAGCGTCGGGGCAGTCAACGTGATGTTGAATGGTATGGCCCCTTCGCGAGCAAGCCCGCTCCCACAGGTTTACCTGATGCAAAGAAACCGCTGTGAGCAACCCGACAGCTGTTCAATCACAAGAATAAAAAAGATCCGAGGTGTTGCATGTCCGAGCTGTCCAAAGCGCGCATCCCCGACGCACCCGCCATTCAGCGTTTGCCCTTTTTGCAACTGATCCTGGTCGGTTTGCAACACGTTCTGCTGATGTACGGTGGCGCCATCGCGGTGCCGCTGATCATCGGACAGGCCGCTGGCCTGAGTCGTGAAGAAATCGCCTTCCTGATCAACGCCGACCTGCTGGTCGCCGGCATCGCCACCATCGTGCAGTCGCTCGGCATCGGCCCGATGGGCATCCGCATGCCCGTGATGATGGGCGCCAGTTTTGCCGCTGTCGGCAGCATGGTCGCCATGGCCGGCATGCCCGGTATCGGTCTGCAAGGGATCTTCGGTGCAACCATCGCCGCTGGATTCTTCGGCATGATCATCGCGCCGTTCATGTCCAAGGTCGTACGCTTCTTCCCGCCGCTGGTGACCGGCACGGTCATCACCTCGATCGGTTTGTCGTTGTTTCCCGTGGCCGTGAATTGGGCCGGTGGCGGTGCCGCTGCTGCGCAATTCGGTTCACCGATTTATCTGGCCATCGCCGCACTGGTGCTGGGCACCATTTTGCTGATCCACCGTTTCATGCGTGGCTTCTGGGTGAATATTTCCGTGTTGATCGGCATGTGCTTCGGCTACGTGTTGTGCGGCGCCATCGGCATGGTCGACCTGAGCGGCATGGCCAACGCGCCATGGGTTCAGTTCGTCACCCCGCTGCATTTCGGCATGCCGAAATTCGAACTCGCGCCGATCCTTTCGATGTGCCTGGTCGTGGTGATCATCTTCGTCGAGTCCACCGGAATGTTTTTGGCACTGGGCAAGATCACCGACCAGGACGTCTGCCCGCGCATGCTGCGTCGCGGTTTGATGTGTGACGCGGCGGCGTCGTTTTTCGCCGGGTTCTTCAACACCTTCACCCACTCCTCCTTTGCGCAGAACATCGGCCTGGTACAGATGACGGGCGTGCGCTGCCGCTCGGTGACGATCGTTGCGGGTGGCTTGCTGATCGTTCTCAGCCTGCTGCCCAAAGCGGCGTTCCTCGTGGCGTCGATTCCACCGGCCGTGCTCGGCGGTGCGGCAATTGCGATGTTCGGCATGGTCGCGGCGACCGGCATCAAGATTCTGCAAGAAGCCGACATCGGTGACCGTCGCAATCAGTTGCTGGTGGCGGTGAGCATCGGCATGGGGCTGATCCCGGTGGTCCGTCCGGAGTTCTTCGCACATCTGCCGATGTGGATGAGTCCGATCACCCATAGCGGTATCGCCATGGCAACCCTCAGCGCACTGACGCTGAACTTGTTGTTCAACATCCTCGGCGGCAAAGAGCGCGCAGTGATCAACGACTGCCACGCACACCAGCACTAACAGCACCCCCGCCTCAAACAATAAAAACAAGAGGGAGCACCCGATGATTCCCACGCAATCGAACTCGCTATTGAGTGGCGACCTGCTCGCCGCCTCCCAAGCCATGGCCGGCGATTTACGGCTGTGGCAGACCAACAGCCTGAGCGACTTGTACGGCAAGAACTTCGGCCAGAAGATCGAGTTCCTGCTGGCGATGACCTACGAGTACGGCGAAGGTGCACTTTTAAGATGACCCGCAACCGTGCCCCATACCTGTTGCCAGTGCTCTGTTGCGGGGCACTTGAGAGCTGGCCGAGGAGTCAGTATTCTCCGCGGCCTCTTGAATTCGGTCTAAAAAAAAGCCCGGATTTAATTTCTGACCCAAAAGCCAACTTATCCCGGCCCCGGTCAGTGCCGAGGCATCCCGAAAACACACTCAATCGACTGTTTTTCAGCAGACGAAAGGGCGTTTTTTTGCTTTTTGAAAGCCTTGGCTCAGCTTTTGCTAACAGCATGAAAGCTGACCGTTTGGATGACTTTTGCAACGAAGAAAAAAGGCGCCACACCAGAGCGCCGATCTTAAAAAAATAAACGTGGAACACCTACTTTGGGAGCAACCGAATGAAACGTATGTGCACCAGCCTGATACTCGCGGGATCCATGCTGGCCGGGGGCCAGGCCATGGCCGATGGTCTGCTGCAGTGGCAAAACAACAGCCTGACCTACCTCTACGGCAAGGACTTCAAGGTCAACCCTGCCATTCAGCAGACCGTGACCTTCGAGCACGCCGACGGCTGGAAGTATGGGGACAACTTCCTGTTCGTCGACAAGATCTTCTATAACGGCAAACCAGACGGCGGTGTCGGCAACAACACCTACTATGGCGAATTCAGCCCGCGCCTGTCGCTTGGCAAGATTCTCGACCAGAAAATCGAGTTCGGCCCGGTCAAAGACGTGCTGTTGGCAATGACTTATGAATTCGGTGAAGGCGACGTCGAGTCGTATCTGATCGGTCCTGGCTTTGACCTGGCGATCCCGGGCTTCGACTACTTTCAGTTGAACTTCTACCAGCGCCACACCGAAGGTTCGCGTCCGGGCGACAACGTCTGGCAGATCACGCCGGTCTGGTCTTACACCATCCCGGTCGGCGATTCGAATATTCTGATCGACGGTTTCATGGACTGGGTGGTCGACAACGATGTCAACCACCGTGGCGAATACCACGCCAACCTGCACTTCAACCCTCAGGTCAAATATGACTTGGGCAAGGCGCTGAATTTCGGCGAGAAGCAGTTGTATGTGGGTGTCGAGTACGACTACTGGAAAGACAAGTACGGGATTGACGACACCCGTGCGTTCACCACCAATCAGAACGTGACCAGCTTCCTGGTGAAGTTCCACTTCTGATCCCGCGGCGTCCTCAGGGGCGCCTTCGCGAACAAGCTCCCACAGTGATCCGTGCCGTTCACAAAACCTGTGGGAGTTCGCCCGCGATGATACCCGCCAAGACAATACAGCGTTCAAACAAAACCAGACCGGCCCTAAAGCCGGTTTAATAATGTCAAGGCCGGTTGCACCCACTCGAACCTGAAAATGGCAAACTAAAACATCAACAATAACTTCTGTGCATGTGCAATACATGGCAACAAACCAAAGATATACAGAAGTAAAAACCCAACACTAACATGCCACCCGATGCTCACAATAAAGACCACTCGAATAAGGATATTCAAATGGCCACCCCCTTCCAAGACGCCTCGATACATCATGACGCGGTTATCATAACCGAACTGGAACCTTTGGGCCCCAATCAACACACTGATTCGACTCTTGATCTGAACAGTGAGACAGCTAACGGGAAAAATGCGCAAAGCAGCGAAAAAACAAGCCAACTTAAAATAAACGACCGTATCTTTGGCCCAATTGAAATCGGCCCTATATCCGTAACACGAGTATCCCTCGCAGTATTGGGCGCACGTATTGACGGCCAGCCTTTAAATGGAACAAACACATTCTTCCGCGTACCGAAGCGATCTTTCATCAACTCGTTACAGTTCAGTTTAAACGATATAGAAAGCATTATGAAATCGGCAACCGGCCGGGACAGTTACTTGTTGCCAGATCTGCTGTTCGAAATGGCCAGTCGGCGACCGATCACTTCTGCGCGATTGATCAGAGAGGACACCGACCGTACTGATGACGCAGGAAAACTTCGCAGCAAATTAGAGAAGCTATTGAATTCAGCACACAAACTGGATCTACGGCACGCCAACTTACCGAAAAATCCGCCTCATTGGATATCGAAGGCGTGGAGCAATTTCACGCTCGGTTCTAGCGTCGGCATTCAAGCATTCGGAATATTCATGGGAATTCGCGGTTTGTACTACGCGTACAAAGCCCACGATTCTACTGAACTTAAAATCAACGGTGCCGGCCTTCTCGCAGAAGTTGGCTCTATCATCACCGACGTAACAATTACTCAAGAAGCCACGAGAATGCTCAAGGCTGGCCAGAATGCCTTCAAGGATTTTGCCAAGACTCGTACCGCAATCAGATTGAGCCGCTCCGGTGGTTTGGTCGGAGGAGCACTGACCCTGCCGTTCGACATTACCACGGCCGTCAGATCATTCATCGCAGCGGAAAATGCCACTGGCAAGGCAGCGATGGATCTCTATGTCAGTGGTGGCCTGAGTGTCGCCAGCGGGGCGATGACGATCATCCTTGGCTCTGCAGCCATGGCCGGTTTCTCGGCCGCAGGTCCCGTGGGCCTTGCTGCCGGAGCATTGATGGCTTTCGGCTCACAGGTCTATGCCGCTGTACGGATAGTTGATGACATCGATGACTACATCGAACTCACTGTCGAAGAACGCTGGCGCACAGGCTGGTTTGCATTCTGCTTCATGGATCCGGACGAAGATGTCCATAATCGTTTTCTCAGCGCCAAAGCCAAGATCGACCACGCAAAACAATTGAAGCAAACGGCCAGGGCATTGCTCGACGTCCAATTGAAGGACACCACCGAAGCCGTCGTTAACGGTAGTTTCGACGTGGAACTGGAACCAACCCTGGAAGGCCGTCATCACTGGTTAACCAGAAAGTGGGAACGGCATACCGTCATGAAGCCAAAAATAAAGGACGGCAACGACATCATTGACGGCCGAAACGGGGTGACAGCCGAAACGCCCGGTGCTGAACTGGGTATAGCAGGAGCAGAAAAGAGCATCCTGTGGTTCATTGGCGGTGGTGATGACTCCATTGAAGGGGTAGAAAAGAAGCCGAACGCTTTCTACTACGGCGCTGGAAACAAACAACTGACAGGCGGCGAGAAGGATGACTTCTTCGTCTTCCAGGGCGCAAAAATCAATCATCAGGCAACTCTAGAACTTTCTGATCGCTGGACGTTGAAGGGCGGGGCAGGCGACGACTCGTTGATCCTGGGCAGGATTGATTTGAAAAACCATCACCAGAAGCAGCCACAGGCCGGATATGACGTCGACTTGCCGGCCGGTACGGTCCATGCGATCACTGCAGACTCAGCTACAGAAAGCGGGAACAACCGTATCCCGCTCGGCGTTGTCGAGAGCATCGAAAATGTCGAAACCGTAGCGCATGCGTCCAGCACCGTGACCGGAACCCCGGAGCGCAACGTCATCAAGGCCCATGGCGCCGACATCGTCAGAGCGGGGGCAGGAAACGACATCATCCAACTGCTGGCCTCGGGTGCAGAAGCCTGGGGTGATGCCGGCGCAGATGAATATTTCGTTGCCCATGTTCCCGGGCAACTATCCATCACCGAAGACGGTAAAGAGAACAGCATTATTGAACTGGGCTGCCGAAAGGACCTGATAGATGGTTTCGAGGTGAGAGCCGATAACTCTCTGTGGGTCACGTTGAATTTTGATATGGACGATTCGCCGAAAACCCGTGTAGTCATACACGACGTTTATGAAGAAGTAGCGAATAAACGTCAGTTAAAAAACAAGACACTGACATTCGTTACCAAGGACGGCTATCACCTGACCCCGGATCTCCCTGAAACGATAACCTACTCTAAACGCGAATACGTCAAAGCGGTGATCACCCGCCAAGGAAGCCCCATAGAACCGACTATTCTTTACACCCCCGATTGCTTTATCGAGCACCAGAGATTCACCGGTTATTACCTCCCACGCACCGATAAAAACATCATCTTCCGCTCGGTAAAACGCCCCAAAGAAGCCATCAAGCTTTATCTGGATTACGCGAGCACCGAACTGACAAAAGTAGAAGTATCCTACGGTGCCTTTGTGAGTCAAGAAAGCGAGATCGACATTCAATGTGACTTGATCTATACATTCGATGAAAAAACACTAACACTTCGAAATTTTTCGAGCTTCAAACTGTCGGCAGACATGGGGTTCGCCTTGCAACACATGCGCGAACACCCCAACCAACAATACTTGTTTATTTTCAACGACGGCCTGATGGCCAATGCCGGACTCACCACAACAGAAGAACCTTCGGACTATAAAACATCTGAATTCATGCGCTGGAAACATCTCATTCAGTTGCCGCTGCGGTACCGACGAGGCAAATACCCGTTTGAACTTCCTGAAAACGAACCTTATAAACTGAGCTCAGGGAGGGCCTGCGCCAAATTTTCATCTCATCCCGCGCAAACGGCGATGGAGAGCCTGGAAGGTGAAGGCGGTACGTACTTCCTTCATCTGGTAGCCAACATGACCATCAAGATTTCGACGCCAGGCGGTCTCGCCAGCGCCCGTGTGAGATTGTCGCACTCTTCCACCTGGTATATCGATGCTACAGCGCTGGGCACTATTGAGATAAAACTGACCAACAACAAACTGTACATCGGAAGTTGCACTGTTCATCTGCCCGTCTATGAAGACAGCGCGGACATTATCGACAGGGTGTACGTGACGACCGAAGAAGGCATCATCCGGACAGTCGATCTTTCCTTCGACCAAATTGCAGTCTCCGGCATTGATGCTCGTTATTTTGTCGAGCCACCGGCTTACCCCGCCACGCTGCCCGACAGTCAAGCATTGCTTGGAGACCATGAACTTCCAGTCCTTCATGCCCAGTTGTACAACCACCCGGACAAACGTGTGTTCTACAGCTTTCCAGGACGCCACTGGTTCAGCAGACCTTCGACAGCCAGCACCATTAACAGGTCAGATCTGGTGATTTCCGCTCGATGCGATCATAAACCAACCGCTCCGGTTCTATCGGTTTCAGATCAACTTTCGCAAGTACCCGTCGCATAAATAATCCGCTGCTATTTCAACTTGATAAACGCAGCGCTGGATTCGAGGCCGTTAAAAAACACGAAAGAAACGTTTACTGCCTTGATCGCGATACATATATACCGCACAAGACGGCGTCGGATTATCCAGCATATGCCCCCTCGCAGAGTCCGAACGGTTGATTGTCAAAAAGAGATGACTGTCGACTCTGCGTTCACTTGCGTCGTTCTCCAACAACGCTTTAGCTCTCATGTTGAAGAGAAATCCGATATGGCCAAACCCCCGAAAAAAATCTCCTCCTCCCCTGCAACCGACACACACCTGACAAGTCCGAAAACGCTCCCTCACGAGGCTGTGGGCCACCTTCCTCATATCGCCGGCTCCGACCCGACAACATCAGTGGGTCATGTACTTGAATCTCATGCCCGAGACACCCCACAAATCCCAAACGAACTTGCGCCAGCAGTCATTGTGAGCGACCCGTCCCCCTTTGCCGAGTTGCTGCAAGCCAACATGGAGGCAATTACCTGGCCGGCTGACAATATCGACCAGTTACGCCCCCTCGGCGGCGAAAGTGGGCTGTTCGAAAGTCCAGAGGGCAATACCTATGCCCACGTCGCCAACGAAGGCTATTTTCGCGCCGAACGCCAAGCCGATGGCCGCTACCGCTTGCATTGGCCAGAGCAACTGGGCGAACAGGGCCCACTCATCAACCAGGTAGAAGGACAGCCTTACTGGCGCCCCGAAGCGTCCTCTGCGGCCATGCATGTTGTGGCGAACGTCGAGACAGCAGGAGGATCGCCAACGCCCCTTTCCCCCAGGCAGGCCGCCAGCCTGAGCAGCGCGCAAGAGAGCCCGGACGGTATTCGTTACGACACCAAACGCCGGGCATCCTACGTGGACATGGAGGATGGGACGACTTTCCTGGTACGCAAACACTCGGAGGGCGGTTATCAGCAAGCCGCTGCTCATGACCGCAACGTGCTGGGCGCGCGGGTTGAGCCTATTGCCGGAACCAAACGCTGGCGGATAAAAACGAACGACGATCAACTGCCGGGATCAAGCAAACGCCAACGTTTGACAGACGCTGATCAACCACCACTTGTCGGGCCATCGACGGCGCGCTTAACGGGCACGCAACCCACCGCCGGAGTCTGGAAAAGCTGGGGCAAATCCAGCAAACCCGAGGGCAGTGAATCGATAGAAATAGACGGCCTGCACTACGTGATCGTGCCGCAACGGATTCAGGACGATACCGTTCTTGTGTACCTGCAGAACCCCCTCTTCACGCCCGGCCGTTACGACGCCTTCGAGCAGATGTTGAAAACCGATCCATCACTGCAACCAAAGTGGGTCATCAAATCCGCTGGCGCATGGGCTGTGCTGGAGCAAAACCCGTTTGCTGTCTCGCTGAACGAGTACGTCGGCAAATCCATGCGGTATTTGTCGAGTGATTCGTCGAACGCCATCGCCAAAGCCGTGTTCAATCAGGCGAACCAGTCTGAAACCATCAACGGCGATGGGTTGACCATTCTGTTCGACACGCTTTATCACTGGCAAAACAGGTCCACCGTCCGTGCACGAAGACCGGAGCTGGCCGACCCGCTGCTGATGTTGCGCGCCCTGCTGCCATCCCCCGGCAACAATCTGCCAGGCCACAAGCTTTTATTGCCATCGCCGTCTGCCGAGCCCTTCAGCCGACTCGATTTCGATGCCAGCCGATTCCTGATCTCGCAGGACTCCAGCTTGCGCTCCATATTCAGCAACCTTCTCGAAAGTAACGGTTATGAGGTAGATCGCACCAGTCGCATGTTCAGGGAGGACGCTTTGCTCTTCGAACGCAAAGACCTGGATACCGTATTCGTATTGAGATTCCCCTTCCCGGCGATTGGTGGAGAGTTACTTCGAACAGTCGGTCCTGCTGCTGAAATAAATGATCCGAAACTCAGGGCCCGTTTGGAAACGTCGAAATGGCAACGGATGCTTGATTACAACAAGGTTGTCTATCTGGCAGGCGGCATGCAGAAAGTCTCGGACCAACAAACGCTGTTCTATATTGTTCGAGAGAGTTGATCCATCTGGCTGAGTAAAATCGACGGTCAGCCGTCCTGGTGATTCAACGCCCGGGACGGCTTCATCTGCCTACCCGACTGTCGACGGCTGTGAACGTTGGTTGTTAAACGGGCAACCCGAGAAAACGGCACAACGCCTCGCGCTTGGCCAACGCATCGCGCCGCCCCAGATCAATCAACTCGCTGCAATACCCCGCCTCGAACAGCAGATAACTCATTACCCCCGCCCCGCTGGTCTTGGTCGCACCCGGGCCGCGCAAGAACAGGCGTAACGCCGCGGGTAACTCCTGCCGATGCCGCGCCGCGATCTCATCGATCGGCTGACTGGGGGAAATCACCAGCACCTCCACGGGCGCCACGCCCAAGGCGCGCTTTGGCGTGCCATCGGGCATCAGATGGCTGAACTGGTTCAAGCGTTCAAGCAACTCGATATCGCTTTCCAGGCTGTCGATGAACGTGCTGTTGAGCATGTGGCCGCCGATCTGTGCCAGCGTCGGTTGCAGCCCCGTGTAAGCGCGTTCCAGCGGCTGCTGCGGGTCGACACCGCGCGGGTTTCCGCTGACGCCGACCACCAGCACCCGACTCGCCCCCAGGTGCAGCGCCGGGCTGATCGGCGCGGACTGCCGTACCGCGCCATCACCGAAATACTCTTCGCCGATTTTCACCGGTGCGAACAACAAGGGGATGGCCGAACTCGCGAGCAAGTGGTCCACCGACAACTGCGTCGGCACACCGATCCGTCGATGCCGTAACCAAGCATCAATGGCGCCGCCGCCCTGATAGAACGTCACCGCCTGCCCCGACTCGTAGCCGAACGCAGTGACTGCAACAGCATGCAATTGCTTGCGAGCGATGGACTCGGCAATGCCAGGCATGTGCAGCTTTTCATTGAGCAGCTCGCGCAGTGGCGAACTGTTGAGCAAAGCCACCGGCAGGTGCCGCCCCATGCCGAGCAAACTGTGGCTGACGAAACGACTGGCCTGACGAATCACGCCAGGCCAGTCACTGCGCAACACGCGATGGCTGCGAAAGCCTTGCCAGAACAGCGTCAGGCGTTCGATAGCGGCACGAAAGTCGGTGGCGCCGCTGGCCAGGCTGACGGCGTTGATCGCCCCGGCCGAGGTGCCGACGATCACCGGAAACGGATTGTCAGCGCCCAACGGCAGCAATTCGGCAATCGCCGCCAGCACGCCCACCTGATACGCCGCCCGAGCCCCGCCGCCGGAAAGAATCAAACCTGTGACCGGTTCAGCTGGGCTCATCGCAACGCTCCATGGTGTTTAAAGAAATGGGGTCAACCGCGTTTGGCGTACAACTTCGGCTCGCCCGGTGGGCGGCTCTTGAAGCGACGATGCGCCCACAGATATTGCTCGGGGCAGGCACGCAACGCACTCTCGACCCACTGGTTGATACGAATACAGTCGGCTTCTTCAGTCTCGCCGGGGAAGTCTTCGAGTGGCGGGTGGATCACCAACCGATAACCGCTGCCGTCCGCCAGACGTTCCTGCGTGAACGGCACCACCAGCGCTTTGCCCAATCGAGCAAATTTGCTGGTCGCGGTCACGGTCGCGGCTTGAATGCCGAACAGCGGCACAAAAATACTCTGTTTGGCACCGTAGTCCTGATCCGGTGCGTACCAGATCGCCCGACCCGAGCGCAGCAGCTTGAGCATGCCGCGCACGTCCTCGCGCTCCACCGCCAGTGAATCGAGGTTGTGCCGCTCGCGGCCCCGACGCTGAACGAAGTCGAACAACGGGTTTTTGTGTTCGCGGTACATGCCATCGATGGTGTGCTGCTGGCCGAGCAAGGCCGCGCCGATTTCCAGCGTGGTGAAATGCGCGGCCATCAGGATCGCGCCCTTGCCCTCACGATGAGCCTTTTGCAAATGCTCAAGGCCTTCGACGTGGGCCAGTTTCGCCAGCCGTTCACGAGACCACCACCAGCTCATCGCCATTTCAAAAAAGGCGATGCCGGTGGAGGCGAAGTTTTCCTTGAGCAGACGCTTGCGTTCGGCGGCGGATTTTTCCGGGAAGCACAGTTCAAGATTGCGCTTGGCGATACGCCGCCGGTCGCCCGCCACGCGATACATCAACGCGCCCAGAACTCGACCGATGGTCAGCAATGCCGGATACGGCAATTGCACGATCAGCCACAAAAGCGCCAGACCGCACCAGAGCGGCCAGAAGCGTGGAGAAAGAAATGCTGTTCGAAAACGCGGGCGATCCATTAAAGCTTCCGTAAATACAGTGGCCGCGCATTCTACATCGTTCGACCCGGCTTGCGGCTCGTCGGCGTTCTCGTTATAAGTCTCGGCACTTTTAGTGACAAGCCGTTGTATGCCGACATGAGCCAAACCGAACCGTTAGACCAAGATCCCGTATTTCAGCTCAAGGGCAGCATGCTGGCCATCACTGTGCTGGAACTGGCCCGTAACGACCTCGAAAACCTCGATCGGCAGTTGGCCGCCAAAGTCGCCCAGGCGCCGAATTTTTTCAGCAATGCACCGCTGGTTCTGGCACTGGACAAGCTGCCGCCGAGCGAAGGCGCGGTCGATCTGCCGGGGCTGATGCGCGTATGCCGTCAGCATGGCCTGCGCACCCTGGCGATTCGCGCCAGCCGCATCGAAGACATCGCCGCTGCCATCGCCATCGACATTCCGGTACTGCCGCCGTCCGGCGCCCGTGAAAGGCCGCTGGAACCCACTGAAGCCGAAGTCAAAAAGAAACCGGAAAAACCGCCGGAGCCGACCATCAAACCGACCCGCGTCATCACTACGCCAGTGCGTGGTGGCCAACAGATATATGCCGAGGGTGGCGATTTGGTAGTGGTGTCCTCCGTCAGTCCGGGGGCGGAACTTCTGGCCGATGGCAACATCCATGTATACGGCCCAATGCGCGGTCGTGCGCTGGCTGGCGTCAAAGGTGACACCAAGGCACGGATTTTCTGTCAGCAATTGAGCGCTGAACTGATCTCCATCGCCGGCCACTACAAGGTTTCCGAAGACCTGCGTCGCGATCCAATGTGGGGCTCGGGCGTCCAGGTCAGCCTGTCGGGCGACGTGTTGAACATCATTCGGCTTTAACGGATACTGCCGCATTTTCCAAGCATCTCTAAAACGTAGCGAAAACGGCTCAAACGAAGTAGGAAAAAGGCCAAAAGCCGAATTCCAGCCAAGGCTGTCCGACTGCAGTAGTTTTCAAGAGATGTTTTTCAGGGGCTAAAAAGTCCTTCTTCCTTAGGGGTGAAACACCTTGGCCAAGATTCTCGTGGTTACATCCGGCAAGGGTGGTGTGGGTAAGACCACCACCAGCGCCGCTATCGGTACCGGCCTCGCTCTGCGCGGCCACAAAACAGTGATCGTCGACTTCGACGTGGGCTTGCGTAACCTTGACCTGATCATGGGTTGCGAGCGCCGCGTGGTGTATGACTTCGTCAACGTGGTCAACGGCGAAGCCAACCTGCAACAGGCTCTGATCAAAGACAAACGTCTGGAAAACCTCTACGTACTGGCCGCCAGTCAGACCCGCGACAAAGACGCGCTGACTGTCGAAGGCGTGGAAAAAGTCCTGATGGAGCTCAAGGAACAATTCGAGTTCGTGGTCTGCGACTCCCCGGCGGGCATCGAGAAAGGCGCGCACCTGGCGATGTACTTCGCCGACGAAGCGATCGTCGTGACCAACCCGGAAGTGTCCTCGGTACGAGATTCGGACCGCATGCTCGGCCTGCTGGCCAGCAAATCGCGACGCGCCGAACGTGGCGAAGACCCGATCAAGGAACACCTGCTCATTACCCGCTATCACCCGGAGCGAGTTGAAAAGGGCGAAATGCTCGGCGTCGAAGACGTCAAGGAAATCCTCTCGGTCACCCTGCTCGGCGTGATCCCGGAATCCCAAGCGGTGCTCAAGGCATCCAACCAGGGTGTGCCGGTGATTCTCGACGACCAGAGCGATGCCGGTCAGGCCTATAGCGATACCGTCGACCGCCTGTTGGGCAAAGAAAAAGCCCACCGTTTCCTCGATGTCGAGAAGAAGGGATTCTTCGAGCGACTTTTTGGAGGTAGGTAATGAACCTTTTTGACTTCTTTCGTGCCAACAAAAAGCCAAGTACCGCCTCGGTAGCGAAAGAGCGTCTACAGATCATCGTGGCGCATGAGCGCGGCCAGCGCAGCACGCCGGACTACTTGCCAGCCTTGCAGAAAGAGCTGGTCGAAGTGATCCGCAAGTACGTCAACATCGGCTCCGATGACGTGCATGTAGCGCTGGAAAACCAGGGCAGTTGCTCGATTCTGGAACTCAACATCACCCTGCCTGATCGCTGAGTCGATCCAGCAGGAACGACGGCGGTTCAGGGCCATTCCGACAGTGGAATGGCCCTGAACCGCCGTTGGCATTTGTTACGAGGCTGTTTTAATGCCGTTGTCCAACATCCGCATCATCCATCAGGACGCCGCCGTACTGGTGGTCGACAAGCCAACCCTGCTGCTCTCGGTGCCCGGTCGCGCCGATGACAACAAGGACTGCCTGATTACCCGCCTGCAGGAAAACGGCTACCCGGAAGCGCGCATCGTCCATCGCCTGGATTGGGAAACGTCCGGCATCATTCTGCTGGCCCGTGACGCCGACACCCATCGCGAACTGTCGCGCCAGTTTCACGACCGCGAAACCGAAAAGGCCTACACCGCGTTGGCGTGGGGTCAACCGGAACTGGACAGTGGCAGCATCGACCTGCCGCTGCGCTACGACCCGCCGACCAAGCCGCGTCATGTGGTCGACCACGAATTCGGCAAACATGCGCTGACCTTCTGGCGCGTTTTGGAACGTTGCGGCGACTGGTGTCGCGTCGAACTGACGCCAATCACCGGCCGCTCGCACCAATTGCGCGTACACATGCTGTCCATCGGTCACCCGCTGCTCGGTGATGGCCTCTACGCACATGAGCAAGCCCTGGCCGCCTGGCCACGCCTGTGCCTGCACGCCAGCATGCTCAGCTTCACCCATCCGCAAACGGGCGAACGTCTGCGCTTCGAGTGCCCGGCACCGTTCTAAGTACTGTTTGAGTACCAGTGCTGTAGTTAAGACAAGGATTTAGTTTCGAATGAATTGCATTGATCCCTTGGTGCCTTCCCTCAGAAAAGTTCGCCACCAACTGCTTTACCTGGTCTATGGCAATCAGGATGTGTACCGACGCGAAGCCAAGTTCAGCATCCTGACCGCGCTGTCCCATGCCAAAAACGGCGAGCGTCCAGCCATCAGGATTCTGACCGATCGGCCCGAAGACTACGCCGACTGGCCGGTCGACACCGTGCTGCTGGACGAGGCGACACAGACCCGCTGGCAAGGCACTCACGGCTATCACCACCGACGCAAAGCCTGCGCCATCGCCGCCGGTATGCAGTGGGCGCAAAAGACCCTGTTCGTCGACACCGACACGCTGTTCACCAGCCACCCGAGCCGCCTGTTCGAATTCATCGAGCCGAGTCGTTCGGTGATGGATCGCTTCGAATACGACTGGAAAGATGTGCACCAGCGCACCGCCTATCAAAAACTGGGCCGAGACTTACGCAGCCACGGAGTGACGCCGGACAACGGTTTCAAACTCTACAACAGTGGTTTGTGTGGCGTGACCTGTAGTGATTCGGCGCTGTTCGAAGAGTCGATCCGCCTGATCGATGAATGGACCCGCGATGGCTTCGAAATCCACACCATCGAACAGATCGCCCTGTCGTATGCCATGCGTGGCCGTCAGGTGGTGGAGGCGCGCCAACACGTTTATCACTACTTCGCTGAAAAACGCTTCTTCCATGGGATGCATGCGTACTTCTTCTCTCAACATGGTGAACAGTTCAGCCAACGCCTGGTGGATCTGTGTACGGATGTGCCGAGCGTCAAACCGTTTCCGTCCGCTTGGCAGCGCTTTAAAATCAAATGGAGACTGCGCCACCTCAAAGGCCCTCTGCGCAAGGTCGGCCGCGACCTGCTGTATGGCAGCGCCATACCCGAGGATCAGTATTACAGCGCATGCCGACACGAATGGTGGGAATGTGCCTCGCGGGAAATACTGCGCTGGGACGAAAGCCGTCAGAAAAAACTGCTGAGCCACAACCGCTGGCCGCAAGAGCTGCCGCGTCCGAATAAACCGGAAGACGAAAAAATCATCATGAGCCACCTGAAAAACAGCCTGGCCGCCGCCCGGTGAACCCTACCTTCCCCTTGTGAGAGCAAGCTTGCTCGCGACAGCAGTGTGTCTGTCGAATCGACGTCGACTGACCTGACGCTTTTGCAAGCAGGCTTACTCCCCCGGGTATCGATTTCAGTCCGCGCCAATTCCCGAGCCGATGCGTTAAACTCCCGCCCACTGCTGTCTGGAGTTTCTTATGCGCGAAGAGTTGAACCAAGGCCTGATCGACTTTCTCAAGGCCTCCCCTACCCCGTTCCACGCCACTGCCAGCCTTGTTCAACGTCTGGAGGCCGCCGGTTTTGTGCGCCTCGACGAGCGCGAGCCATGGACCACCGAAGCCAACGGTCGCTATTACGTCACCCGTAATGACTCCTCGATCGTCGCGATCAAAATGGGCCGCCACTCGCCTTTGCATGGCGGTATCCGTCTGGTCGGCGCGCACACCGACAGCCCATGCCTGCGGGTCAAGCCGCAACCGGAACTACAGCGCCAGGGTTTCTGGCAACTGGGTGTCGAAGTCTACGGCGGCGCCCTGCTCGCCCCGTGGTTCGACCGTGACCTGTCGCTGGCCGGCCGCGTGACCTTCCGCCGCGACGGCAAGGTCGAAAGCCAGCTGATCGACTTCAAAGCACCGATCGCGATCATTCCCAACCTGGCCATTCACCTCAACCGCGAAGCCAATCAAGGCTGGGCGATCAATGCCCAGACCGAATTGCCGCCGATCCTCGCGCAGTTTGCCGGTGACGAGCGTGTCGACTTCCGCGCCGTGCTGACCGATCAACTGACCCGCGAACATGGTCTGAATGCCGATGTGGTGCTCGATTACGAGCTGAGCTTCTACGACACACAAAGCGCTGCGGTGATTGGCCTCAATGGTGATTTCATTGCCGGCGCCCGCCTGGACAACCTGTTGTCGTGCTACGCCGGCCTGCAAGCCTTGCTGACTGCCGAAACCGACGAAACCTGCGTGCTGGTGTGCAACGACCACGAAGAAGTCGGCTCCTGCTCGGCGTGCGGCGCCGATGGCCCGATGCTGGAACAGACCCTGCGCCGTCTGTTGCCAGAAGGTGACGAGTTCGTTCGCACCATTCAGAAATCCCTGCTGGTCTCGGCCGATAATGCCCACGGCGTACACCCCAACTATGCCGACAAGCACGACGCCAACCATGGCCCGAAACTCAACGCCGGCCCGGTGATCAAGGTCAACAGCAACCAGCGCTACGCCACCAACAGCGAAACCGCCGGGTTCTTCCGCCATCTGTGCATGGCCGAAGAAGTGCCGGTGCAAAGCTTCGTGGTGCGCAGTGACATGGGCTGTGGCTCGACTATCGGCCCGATCACCGCCAGCCACTTGGGCGTACGCACGGTCGATATCGGCCTGCCGACCTTCGCCATGCACTCGATCCGCGAACTGTGCGGCAGCCACGACCTGGCGCACCTGGTCAAAGTGCTGAGCGCGTTCTACGCCTGCCGCGAATTGCCATAACAGCGTTAAAAGCTTCGCGAGCAAGCCCGCTCCCACACTGGAATGCATTTCAAATGCGGGAGCGGGCTTGCTCGCGAAAGCGCCAGTTCGGGGAATACCGACTTTTCCTTGCTGCGACTCAATTCTGACTCACATCACCCCGACTCAAACAAAACCGACCTAGACTTGAATCATCCCCTCCGACAAGGCAGTCACCATGATCTCAATGTCCTCCTTCCACGCCATGCTCATTCCCATCCTGTGCGCAATGATTCTGCTGGCCGTCGGCTTCAACTTCCGCGACAAGAACATGGGTGTGTTCGCGATGTGGGTCGGCATGCTGATGATCCTCGCCACCGTGGTTTACAAGATCCTCGCCAAACTCAACGAATAAATCCGCGTCCGGCTCGCATTGAGTAATGCGCCCTCGTACACTCCAGCGAATCCGCCCCTTGCGAGGTTGACCGCCTAGTGTTCGCTCGTCTTTTTGCTTTGCCCAGTCTGTTGTTCATTTGCCTGATGACGCTACTGCCCATGGCACCGGCGCAAGCGGTCGGTCTGCCGGGCCTGCTCAACACCACCAAGGCCCAACCCGAAGCTCAGGAACCGCTCGACCAGTCGCTGGACGAAGTCATCAGGTCGCTGGAAAACGACAAGCAACGTGCGCAGTTGCTGAGCGATTTGAAGAAATTGCGCGATGCCACGAAAAAAGCCCAAGCCTCTCCCGAAGAAGGCGTACTCGGGTTGATCGGCGGCACACTGGCCAATTTCGAGAAGCAGTTTTCCGGTGCCGACAGCCCGGTCAACCGCTGGTCCAACGAGTTCGATCTGGCCAAGGATGAGCTCAAAGCCCTGATGCTGCCGGCCAGTGAATGGCTGCCGATCATCTTCGGCTTCGCCGTGATTCTGATGCTCTGGAGTCTGCTCGCCGCCGCGCTGATCTGGCTCGGTCATCGGGTACGCATGCGTTTCGGTCTCACCGAAGAACTGCCACAGCATCCCAAGGCCCTCGACATGCTGCGCTTCGCACTGCGCAAACTCGGGCCATGGCTGATTGCATTGGTCATTACCGTCTACATGAGCTACGCCCTGCCATCGTCACTGGGCAAAAGTCTGGCGATGGTGTTGGCCTATGCGCTGGTGGTCGGCACCTGTTTCTCGGCGATCTGCGTGATCGCTTTTTCCGTGCTCGACGGTCCGCACCGTCATCGCGCGTTGTACATCCTGCGCCATCAGGCGTTTCGGCCACTGTGGCTGATCGGCAGCTTCGCCGCCTTCGGCGAAGCGCTGAACGATCCGCGCCTGATCGAGAGTCTCGGCGTGCATCTTGCGCATACCGCTGCAACGGTTACCAATGTCCTTGCGGCACTCTCTACCGGGTTATTCATCCTGCGTTTCCGCCGGCCGATCGCGCACCTGATTCGCAACCAACCGCTGTCACGCCGCCTGACCCGCCGTGCCCTGAGCGACACCATCGAAATCCTCGGTACCTTCTGGTACGTGCCAGCACTGGTGCTGGTCGGCATCTCGCTGTTCGCCACTTTCGTCTCCGCCGGTGACACCAGTACCGCGCTGCGCCAGTCGCTGCTCTGCACCGTGCTGTTGGTGTTGTGCATGGTCATCAACGGGCTGGTGCGCCGCCATTCGCTCAAACCCCCACGCGGGCCGAAACGCCATGCGTTGTATTCCGATCGCTTGAAGAGCTTTTTCTACACCCTCGCCCACCTGCTCGTGTGGCTGGTGTTCATTGAGCTGGGGCTGCGCGTCTGGGGCATGTCGCTGATCGGTTTCACCGAGGGCGAAGGTCACGATATCAGCGTCAAACTGTTCAGCCTGATCGGCACGCTGATCTTCGCCTGGCTGATCTGGATACTCAGCGACACCGCCGTGCACCACGCCCTCACGCGCTCGCGCAAAAGTCTGGCCAACGCACGCGCGCAAACCATGATGCCGCTGATCCGCAACGTCCTGTTCATCACGATTTTCATCATTGCGCTGATCGTCGCCCTGGCGAACATGGGCATGAACGTCACGCCACTGCTGGCCGGTGCCGGTGTGATCGGTCTGGCCATCGGTTTCGGTGCACAGTCGCTGGTGGCAGATTTGATCACCGGCCTGTTCATCATCATCGAAGACTCCCTGGCCATCGATGATTACGTGGATGTCGGCGGTCACCTCGGCACCGTCGAAGGCCTGACCATCCGCACCGTGCGCCTGCGTGACATTGACGGCATCGTCCACACCATCCCGTTCAGCGAAATCAAAAGCATCAAGAACTATTCGCGGGAATTCGGCTACGCGATCTTCCGCGTGGCAGTGCCGTACAACATGGAAATCGACGACGCGATCAAGCTGATGCGCGAAGTCGGCCAGAAAATGCGCACCGACCCGCTGCAACGCCGCAACATCTGGTCGCCACTGGAAATTCAAGGTGTGGAAAGTTTCGAATCCGGCAGCGCGATTCTGCGCGCCCGCTTCAAGACCGCGCCGATCAAACAGTGGGAAGTTTCCCGAGCCTTCAACCTGTCGCTCAAGCGACATCTGGATGAGGCAGGACTGGATCTGGCGACGCCGCGGATGAGCGTGCAAGTGATCACTGCCGGCGGTGGTCAGCCGAAGGAATAGCGCTTAAGCACCGGATATTCACCCCATCAACAAGAACCTGATCGGCCCAGAGGCCGCCAAGATCAAACCACATCAACACCGACGTGAATCGCATCATGGCGCCAAAACTCCAGATCACAATCAATCAAGCGCTCATGCTGGTCATAATTGACCCGAGCAATCCGCAGCCCCGGGCTCCCCACCGACACCTTCAAAGCCGCCGCCGCATCAACAGACAACGACGTAGGCACAATCTCGAAGCGCACCCGTCCATAGTGCAAATCGTAATGCCGCGCATACAACTCGGTAATCGACTGATTCAAATCGAACTCAAGGATTCCCGGAAAAAACCGCGGGTTCAAATAGTGCTCCACATAAAGCACCAACCGCCCATCAATGCGCCGCGACCGGCAAATCTGAATCACGCTCGACAGCGCCGGTAACTGCAACCACGCACATACCGCCGCCGACGCCGGCTGCAGTCGTGCCGAAATCACCTCGGTCGACGGCACCCGCCCCTGCGCACTGACCATCGCGTGAAAGTGGCTGCGCTGCATCAGGTTGTACGCCAGACGCGGCGGCGAGACGAACCAGCCACGCCGCTCCTCACGATAAATCTGCCCCTGCGCCTCCAATTGCAACAAGGCCTCACGCACCGTAATGCGGGTCGTGCCGAACAACTCACTAAGCTTGCGCTCGGCCGGCAACTTGCTGCCGGGAGCCAACAGCCCGTGGTCGAGCTGCTCCTGCAGGATTTGCCCAATGGCTGTCACCGCTTTTGTTGCCTCATCGCGCATCAACGTTACCTATCTGGACTAGACCAGCACTGTTTCGGGGCAAAACCGAACGGCCAATGAACCGTTTGAGTGTGTAGCAAGCCTAGGCAGTGCAGATGACCGAGAGATGACAAAACTGCCCAGCGGTCGCTCTCACGACTTGCAATACACCGGCCAGTTTCCCTGCCCTGCGGGGCTTTGAGCATGGTCTACGCTTACTTGGCACTCGCCGATCCAGGGCAAATAAAGGGTCTTGCGCAAGGCCATCGACATCAAAGTGTCATCCAGCACCCTTAAATTGGCTCAGGTATTGCTGACCTAGACCAACACAAACCGCAATCGCAGCGTTGAACACGACCAAGGAGCTTCGTAATGAAACAGCTTTTCCTGGCAACACTGTTAGGCTCGACCATCGCAATGTGTACAGCCGCCATGGCGGCCGACACCGACCTGAAAACCCTCGAAGCCGCTGCGAAAGCGGAAGGCGCCGTCAACAGCGTCGGCATGCCCGATGACTGGGCCAACTGGAAAGGCACCTGGGAAGACCTGGCCAAGACCTACGGTCTGAAACACATCGACACCGACATGAGCTCGGCCCAGGAAATCGCCAAATTCGCCGCCGAAAAAGACAACGCCAGCGCTGACATCGGCGACGTCGGTGCTGCCTTCGGCCCGATCGCGGTCAAGCAAGGCGTAGTGCAACCTTACAAGCCAAGCACCTGGGATCAAGTGCCTGCATGGGCCAAGGACAAGGACGGCAACTGGGCACTGGCCTACACCGGCACCATCGCGTTTATCGTCAACAAGAAGTTGCTGCACGGCTCCGAAGTGCCGACCAAATGGGCTGACCTCAAGGGCGGCAAATACAAGGTGTCCATCGGCGACGTGAGCACCGCTGCACAAGCGGCCAACGGTGTACTGGCTGCGGCACTGGCCAACGGCGGCGACGAGAAAAACATCCAGCCTGCCCTGCTGATGTTCGCAGACATCGCCAAGCAAGGTCGTTTGTCGATGGCCAACCCGACCATCGCCACCATGGAAAAAGGCGAAATCGAAGTCGGCGTGGTCTGGGACTTCAACGGCCTGAGCTACAAGGCCAAGATGGCCAACCCGGATGACTACGTGGTGCTGATCCCGTCTGACGGCTCGGTGATTTCCGGCTACACCACGATCATCAACAAGTACGCGAAAAACCCGAACGCCGCCAAGCTGACCCGCGAATACATTTTCAGCGACGCCGGCCAGACCAACCTCGCTCGCGGCAACGCCCGTCCGATCCGCGCCGAACACCTGCAACTGCCCGAAGACGTGAAAGCCAAACTGCTGCCGAACGAGCAGTACAAAAACGTCACCCCGATCAAAGACGCCGATGCGTGGGAAAAAACCTCCAAATCCCTGCCGCAGAAGTGGAACGAAGAAGTCATCGTAGAGATGAAATAACCCTGAAGCTCACCACAGCTGGACCCACCAGGGATCCAGCTGTGGGAGTGGATCGAGTTGATTGAGAGTTTTGGAAAATTTCGCGGAGTTTTTGCCCCTATGAAGCACAACGTCATCCTTGTCGTGCTCGACGGTCTCAACTACGAGGTCGCACGTCACGCCATGGGGCATCTGCAAGCTTACGTTGGCGCAGGACGCGCCGCGCTCTACCAGTTGGAGTGCGAGTTGCCGGCCCTGTCCCGACCGCTTTATGAATGCATCCTCACCGGCGTGCCGCCCATCGACAGCGGCATCGTCCATAACAACGTCTCGCGCCTGTCCAATCAGCGCAGCATCTATCACTATGCTCGCGACGCCGGCCTGAAAACCGCCGCCGCGGCCTATCACTGGGTCAGTGAGCTGTACAACCGCTCGCCGTTCGAGGCCGCCCGTGACCGTCACACAGACGATCCATCGCTGCCGATCCAGCATGGGCATTTCTACTGGAACGATCACTATCCGGATTCGCACCTGTTCGCCGACGCCGAAAACCTGCGCCTGCGCCACGCGCCGAACTTCCTGTTGATCCATCCGATGAACATTGACGACGCCGGCCACAAGCACGGCCTCGACACCCCGCAATACCGCAACAGCGCGCGCTCGGCGGACATCATCCTCGCCGATTATCTGCAGGCTTGGCTCGATGCCGGTTATCAAGTGCTGGTGACCGCCGACCACGGCATGAACAACGATCGCTCGCACAACGGTTTGCTCCCGGAAGAACGCCAAGTGCCGCTGTTCGTCCTCGGCGACGCCTTCAGCCTCAACGCTGCCGCTGCGCCAAAGCAGACCGACATTTGCGGCACCGTCTGCGAACTGCTCGGCGTGCCCCACGACAAACCCGTCTGCCGGGAGTTATTCAAGTGAACGCGATGAATCGTGGTAAATGGCTGGCTGCGCTGTGCCTGGTGCCTTTCGCAGTGTTCTTCATCGTGTTCGAAATCGCCCCGCTGGTCTGGGTGATGATCAACAGTCTGCAATCGGAAGAGTTTGGTTGGGGCCTGGAAAACTTCACCAAAATCTTCAGTTCGAAGTTCTATCGACAGGCGATCCAGTACAGCCTTGAGATCAGTTTCTGGTCGAGCGTATTCGGCATCATCATCGCCGTGCTCGGAGCGTACTCCCTGCGCCAGGTCGACTCGAAACTGCGCAATTTCGTCAATGCCTTTGCCAACATGACCAGCAACTTTGCCGGCGTGCCTCTGGCCTTCGCGTTCATCATCCTGCTCGGTTTCAACGGCAGCATCACCCTGATGTTGAAGCAGACCGGAATCATTCAAGACTTCAATCTGTACTCGAAAACCGGGCTGATCATCCTGTACACCTACTTCCAGATTCCTCTCGGTGTACTGCTGCTCTACCCAGCCTTCGACGCCTTGCGTGAAGACTGGCGCGAGTCGGCTTCGCTGCTGGGCGCCAACGGCTGGCAGTTCTGGCGACACATCGGTCTGCCGGTGCTGACCCCGGCGCTGCTTGGCACGTTCGTGATCCTGCTGGCCAATGCCCTTGGCGCCTACGCCACGGTTTACGCCCTGACCACCGGTAACTTCAACGTGCTGCCGATCCGCATCGCGGCGATGGTCTCCGGCGATATTTCGCTCGATCCCAATCTGGCCAGTGCGCTGGCCGTGGTGCTGATAGCGCTGATGACCATCGTCACCGTCGTGCATCAACTGCTGCTGAAGAGGAGCTACCATGTCTCGCGCTGAATCCGGCCCGGCCGGTCTCTACCACCGCGTCGTGGTCTACCTGTTGTTTGCCATTCTGTTGCTGCCGCTCGCCGGAACGCTGGTCTACTCGATCGCCAGCAGTTGGTCGGCGACGATCCTGCCCAGCGGTTTCACCTTCAAGTGGTACATCCAGTTGTGGAGCGATCCGCGTTTCCTGCACGCGTTCGGTCAATCATTGCTGGTGTGTGTCGGCGCGCTGGTGCTGTCGGTGGTGCTGATTCTGCCGCTGCTGTTTGTGGTGCATTACCACTTTCCGAAACTCGATGCCCTGATGAACATCCTGATCCTGCTGCCCTTCGCGGTGCCTCCCGTGGTGTCCTCGGTCGGCTTGTTGCAGTTGTACGGTTCCGGGCCAATGGCGATGGTCGGCACGCCCTGGATTCTGATCGGTTGCTACTTCACCGTGGCACTGCCGTTCATGTACCGGGCGATTACCAACAACCTGCAAGCGATCAACCTGCGCGACCTGATGGACGCCGCACAACTGCTCGGTGCAAGCACCTTTCAGGCGGCGTTTCTGGTGGTGCTGCCCAATCTGCGTAAAGGGCTGATGGTGGCCTTGTTGCTGTCGTTCTCGTTCCTGTTCGGCGAGTTCGTGTTCGCCAACATCCTCGTCGGCACGCGCTACGAAACCCTGCAGGTTTACCTCAACAACATGCGCAACAGCAGCGGCCACTTCACCAGTGCGCTGGTCATCTCGTATTTCTTTTTCGTGCTGGTCCTGACCTGGATCGCCAACATCTTGAACAAGGACAAAAGCCAATGAGCTATGTCAGCGTCCAACATCTGCAGAAAAACTATTCTGGCACCACGGTTTTCAGCGACATCAACTGCGAAATCAACAAGGGCGAATTCGTCACCCTGCTCGGCCCGTCCGGTTGCGGCAAATCCACGCTGCTGCGTTGCATCGCCGGCCTGACGCCGGTCGATGCCGGCAAGATCCTGCTCGATGGCGTCGATATCGTGCCGCTGAGCCCACAGAAACGCGGAATCGGCATGGTGTTTCAAAGCTACGCGCTGTTCCCCAACATGACCGTGGAACAAAACGTCGCTTTTGGTTTGCGCATGCAAAAGGTCAATGCCGACGACAGCCACAAGCGCGTCACCGAAGTGTTGAAACTTGTTGAGTTGAACGACTTTGCCCGCCGCTATCCGCATCAATTGTCCGGAGGCCAATGTCAGCGTGTCGCCCTCGCCCGCTCGCTGGTCACTCGCCCTCGCCTGTTGCTGCTGGATGAACCGCTGTCAGCCCTTGATGCGCGCATTCGCAAACACCTGCGCGAACAGATCCGTCAGATCCAGCGCGAACTCGGCCTGACCACGATCTTCGTCACCCACGATCAGGAAGAAGCCCTGACCATGTCTGACCGGATTTTCCTGATGAACCAGGGGAAAATCGTCCAGAGCGGCGACGCCGAAACCCTGTACACCGCGCCGGTCGATCTGTTCGCCGCCGGCTTCATCGGCAACTACAATCTGCTCGATGCTGACAGCGCCTCGAAACTGCTGCAACGGCCGATCCACCACCGCATCGCGATTCGCCCGGAAGCCATCGAACTGAGCCTCAATGGCGAACTCGACGCACAGATCCGCAGCCACAGCCTGCTCGGCAATGTCATCCGTTATCGGATCGAAGCCCGTGGCGTCGAACTGGTGGTGGATGTACTCAACCGCTCGGCGGCCGATCTGCACCCGGACGGTCAGCGTCTGGCGCTTTCCATCGATCCGACGGCCCTGTGTGAGGTAGCCTGATGACTTCGCTGAAGTTGAAGAGAGAACTGCACTGATGGCCCTGGCAATTTTTGATCTGGACGAAACCCTGATCCACGGCGACTGCGCCACCCTCTGGAGTGAGCAGATGGGCCGTTTGGGCTGGGTCGATCCCGAGTCGTTCATGCGCAAGAACAACGAACTGATGGACGCCTACAGCCATGGCAAACTGCGCATGGAAGACTACATGGCGTTCAGCCTGGAGCCGTTGATCGGCCGTTCGCCGGAAGAAGTCGAACATCTGGTTGGCCCGTGGGTGGAAGACTTCATCGAGCCGATCATTTTCAGTGACGCCACCAAAACCATCGCCGCCCATCGCAAGGCGGGCGACCGGATTCTGGTGATCTCGGCGTCGGGCACCCATCTGGTCAAACCAATTGCTGATCGACTGGGCATCGACGAGATTCTAGGCATCGAACTGGAACTGGCGCATGGCGTATACAGCGGCCAGACCGTCGGAACCCTGACCTACCGCGAAGGCAAGATCACACGATTGCTGGAATGGCTGGATGCTGAAGAAGAGAATCTGGAGGGTGCGAGTTTTTATTCCGACTCACGCAATGATCTGCCGTTGTTGCTGAAGGTGGATTTCCCACATGTGGTCAACCCCGATCCGGTGTTGCTTGAACACGCCGAAAAGGCCGGCTGGCCAATTCATCTCTGGAAGTAAACATAGATCCAAATGTGGGGGCGGGCTTGCTCGCGAAGGCGGTGGATCAGTCAATAATCTATCGACCGACACTGCGCTTTCGCGAGCAAGCCCGCTCCCACAATGGTTAAGTGGTGTCAGCTCAGACTGTCATCAATCACCAAGACCAGTTTCCCGGAAACGGTATTGCTCGCCAGCTCGGCAAACGCCGCCTCGGCATCTTTCACCGGGAAGGCCTTGGCCAACTGCGGACTCAACCGCCCTTCAGCGAACAATGGCCATACATGCTGGCTCAGGTCACTGAACAGATCGGCCTTGAACTGATCGTCACGGCTGCGCAATGTCGAGCCCAGCAGTTGCACGCGTTTGGCCAGCACTTGCGCCAGGTCCAGTTTCGCCTCACGGCCGCCCATCAAACCGATCAACACCCAACGCCCATCCAATGCCATCAACTTGAGATTCAGCGCAGAGTAATTGCCGCCCACCGGATCGAGGATCACATCGAACGGACCGAAGTCGCTCAGGCTTTCCAGATCATCGGTACGCACCACCCCGCCCTGGGCCCCCAGCGCCTCACAGTAAGCCAAACGCTCGGTCGAGCCGACGCTGACCCAACATGGGTTGCCAAACGCCTTGCACAGCTGAATAGCGGCTGAACCAATTCCACTTGCCCCGGCGTGCAAGAGAACTTTCTCACCCGGTTTGAGCGCCGCAAGTTGAAACACATTCAACCAGACGGTTGCGTAAACCTCGGGCAATGCCGCGGCCTCGACCAGCGAAACACCCTCGGGTACCGGCAATACGTGACGCCCGTCGACCACCACCTCTTCGGCCATCGCGCCCCCAGCCAACAAGGCGCAGACACGATCACCGACCTGCCACGAACTGCCCGCACCGACCTCGCTGATGACCCCGGAGCACTCAAGACCCAGCACTCGGCTGGCCCCTGGCGGCGGCGGATAAAGCCCTGCCTTTTGCAATAAGTCGGCACGATTAAGGCCGGCTGCCGCCACTCGGATGCGAACTTGTCCTACATCGCACGTAGGACTCGCCTCTTCAACCCATACCACTTGACCTTCAACGCCTTGCAATGCCTTCACAGTGCCTCCATAGTGAGTCTGGACTGAGCCCGAAGCTGTAGCGCCGGGCTTTTTGCATTATGCGACCGGCTCTTGTAGATCCGGCGACTTCAAAGACGGCCTAATATGCGTTATCAATTGTCCCCGCGTCGAATCAGCATGAAGCATTTGCTCCCCAGCACCGCCCTCGCTCTTTTTATCGGTATCGGCCTGTTGCCGGTGTCGGGCAATACCTTCGCAGCCAACAGCTGGGACAAGTTGCAGCCTGATCGCGATGAGGTCATCGCCAGCCTGAACGTCGTCGAGTTGCTCAAGCGCCACCACTACAGCAAGCCGCCGCTGGACGACGCGCGCTCGGTGATCATCTACGAGAGCTATCTCAAGCTGCTGGACCCATCGCGCAGCTACTTCATGGCCAGCGACATCGCCGAATTCGACAAGTGGAAGACCCAGTTCGACGACTTCCTCAAAAGCGGCGACCTCAACGCCGGGTTCACCATCTACAAGCGCTATCTGGACCGCGTCAAGGCGCGTCTGGACTTCGCGCTTGCCGAGCTGAACAAAGGCGTCGACAAGATGGACTTCACCACCAAGGAAACCTTGCAGATCGATCGCAAGGACGCCCCTTGGCTCAAATCCACAGCAGAACTCGACGACCTGTGGCGCAAACGCGTCAAGGACGAAGTCCTGCGGATGAAGATCGCCGGCAAAGAGCCGAAGCAGATCCAGGAAACCCTGACCAAGCGCTACAAGAACCAGTTGGCGCGCCTGGACCAGACCCGTCCGGAAGACATCTTCCAGGCGTACATCAACACCTTCGCCATGTCTTACGATCCGCACACCAACTATCTGTCGCCGGATAACGCGGAAAACTTCGACATCAACATGAGCCTGTCCCTCGAGGGCATTGGTGCAGTGTTACAGAGCGACAACGATCAAGTGAAAGTCGTGCGCCTGGTGCCGGCAGGCCCTGCCGACAAGACCAAGCAAGTCGCACCGGCCGACAAAATCATCGGCGTTGCGCAGGGCAACAAAGAGATGGTCGACGTGGTCGGCTGGCGTCTGGACGAAGTGGTCAAACTGATCCGCGGCCCGAAAGGCACCGTGGTGCGCCTGGAAGTGATTCCGGCGAGCAATGCGCCGAACGACCAGACCACCAAGATCGTCTCGATCACCCGTGAAGCGGTGAAGCTCGAAGATCAGGCCGTGAAGAAGTCCATCCTCCATCTGAAACAGGACGGCAAGGACTACAAGCTTGGGGTCATCGAGATCCCGGCCTTCTACCTCGACTTCAAGGCGTTCCGTGCCGGTGATCCGGACTACAAGAGCACCACCCGCGACGTCAAGAAACTGCTGACCGAGTTGCAGAAAGACAAAGTTGACGGCGTGGTCATCGACCTGCGCAACAACGGCGGCGGCTCTCTGCAGGAAGCCACCGAGCTGACCAGCCTGTTCATCGACAAGGGCCCGACCGTACTCGTGCGTAACGCCGATGGCCGCGTCGACGTGCTTGAGGATGAAAACCCGGGTGCCTTCTACAAAGGCCCGATGGCGCTGCTGGTCAACCGCCTGTCCGCATCGGCTTCGGAGATCTTCGCTGGTGCCATGCAGGACTATCACCGCGCGCTGATCATCGGTGGCCAGACCTTCGGCAAAGGCACCGTGCAGACCATTCAGCCGCTCAACCACGGCGAACTGAAACTGACCCTGGCCAAGTTCTACCGGGTTTCCGGCCAGAGCACCCAGCATCAGGGCGTACTGCCGGACATCGACTACCCGTCGCTGATCGACACCAAGGAAATCGGCGAGAGTGCTCTGCCGGAAGCCATGCCATGGGACACCATCAAGGCAGCAATCAAACCGGCGGCCGATCCGTTCAAGCCCTACCTGGTGCGACTCAAGTCCGAGCATGATACCCGCTCTGCAAAAGACGCCGAGTTCGTGTTCATCCGCGACAAGCTGGCACTGGCACAGAAGCTGATGGAGGAGAAAACCGTCAGCCTCAACGAGACCGAGCGCCGCGCCCAGCATGCCGACATCGATGCCAAGCAATTGGTGATGGAGAACATCCGTCGCAAGGCCAAGGGCGAAGAACCGCTCAAAGAGCTGAAGAAAGAAGACGAAGACGCTCTCGCCGCAGCCGATCCGGACAAAGTCAAACCGGAAGACGACGCCTATCTGGCCGAGACCGGCCGGGTTCTGCTGGATTACCTGAAGCTGAGCAATCAGGTGGCGAAGAAGTAAGGTGATGGCAATTTAATGCTGACGATCCCCGGATCGTCATCAAACAGTCATCATTCTGTCGTGCAATAAAGGACTGGGAGCCACTCTCTTCACCGAGAACGCTCCCAGTCCTTTTTTATCGCCAGAGATCGCCATGACCACGACCGAACAGCTGAGTGCCTTGAGCTCGATCCTGACTCAAAGCGGTTTAAACAGCCTGTTCCAGCCGATCATTTGCCTTTCCGAGCGACGTATCCTTGGCTACGAAGCCCTCACCCGTGGTCCGTCCAACAGCCCTCTTCACTCACCTATCGCGTTGTTCGCAGTGGCGCGTCAGGCCGGTCGTCTAAGCGAACTGGAAATCGCCTGCCGACAAAGCGCTTGCCGTCGCTTCAACGAGCAGCAATTACCGGGCAAGCTGTTTCTCAATGTCTCGCCGGAGTCCTTGCTCGAAGCAGCGCATCAGCCAGGGCGGACACTGCAATTGCTGCAAGACTTCGGCATCCCGCCGAGTCAGGTGGTGATAGAACTCACTGAACAAACCCCGATCGATGACTTCCAGTTGCTGCAAACCGCTTTGCATCACTATCGGGCGATGGGGTTTTCGATTGCACTGGATGACCTCGGTGCCGGGTATTCCAGCCTGCGTCTATGGTCGGAACTGCGTCCGGATTACGTGAAGATCGACCGGCACTTTATCGATGGCATACATCAGGACGCGTTGAAGCGTGAGTTCGTCGGCTCGATCCTGCAAATCGCCAAAGCATCCCGGGCACAAGTCATCGCCGAAGGCATCGAACTGCCGGAAGAGCTGGCAGTGTTGACAGAGATGGGGGTCGATCTGGTGCAGGGTTACTTGCTGGGACGTCCACAGGAGCACCCGCCTCGAGATGCCCGCGCCTTGATGCCCAAGCACGACAGCAGCGCCGTCGCGCTGAACGACGAAGGCAGCGACCTCAGCGCCCTGCTCAACGACCAATCGGCCGTACCGCGCGACACACCCACCGCCACCGTGCTGGAAGCCTTCCGTCGCCAAGCCAACCTCAACTCACTGGCAGTACTCGACGAACAAGGCCAACCGTGCGGCATCGTCCATCGTCATTCCCTCTCGGATGCTCTGCTCAAACCGTTCGCCACCGACCTGTTCGCACGCAAACCCATCAGCCGACTGATGAACGACGACTTCCTGGCCGTGGAGATGAGCCAGTCGCTGCAACAGGTCAGCCGCCTGATCACCAGCCGTGCCCGTCAGCGCATCGAAGAAGACTTCATCATCACGCTCAACGGCAGCTACCTCGGCCTCGGCCGCGTGATCGACGTACTCAAACTGATCACCGAACTGAAAATCCAGCAAGCCCGCTACGCCAACCCGCTGACCCTGCTGCCCGGCAACGTGCCGATCCAGCAATGCCTGACGCGCCTGCTGCAACAGGGCCGCGAGTCGGTCATCTGCTACGTCGACATCGACAGCTTCAAACCCTTCAACGACATTTATGGCTATGGGCGCGGTGACGAAGTCCTGTTGTGTCTGGCGCAATGCCTAAACGAGCGCGTCGACCCGTCGCGCGACTTCGTCGGCCATATTGGCGGCGACGACTTCCTCCTGGTCCTTGGCCCCGAGGATTGGCGCAAACGCCTCAATCAACTGCTCGATGATTTCCAGAGCCAATGCCGGCGCTTCTATCGCCCCGAACACCTCGAAGCTGGCTGTTTCATCGCACCGAATCGCCAAGGGGTGCGGCAGGAGTTTCCGCTGTTGTCGCTGTCCATCGGCGTCGTGCATCTACACCCCGAAGCCTGCGCACAACTCGATGCTAGTCAACTCGCGGAAATGGCATCGCAGGCCAAGCATCATGCGAAGAATGTTCCGGGGTATAGCGTGCATGTGATTGATAGCCTCACTGCGTCCGATCTACATCCTCCACAACTAATCGGCCAACGCTAACTCCCAAACAACAAAAATCCCTGTGGGAGCGGGCTTGCTCGCGAAGAGGTCTGCCCAGACAATCAGGTTTAAGGCTCGTAAATAATCACCAAGTCGACTGATTCTCCGCCCTTGCCTTGTCTATATCTTCACTCCACTGCTCACTGGCTAATTTATATATATCTTCAAAAAATTCGCGCGGATCATTCACCATCATTTCACCCCATGCAACGCTGGTGTTTGAGTCGTAGTCATCCTCAAACTGCTCTGAAAAATTAAATCCGGGTGAGTTCAAAGCATCCTCAAGAACCTTCACCATCAAAAACTTATGTCTATATGTGAATCCGGGGAAATTCTTGAGAATAAACTCCTTTATTACCACCTCTCTATCGGAGTGTTTATTAGGATCATAGGCTGACAATAAAACCCCTAAAGTTTCTTCACGATCATATATCTCTATCCCTCCAAGCCAGTAAGATAGCTGAGGAACAAATGGAAAATCGAACTCTGGCCACTTCAACATAATGACTACCTTAATCTGGGAATGCTGTATAAGGCTTCTTAATATCTTTACTATCAAACCGTATTTCTGAGTAATTTAATTCATCAATATATTTTGGATTTTGTTTATCCTTTTTATTCGGCTTATATCCTCTACCACCATTTGGCATTTCCTTCCTTACAACTGGATCACCTGTCTTTGTAAATCCAGTAGGTGCTGGTGGCTTTCGACTCATTCGGGAAATAGCATCATTAATCGCATGAAGCTGAAGCAACCAGCTCTTAAATTGAGAGCTTGAATTAACACCTTCCTTCACTCCTTTTTTTGTCGGATGACTACCGTCAATGGATCTCTGCTTCAGCGCCTTGTCCGGTATCTCCGGGTTATGCTTCGCGACGGTATGCATTTTGTACTTTTTCTCCAGCTTCAAAACTTCACGCTTCGCATTTTCCTCCGCCAGTTCATCAATCCTCGCCCTCCGCTCCTGCGCTGTCATCTTCGGCAGCGCTGGCTCACCTTCATTGACCTTAGCTCCACTTACATCACCCGGCACCGTACAACCCGGCTTCTTCGGCGGCGGACAATTGGAACTCAACCCCAACGGATCCACCCACCCCGTCGGATTCGGCACATACCGATACTGATTCAACCCACCCGCCAACTTCACCGGGTCCGGTGTCAGATACCTGCCCAGCCGTGGGTCGTAATACCGGTGCCGGTTGTAATGCAGCCCGCTTTCCCCATCGAAATACTGACCCTGAAACCGCAGCGGCTGGTCCAGGTAGTCCTCGCCAGCCAGGGTGATGGCGGCGACTTTGCCGTAGGCGTCGTA
>NZ_CAXAPN010000008.1:0-183582 GCF_963971015.1 Pseudomonas sp. RA_15y_Pfl2_54
GCCGGCCGCTCGACACTCGGCAACGGAAACCGTGTACGGCGGTTTTCGTGGTCAATCCAGACCACCTCGTCAGCGTCGAACGCCAGCCGATGCGCCAGCGAATGGCTCCAGCCAAACCCCAGACCGATATCGATTTCGGCGGCACTGGTGCGGTACAACCGGGTGAACTCGAACGCCAGCAAGCCATCGAGGGTGCCATCGGTGAGGGTCAGCAGTTCTTCGCCGGTGACCATCGACACCGGACAGCCGTTGGTGCAGGTCGACGGCACGCAATCGGCGCTGTCACCGTTGGGGTTTTTTGCCTGATTAGGGGCGTCGTCGTGATGTTCGTCTTTCTTCAACAAGGCGTTGCGCCTGGCATTCCAGCGCAGTTGCATCCGGCCTTTTTTCACCCCGGCGGCGATACCGCGCGCGGCGACGGTTTTGTATTGATCAACGTACTTGATGAAGCCGTTGACGATGCCAAACAACGCCTTCACCAATCGCTTCACTGTCGACAGCAACTGAACCGCGCGATCCGCCAGACGCAGCGTCAGATACGCGATCCCTGCGCCACCGCTGGCGAAAGTCAACACAACGCTGATCAGCACATCGATCAGCAACTGCACGATCATCATCGACGCCGCTTCCGCGGTTTTGCCGGCGAGTTCACTGGGCGGCAGCATTTCCAGCCAAAGACTCGCGGTGCGCAGCAGCAAGCACAGCGCCGCCTCGTCACTGACCAGCAATTGAAGCTGTGCCATGACTTTGGGAGCCGTTGCAGCCAGATTGATCAGATCAGTCGCACCATTGCCTAACCGCCCCACAAAGGCGCCCGGATCCTGAAGGATCTCCGACAGCAATCCGATGCTGTCCCACACACCCTCGATCGCCGCCCAGCTCCCGGCCAACATGCCGTTGCCTGCCGCCGTCGCCACCGACTGCGACCACTGCGGCTTGAAACCCTGCCACTCGCTGCGCAGCCAGCCATCCAGCTCGCCAGTCAAACCGTCATAGGACTTGAACAGCGCCTCGACCTGCTCCGGGGTGACTTCGCTGTGTACATGCACGCGATAGAACTTGCCCGGCGTTCCCTTGAATTTGCCTTTACCTTCGGCATCCAGGGTGATGGGCGTCGTTTCACCACCGTCCATGGCCATCACATCGACCACAATGTTGCCCAGCGGGATGTCGTACACCGACTCGAACTTGCTCTCGATCAGCATCAGCCCGCCCTTCGGGCACTGGACGACGCCGGAGAAAAACTCGTTGTCGCTGCTGCTGACGGCAGTACTGCGGTCGCCGAAGCGGATGAACCGCTCCATACCCATCAGGGACGGCAGATCCATGGCATCGCTGACGGTGTCGGCCGCACGGCTGGCCCAGTGCTTGAGCTGCTCGCGATAAAGACTGAGGGTGTCGGGAAAGCGGTCGAGTGCTTGCTCGATACGGGTGATGGCTTCCATCAACGCACGCTTGAGTGCGAGATAAACTGAATGACCGGGTCGAACATGGGCGTTCCCTCGCGCAGAAATTAGGCGCGAGGACTTTGCGGGGGATCACTCAAGAAATAAGTCAGGCGAGTAGGCAATTGCTGTAGGAGAAGTCTGCAACAAAGCTTTTGATGCCAAGCCAATAAGCGAAAACGCAAACGGGGCGTGAGTTTTCCTCACGCCCCGTTTATAGATCAGACACAAATGGATTTACTGCGTTGAATCCCTAGCACCCAGCTCTTTCAATTTCAGCTCGGCCAATGGATGCCCGGCCTTGGCGGCCATACCCCACCAGCGTGCGGCTTCAGCAGGATCCGGGGCTTTGCTCGCGGTACCCGCGAAACTGATGACGCCGACTTGGTAGGCCGCTTTGCCATCGCCCGCCAAAGCCGCCAGACGCAGTAAGCGCACGCCCTCTTCACGCGCTCCCAGCCCTACGCCGCGAAAGGTCAGGATGTGTCCGTAGAAGCTTTGCGCACCGACATCGCCAAGGTTGGCCATGCGCGCAAACTGGCCTTCAAGCCAGCGCCAGCCACGCGGCTGGCGAACAAACCACGACCAGTGAAACAGCCTACGCGCCAACCAGTAATTTGCCTGCGCCTTGAGTCGTAAAAACACTCAAGCCTCCGCCGATTCCGGGTACTCGTATTCGAACACCCTGACCACTTCCGACGCATGCCAAGACGCTGCAGCGACGCCATCGGATGGCCCGGAAAAGCGCCCCAGACGCTCGACACATTCAAAAAACCCGGTACGCGGCAAACGACTGGCGCCTTGGCTGATGACGAGCGAACTGCGCAGCGGTTGTTCGGCCTTGGCATCCAGTGCCGCGAGATGTTCAAGTGCGGCGGTCAAGGTTTGCATCGCCGGCGTCGGCAATTGCAAACGTTCGAGCAAAGCCCGATAAGTCAGAAGATGGCGCTGTCGGCGCGCCTGATCAAGTTCCCCCAGCAATCCGTCCCAATGTTGACGACTGATGCGTACACTCACGATTCATCCCTCCACCCGGGCACCGTCAGTTCCCAAGCCAAGCTGCGGCGAATCGCGGCGTCGGGCTGACGCTCACCACTTTCAATCATGGCCAGGTAAGACGGGCTGATGCCTACCGTGCGGGCCAACGCCTCAATGGCGATGCCCTTCCCTTCGCGCAAACTGCGTAATTGATCCAGACCTGGAAGCATCGGGTCTGGCGATGCCGCGAGCGGTGCTTGAGCCTGCCGCGACGGTGCTTCGTTGATGCCTGCTGCTTTCAGTAGAGCCTGATACTGAGCCCATGGCAGAACCGCATATTCGGGTTCACCATCGCGTGCAATTATCTGAATATCCATGACTACCCCGTAGGACAACAACACTTAGCGAGTCGGCACTTTTCCCTAGAAGTGTAATCCTAACAGCGGCTAAGGTCGCGGGGGGGATCTATCTGAACGTGGCCTTCTTGAATCAGGGCTTTTTCGGGCCCTGAAGTTGAAGTTGCTCGGGGGTATCGGGCAGACGCTCGACCACCGCGAGTTTTTCCGGTTGCTGGCGCTTGCGCCAGAAGCGGAAAGCCGTCAGTTCATCGTCGAGGGTTTTCATCAGCCAGGCGAGGACGGCGATGTCGTCGAGCATACCAAATACCGGGATGAAATCCGGTATCGCATCGACCGGACTGAGGAAATACATCAACCCCGCCACTACCGAAATCAACGCTTTCGGGCTGATCGCGCGGTACTCACCGCGCCAATAGGCCAGGCACAATGCCTGGAGCAAACGCAGATCGTCCTTGAGTTTGCCGAGCCGATCACCTTGCGCGGCGCCTTTGCTGGCGACGGCAAACAATAAGGTCGGCAGGCGACCGCGAGCCAGCAGG
This sequence comes from Pseudomonas sp. RA_15y_Pfl2_54, assembly GCF_963971015.1. NCBI lineage: Bacteria > Pseudomonadati > Pseudomonadota > Gammaproteobacteria > Pseudomonadales > Pseudomonadaceae > Pseudomonas > Pseudomonas sp. RA_15y_Pfl2_54. The sequence continues at coordinate 3,322 of NZ_CAXAPN010000008.1, forward strand.
CGGCCGGCCAAGGGCAGGAATCGAGCGAAATTCCACGGAGCTTTCATCTATTCCTCCCGTTGAAATGTTATCCACACAAATTGTGGATAACCTTGTGAACAGAGCTGCATTTGCGCGCTGAGAGCCCCGTTTTATAAGGGCCGCGCTCAGATCGGGCGTTTTTTACTCACATAAAAAACCCCAATATTTCATTGACTTGGCAGCTCAGGGCGTCTAATGCGGGCAGCCTCAAAGCTATGACTGTCGTGACCGGCATCGGTTCGCTCTGTTTACCCTCGCCATCCTCCAGATGCAACAACGCCCCGCATAAGCGAGGCGTTGTTGTTGAAACCGATGCTGATTACTTTGCAGCAGCAGCGTCTTCTTTGGCTGGATCCTTGATGGCCAGCAGCTCCAGGTCGAACACCAGAACCGAATTGGCCGGGATTGCCGGGCTTGGCGACTGTGCGCCATAAGCCAGATCGCTAGGGATGTACAGTTTGTACTTCTCGCCAACGTGCATCAGTTGCAGACCTTCAACCCAACCCGGAATCACGCCGCTCACCGGCAGATCAATCGGGCTACCGCGCTCGACGGAGCTGTCGAATACGGTGCCGTTGGTCAGCTTGCCGGTGTAGTGAACAGTCACGACGTCGGTAGGCTTAGGCTGTGGGCCGTCGGCTTTCTTGACGACTTCGTACTGCAGACCGGAAGCAGTGGTGGTCACGCCGGCCTTCTTGCCGTTTTCCTCGAGGAATTTCTTGCCGGCGGCTGCCGACTCTTCGCTCATCTTGGCCATACGTTCTTCAGCACGCTTTTGCAGCGCGGCGAAGGCTTCGACCAGTTCCTCATCTTTCAGCTTCTGTTCTTTCTTGCCGACGGCATCTTCGATGCCCTGGGCTACGGCTTTGGAGTCCAGATCATCCATACCTTCCTGAGCAAGGCTCTTGCCCATGTTCAGGCCGATACCGTAGGAAGCTTTTTGCGCCGGGGTTTTCAGCTCTACGCTGGTCTGCGAATCACAACCCGCGAGGACCAGGCTAACCAGGGCTACCGCCGCCGCCAACCGATGCTGTTTCATGCTATTTCCTTGTTCATGCGCCGAAAGGGCAATCGAGTAAAGCCGCGAGCTTATCAGGCCGCCACGACCAATGGCTACCGGCATGAGAGCAGGAATCTTGCGATAAGTTCAGGGACTAAAACGCATTTGGCCAAAGGCACGATGAAGCTTCTGTCATCTATTCCTGACAAGGACCGACTCCCCTCCCCCAACATCTGGCGTAATGGCCACTTGCCGCACAGGACCAAGCTCAGGCATAACAGCGCAACAACTCGACAAGGATGTTTATCTTGCGCCTCTTATTCCGTGTGCTGACCCTGATCGTCGTACTGCTGGGACTCGTCCTCGCGTTGGTTTTGTACTTCGTCGCCAATCCGAAATTGCCCTTCTATACCCCCGTCCAACAGGTGCACTACCTGAGTCAGTGGACTGAGCAAGAGCGGCAAATCTACTATTTCACACCCCAGGGCACCCAAGTCAAAGGGCTGCGCTATGAGTGGTTCCAGGCCTTGGAATTACCCTTCTCTGAGCAACGCTTCGCCTCCCCAGAGTACCTCGCTCGCTTCGGCTTTCTGATCGATCCGCAGCAAAAAGCCACGCCGACAAACCCCGGCAATCTGCCAGTAGGCTTTGCCCGACACCAAAATCCCGGCAGCTCCGAGCACTACCTGGACATCACTTGCGCGGCTTGCCACACCGGTGAATTGCGCTTCAAGGGTCAGGCCGTGCGCATCGACGGTGGCGCGGCGCAGCATGTTTTGCCTTCCAGCGTTCCTACACTCCGTGGCGGCAGTTTCGGACAAGCACTAGTGGCAAGCCTGACCTCGACTTACTACAACCCCTGGAAATTCGAGCGTTTCGCACGACAGGTGTTGGGTAATGATTACGACACGCGCCATGAACAACTGCGCAAGGACTTCCAAACCTCACTGAATACCTTCCTGAGAGTCGCCTGGAACGACACCCATCGCGGCCTCTACCCGACTGAAGAAGGTCCGGGACGCGCCGATGCATTCGGGCGCATCGCCAACGCTACGTTCGGTGATGCGATATCCCCTGCCAACTACCGCGTGGCCAACGCCCCGGTGGACTACCCGCAGTTGTGGGACATGTGGACCTTCGATTGGGTGCAATGGAACGGTTCGGCGCAGCAGCCGATGGCGCGCAACATCGGTGAGGCGCTGGGTGTCGGCGCTACCCTGAATTTCTTCGATGACAACGGCCAGCCACTGCAAGGCGATGCGCGTTATGCCTCAAGCGTTCGTGTGCGCGATCTGCACAAGATAGAAGAAACCTTGCAAAAGCTTCAGCCACCCGCCTGGCCGGAGGGGTTATTCGGCGCCATCGACAAGCCCCTGGCCGCCAAAGGACGCGCGCTATTCAGCGAAAACTGCGCCGGGTGTCACGTTCCACGCACGACTCAGGAAGGCGAACGCTGGGTGCAGCATTTGCACATGTTGCCCGTGGACGTCATCGGCACCGATCCAAACGCCGCCAACAACATCGCCAGCCATCGCTTCGATCTGACGGCCCTGCAATGGGACCCCAAAGAACTGGAGAGCATGGATGTAAAACTTCATCCGACACCGAAGGAACCGCTGGATCTGAGCCAGTTATCCGTGGCCAAGGGCCTGGCTTACGTCACCGCATTCGTCGAGAACCGGGCCTATCGCGAGGCCGGGGTCACGCCGCAGGAGAAGCCACAACTCGACGGTTTCGGCCTGCCGATCGGTGTTCGTGAAAAAGTCGCCTACAAAGCGCGACCACTGGCGGGTGTCTGGGCTACTGCGCCGTTTCTGCACAACGGCTCAGTGCCGAGCATTTATCAATTGCTGTCACCGCAAGATGAACGCGCTGCCACCTTCTATAAAGGCACCTTCGAGTACGACCCACGACATCTGGGCTATCGCACCGAAGCCTTCACCAACGGTTTTCTGTTCGACACAAGAATCAGCGGCAACCATAACAGCGGCCATGAATTTCGCGCCGGCGTACGTGGTAACGGCGTCATCGGCCGACTGTTGCAGCCCGAAGAGCGCTGGGCGCTGCTCGAATACCTGAAAGTCCTTGGCGGCCCATTGGAGGCGCAATTGCCATGATCCTGTCGACGCACAAGAAAGAATTATCGATGTTGGCGCGAATCTGGTTGTGGCTGGGACGTCTACTGGGCAAAACCTTGCTGATCATGCTTGTGATCGGCCTGCTCGGCTGGGCGGTCTCCGCGGCCTGGTTTGCCTGGCAGCATCGCGGCCCGGTTTCGGCGCTGGAGCAGGTTCCACCCGGTGAAGCGGGCATGACTCAGGAGGTGATACAGACCGCTGTGCGTATCGTCGATCAACACCGCGAAGGCACGCGGTACCTGCGTGACGCGCATGCCAAGGCGCACGGTTGCGTGAAGGCTGAAGTGCAAGTGTTGGCGGATCTACCGCCGGCGCTGCGTCAAGGCGTGCTCAGTGAGCCGGGTAAAACCTGGCCGGCGATGATTCGATTATCGAATGGCAACGCCTACCCGCAGTTCGACAGTATGCGTGACGCACGGGGCATGGCGATCAAATTGCACGATGTGCCGGGCAAACAGTTGCTGGAGAACCGCCAAGGACAACACGAACAGGACTTCGTGATGTTCAGCCATCCGAACTTCTTTGTCAGTGATGTCGCCGAGTACCGTCAGAATGTGGCGGCTCAGGCTGACGGCAAAAAGATCACGGCGTTTTTTCCGGGATGGGATCCGCGCACTTGGCAAATCCGCCATTTGTTCATCGCACTGGCCACACTGTCGCCGCCGCCGGACAGTCCGTCGGACACGACCTACTTTTCAGTATCACCCTACAAATTTGGCGAGGCCAATGCGAAGTTCCGGGTAGCGCCCGCCCCGGACCATTGCCCCGCCTACACGCTGCCCAAGCAGAACCACGACTTGCCAAATTTCTTGCGCAGTGCGTTGAATCAGCAATTGTCGACGGATCGTGTGCCTGCGTGTTTCGTCTTGCAGATCCAGCGCCAGGATGCGAACCATTACATGCCGATCGAGGACACCAGCATCGAATGGCGCGAGCAGGATTCACCGTTCGAAACCGTAGCGCGGATAACCTTGCCGCCGCAGGACTTCGACACACCGGCGCTGAATCTGGCCTGCGACAACTTATCGTTCAACCCGTGGTTTGGCATTGAAGCGCATCGGCCCATTGGCGGGATCAATCGTCTGCGTAAAGCCGTCTATGAAGCTGTGAGTGACTATCGACATAGCCAGAATGCTGCACCGTAGACGTGCCCCTCATTTCAAGTCGGGCCGCTAAACAGCAAACGCCAGACAGCAAAAAACCCGCACTAGGCGGGCTTCTTGTGGTGATCTGGCGTTCAGTGTTCCAGATTACCGAATATGGCGCAGCGGACGGGACTCGAACCCGCGACCCCCGGCGTGACAGGCCGGTATTCTAACCGACTGAACTACCGCTGCGCGAAACGCTTGAAACGAATGGTGGGTGATGACGGGATCGAACCGCCGACATTCTGCTTGTAAGGCAGACGCTCTCCCAGCTGAGCTAATCACCCTTCGCTTCGTTACGGGGCGCATTATGCCACAAGTTTTCGTAATGTGTTGATTTAATTGAAGTTTTTTCAAAAAAATCCGAAAACCGGTGAAACGACACAAACCCGATGGAACAAGGTACAAACTTGAGACAGAAAAAAACCCGCTTTAGCGGGTTCTTCCGTGGTGACCTGGCGTTCAGTGGTCCAGGTTACCGAATATGGCGCAGCGGACGGGACTCGAACCCGCGACCCCCGGCGTGACAGGCCGGTATTCTAACCGACTGAACTACCGCTGCGCTAAACACTTGAAACGAATGGTGGGTGATGACGGGATCGAACCGCCGACATTCTGCTTGTAAGGCAGACGCTCTCCCAGCTGAGCTAATCACCCTTCGCTTCGGTGTGGCGCGCATTCTACGGAGCGACCCCACCTCTGGCAAGCACTTTTTTAAATAATTTTCTCAGGCCTTCCAAAGGCTTAGAGAAGGGTTGGCCTATGCCACGGCGAAGACAATAATGCCCCCCTTTGTATAAAGGAGAGACTCACCCCATGTGGTTCAAAAACCTGCTTATCTATCGCCTGACCCAAGACCTGCCTGTCGATGCCGAGGCGCTGGAAACTGCACTGGCCACCAAACTGGCGCGTCCATGTGCAAGCCAGGAGTTGACCACCTACGGTTTCGTCGCGCCATTCGGTAAAGGCGAAGATGCTCCACTGGTGCACGTCAGCGGTGATTTTCTGCTGATCGCTGCCCGTAAAGAAGAACGCATTCTGCCTGGCAGCGTCGTGCGTGACGCGGTCAAGGAAAAGGTCGAAGAGATCGAAGCCGAGCAGATGCGCAAGGTCTATAAGAAGGAACGCGATCAGATCAAGGATGAAATCATCCAGGCCTTCCTGCCGCGTGCCTTCATCCGTCGCTCGTCGACCTTTGCGGCCATTGCGCCGAAAACGGGTCTGATCCTGGTCAACTCGGCCAGCCCGAAACGTGCCGAAGACCTGCTCTCCACCCTGCGTGAAGTGATCGGCACCCTGCCCGTCCGTCCGCTGACCGTGAAGATGGCACCGACCGCTGTGATGACCGATTGGGTCACCACGCAAAAAGCCGCCGACGATTTCTATGTGCTGGACGAGTGCGAACTGCGCGACACCCACGAAGACGGCGGTATCGTGCGCTGCAAGCGCCAGGACCTGACCAGCGAAGAAATCCAGTTGCACCTGAGCACCGGCAAAGTCGTCACTCAGTTGTCGCTGGCCTGGCAGGACAAGTTGTCGTTCATGCTCGACGACAAAATGACCGTCAAGCGCCTGAAGTTCGAAGACCTGTTGCAGGATCAGGCGGAACAGGACGGCGGCGACGAAGCTCTAGGCCAACTGGACGCCAGCTTCACCCTGATGATGCTGACGTTCGGCGACTTCCTGCCGGCGCTGGTTGAAGCGTTGGGGGGTGAAGAGACTCCGCAGGGGATCTAAAGACCAACGGAGTTCAAACTGTGGGAGCGGGCTTGCTCGCGAAAGCGGTGTGTCATTCAAATAAATATTGGCTGACCCAACGCCTTCGCGAGCAAGCCCGCTCCCACAATTGGTTTTGTGGTGTGACTAATAATAAGGATCGGGCCATGCGCGCACTGGCTGCACTCAGCCGCTTTGTCGGCAACACCTTCGCTTACTGGGTTCTGATTTTCGCCGTCGCGGCATTCCTGCAACCGGCATGGTTCCTTGGCCTCAAAGGCGCCATCGTGCCGTTGCTCGGACTGGTGATGTTCGGCATGGGCCTGACCCTCAAACTCGACGACTTCGCCGCCGTTGCCCGCCACCCATGGCGTGTGGCGCTGGGCGTGGTCGCGCATTTCGTGATCATGCCGGGCGTGGCGTGGTTGTTGTGCCAAGCGTTTCACCTACCGCCAGAAATTGCTGTCGGTGTGATTCTGGTTGGCTGCTGCCCCAGCGGCACCTCCTCCAACGTGATGACCTGGCTGGCCCGCGGCGACTTGGCGCTGTCGGTGGCCATCGCCGCCGTCACCACCCTCCTCGCCCCGCTGCTGACCCCGGCACTGATCTGGCTGCTGGCCTCGGCGTGGTTGCCGGTGTCGTTCATGGAGCTGTTCTGGTCGATCCTGCAAGTGGTGCTGCTGCCGATCATCCTCGGCGTCGTTGCTCAACGTTTGCTCGGCGATAAGGTTCGCCACGCGGTCAATGTATTGCCTCTGGTGTCGGTGGTCAGCATCGTGATCATCGTCACCGCTGTGGTGGCGGCCAGTCAGGCGAAGATTGCCGAATCCGGCCTGCTGATCATGGCCGTGGTGATGCTGCACAACAGCTTCGGCTACTTGCTGGGTTACTTCACCGGGCGCCTGTTCAAGTTGCCGTTGGCCCAGCGCAAATCGCTGGCACTGGAAGTCGGGATGCAGAACTCCGGTTTGGGCGCCGCGCTGGCCAGCGCACATTTCTCGCCATTGGCGGCAGTGCCGAGCGCACTGTTCAGCGTTTGGCACAACATTTCCGGGGCACTGCTTTCGACATACTTCCGGCGAATGAGTGAGAAAGAAGATCGTCAAATGCTGTCACGACAAACAGCGGACTGATTTCAAAACTTGATCCCGGGGTTAATGCTCGTCAGACTATTTCGCAACGCGGGGACGACCCTGCGGCTCGATCGAGTCATTAATCCGGGGACGACCCCATCAATCGATGGAGGTCTTTCATGTCCTGGATCATTCTGTTTTGCGCCGGCCTGTTCGAAGTCGGCTGGGCCGTCGGCCTGAAATACACTGACGGCTTCACCCGCCCGCTCCCCACCGTACTGACCGTTGCGGCCATGGCCATCAGCCTTGGCCTGCTGGGCCTTGCGATGAAGGAGTTGCCGCTGGGCACCGCTTATGCGATCTGGACCGGCGTTGGCGCCGTGGGCACGGTGATTGCCGGGATCATTTTGTTTGGCGAGTCGATGGCGCTGATTCGGTTGGCCAGTGTGGCATTGATCATTACCGGATTGATTGGCCTCAAGGTCAGCGCTTAGGCCACTACCGCTTTCGCGAGCAAGCCCGCTCCCATATTCAGCCGCGTTCTGCCAGAGGAATACGGTCAACTGAGGGAGCGGGCTTGCTCGCGAAGGGGCCCTTGAATTCAGCGACTATCTGATTGTCCCGCGCAACGCCCCCACCAACTCCTGCAATTTCGCCGGCTGCGCGGCTTCCACAGCCACCGCCGGTCCGGCCACCAACGTCACCCGCGACCACAACCGGCGGAACACGCCCTTGTTCGGATCGCGGCTGAAGAAACTCCCCCACAACCCCTGCAATGCCAGCGGAATCACTGGCACCGGTGTTTCCTCCAGAATCCGCGTCAACCCGCCCTTGAACTCGTTGATCTCGCCATCGGCCGTCAACTTGCCTTCCGGAAAGATACACACCAGCTCACCATCCTTCAGATACTGGGCTATTCGGCTGAAGGCCTTTTCGTAGATCTGAATGTCTTCGTTGCGTCCGGCAATCGGAATTGTCCCCGCCGTGCGAAAGATAAAGTTCAGCACCGGCAAGTTGTAGATCTTGTAGTACATGACAAAGCGAATCGGCCGACGCACCGCGCCACCAATCAGCAAGGCGTCGACAAACGAAACGTGGTTGCACACCAGCAGCGCCGCGCCCTCATCCGGGATCGCTTCCAGATGGCGATGCTCGACGCGGTACATGGAATGGCTGAGCAGCCAGATCATGAAGCGCATGCTGAACTCGGGAACGATCTTGAAGATGTAGGCGTTGACGCCGATATTCAGCAGCGACACCACCAGGAACAGTTGCGGTATCGACAGTTTGACCACGCTCAACAACACGATCGAGACAATCGCCGAGACCACCATAAACAGTGCGTTGAGAATGTTGTTGGCCGCGATCACCCGCGCCCGCTCGTTCTCGGCGGTGCGCGACTGAATCAGTGCGTACAGCGGCACGATGTAGAAACCACCGAAAACGCCAAGGCCGAGAATGTCGATCAACACTGCCCAGGTGTGTGCGAAGCCGAGCACTTCGGTCCAGCTATGGCCGGTGACGCTCTGTGGAATTCCGCCGGAATGCCACCACAGCAGCAGGCCAAACACAGTCAGGCCGAACGAGCCAAACGGTACCAGACCAATCTCGACCTTACGCCCGGAAAGCTTTTCACAAAGCATCGAGCCGAGAGCGATACCGACCGAGAACACCGTAAGAATCAGCGTAACCACGGTCTCATCGCCGTGCATCCACTCCTTGGCGTAGGCCGGGATTTGCGTCAGGTAAATCGCCCCGACGAACCAGAACCACGAGTTGCCGACAATCGAACGCGACACCGCTGGCGTCTGACCCAAACCCAGTTTCAAGGTCGCCCAGGACTGGCTGAAGATGTTCCAGTTCAAGCGCATTTGCGGCGATGCAGCCGCCGCACGGGGAATGCTGCGGCTGGCCAGATAGCCCAGCACCGCGATGCCAACGATGGCGATCGACACCAGTGGCGCGTAATGCGTGGAAGACATGATGACCCCGGCACCGATAGTGCCGGCGAGGATGGCCAGGAACGTGCCCATCTCCACCAGCCCGTTGCCACCCACCAGTTCATCCTCATGCAACGCCTGCGGCAGGATCGAATACTTCACCGGCCCGAACAACGCCGAATGCGTGCCCATGGCGAACAGCGCGACCAGCATCAGTGACAGGTGATCGAAGAGGAAGCCGACCGATCCCACCGCCATGATGGCGATTTCCGCCAGTTTGATCAGACGGATCAGCGCGTCCTTGGCGAACTTCTCACCGAACTGTCCGGCCAGCGCCGAGAACAGGAAGAACGGCAGGATAAACAGCAGCGCGCACAGGTTGACCCAGATGGAGCGGTCACCTTCGATGGTCAGCCGATAAAGAATGGCGAGGATCAACGACTGCTTGAACACGTTGTCGTTGAACGCACCGAGCGACTGCGTGATGAAAAACGGCAAGAAGCGCCGGGTGCGCAGCAGGTTGAACTGTGAGGGGTGGCTCATCTTCCGTGTGTACCTGTTTTTGTAGAGGGAGGCCTGGATACTGTTTATTGGAATCTCGAACCGCGATCCAGGCCACACCTTACCTAAACTTTTCAGGTTATTTCTTCAAACCTGCAATGCACGGCGAGACAAACAGCTCGCCGCGCCAGGCGCCTTGCAGGGTTCGCTTGCCGACAATCAGCCACATCACCGCCAGCAAAGTAACCAACACCGTGCCGAAAATACTGAAAAATGTCAGGTTGAGCGTGCTCGCCAGGTTCAAGGTTGCCAGCGAATACACGCCCAACGGGAAGGTGAATCCCCACCAGCCGAGGTTGAACGGGATGCCGTCACGCAGATAGCGAACGGTGATCAGCAACGCCATCAACATCCACCACAAGCCAAAGCCCCACAAAGTGATCCCCGCCACCAGCCCCAGGCCCGCAGCGATTTCACCGATGCCTGACAGACCGTTGGCCGCGAAGATCGCCGGCGCATCAGCGCCCAGCAGCAACATGCCCAACGCCCCGGTGCCGATAGGCCCGAGTGCCAGCCAGCTCGACGCTGCCATGTTTTCGTGAGGCAGTTTGTGCAGGGCCATACGCAGCAGCAGGATGGTCAGAATGCTGAACGCTACCGGTAGGGAAAATGCCCAAAGCACGTAACTTGTGGTCAACACCACCAGTTGCGAGTGGGCATCGGTCAGGTGCGGGGCGAGCAAACCACCGCTGGCCGCCGCGACTTCCGCAGCCACGACGGGCAACAGCCAAACGGCGGTCATCTGATCAATGCTGTGTTCCTGGCGCGTGAACATCATGTACGGGATCAACACGCCGCAGGCCAGCGACATCGCCACATCAACCCACCACAGCACTTCAGCTAGCTGAATCACCCCATCGCCCCAGCGCGGCAGACCGAACACCAGGAAGCCGTTGATGATCGTCGCCAGCCCCATGGGAATGGTGCCGAAGAACATCGACACGGTGGAATGGCCGAAAATCCGCCGTGCCTCGTCGAAAAACAGCATCCAGCGGGCGGCGTAAGCAGCGGTAAACAATGCGAACAACAGGATGTTGAACAACCACAACCCTTCGGCCACAGCGTGCATCCCGGGAAGGGTCAACGGCAATTGCGCCAGCGCCAACGCCAGCACGCCGGTGCCCATGGTCGCGGCGAACCAGTTCGGGGTGAATTGACGGATCACTTCACGCGGATGCTGAAGTTGATTGAACGGCTTGATGCCGAGTTTGGCGCTGTTGGGGCAAGTCATCGTGAACTCCTGTCCTCGGGTGAGGTTGAGTCCATGGTAGAACCGAATCGAATATCTATATAACGGGTAATATCTCTAACTGTTATCTATTTTACAAATAAGCAGTCAAACGCTACCTTCGCTCTCGATCACCAGAATCCGCGCCGCGCCTTGCGGATGGGCGACATGTTCGGTGCCAACCGAGGCGTAGAAGATGTCGCCAACGTTGAGTTGCACCTGTTTTTCTTCGCCCTGCTCGCGATAGTGCATCTCCACTTGCCCATCGAGCACCACGAACACTTCCTCACCATCGTTGACGTGCCATTTATAGGGCTGATCGGTCCAGTGCAGGCGTGTGGTGATGCCGTTCATGTTGGCGATGTCCAGCGCCCCCCAGGCTCGGTCGGCGGTGAAGGTTTTGCTGCGAATAATCTTCATGAGTCGATCCGTGAGAAGAATGGCCGGGCAAGGCTAACCGAAACTGCGGCGGTTATGGAGCGTTGCACACCTTGACCGGTTGAGCACGCAGACTGAGCAACAAAGCGCCTAGCGCCAATACGATCAGCACCACACCGTAGCCATCGGTGGTCGCGAGCAATCCAAAGCGGCGCGCCAGGTAGCCGGCGAGCAACGCTGGCAGGCAGAACGCCAGATAACTCAGCGTGTAGTACGCCGACATCAACCCGGCGCGCTCATGAGCCAAGGCCTGTGGCACCAGACTGCGCACGGCGCCGAGGAACCCGGCGCCAAAGCCGCAGCCTGCCACCAGCGTGCCGAGGAAAAACAGCGACAGACTGGCGCTGTGCACGCCAAGCAGAATCAGCACCAGCCCCATCGGCAGCAGACTCGCGCCCAACTGCAAGGCTCGTTTGGCGCTGCGACTGCGCAGGGTGAAGATCATCAGTGCGCCAGTCACGGTCAATGCCGCCACGGTGGCGCCGCCGACCAGGTTGGAAGTGGAACCGGTGGCGGCGCGCACCAGCGACGGTGCCAGGGATGCGTAAAAACCACCGAGCGCCCAAGTCGCAGTGTTCAGCGGCAATACTCGCCATAACGTTGAACGTGCCTGAACGGGGACGTGCAAGGTTGGCCGCAATGACGCCCAAGCCCCGGCTTGCGGCGTTACGCTTTCCGGCAGACGCCAGACATACAGCGCCTGAAGCACAAACAGCGCGAACAGCAGCCAATACGTCAGTTGCAATGGTTCTGGGGCGAACTCGACCAACAAGCCACAGCCCATGCCGCCCAATGCCATGCCGAGCAGCGGTGCAACGCTGTTGATCAACGGCCCTTGCTGGCGGTCGGTGTCCAGCAACGTGGCACTCAATACGGCCGTGGCCATGCCCGTGGCAAACCCTTGAAGAACCCGCGCTGCAATCAACCCACTGACGCTGTCGGCATAAATGAACAGCAACATCGCCAACGCATTGAGCAGCACAGCAGTGAAGATCACTGGTTTGCGCCCCAGGTGATCGGAGAGCGAACCGACGGTTAATAACGCCGCCAGCAGACTCAGGGCATAGACACCAAAAATCAGGGTCAGCACCGCGGCCGAGAAATGCAACTGATCCTGATACAGGTGATACAACGGTGTCGGCGCAGTGGAAGCGGCGAGAAAACTGAGTAAGGTGATCGCCAGAAACCACAGGTTCGAGCGATGGGAAACAGGACTATTCATGAGCACACTCCGCAAAAGCTAATTTTTTGCTTTTGCGGAGTGTGCTACCGCTCAACGCTTAAAGCAAATTCTTTGTGTTAAGGTCTGCCGCATGGCTATTAAAGAAGGTTTACGCCCCGGCGGTCGCAGCGCCCGGGTGCAAGAGTCGATTCACTCGGCCGTTCGCGCTCTCCTGCAAGAGCAGGAGCGCTCGAGCGTGACCGTCCCGCAAATCGCGGCGCGTGCCGGCGTTACGCCATCGACGATTTATCGGCGCTGGGGGGATTTGGCAGCGTTGCTGGCCGACGTTGCCCTCGCCCGCATGCGCCCCGACAGCGCGCCGGCTGAAACCGGTAGCCTGCGCAGCGATATTCGCGCGTGGGCCGAGCAGTATCTCGATGAAATGAGTTCCGAACCTGGGCGCAACATGATGCGCGACGTGCAAGCGAGCGCCACGCCAGGCTATTGCGTGACGATTATCGGGGCGCAGTTACAGACCATCATCGAGCGCCATCCTGACGAGCCGGCACCGAGCGTTGATCGGCTGATCAATCTGGTGGTGTCGCCCGTGGTGTTTCGCATCCTGTTTTCGGCGTCGGCGCTTGAGGTGGAAGAGTTGCATCGGTTGATCGATATTGCGCTGAAACAGGACTGATGCTGTCGCTGGCTTGCCAGCGATGAAGCCAGCCCAGTCACCATGAAAACCACCCGGATCCCTACCCGCGACACCCCGCCACGCCACGACCTTGGTCGACACTGACTAACCGCCACACTCATGCGAGACTGTCCGCCCGGGCAGGAGTGCCGGGGAGTCTTCTGTCGGGAGTGTTGCATGTCGTTGTCCACCGGGCTGATCGCCGCCGTTGCCCTGGCCTATATGGCCATCATGTTCGCCATCGCCTTCTACGGCGACCGTCGCAGCACACCGTTGCCACCGCGAATGCGGGCCTGGGTGTACAGCCTGTCGCTGGCGGTTTACTGCACCAGTTGGACATTCTTCGGCGCGGTCGGCCAGGCCGCTGAACAATTGTGGGCATTCCTGCCGATTTACCTGGGGCCGATCCTTCTGTTAGTGGGCGCACCGTGGGTTCTGCAAAAAATGGTAATGATCAGCAAACAGGAGAACATCACCTCCATTGCTGACTTCATCGCGGCGCGCTACGGCAAATCACAATCGCTGGCGGTGGTCGTCGCGCTGATCTGTCTGGTTGGCGTCCTGCCCTATATCGCCCTGCAACTCAAAGGCATCGTCCTGGGCGTGAACCTGTTGATTGGCGCCGGCGTCGACGCCATGGGCACTCGCGGCCAGGACACGGCGCTGATCGTGTCACTGGTGCTGGCGCTGTTCACTATCGTCTTCGGCACCCGCAACCTCGACGCCACGGAACACCACCGTGGCATGGTGTTGGCCATTGCGTTCGAATCGCTGGTCAAGCTGTTCGCGTTTCTGGCCGTCGGTGCCTTCGTGACCTACGGCCTCTACGACGGTTTCGACGACCTGTTCAACCAGGCGATGCTCGCGCCGCGCCTTGAGCAATACTGGAAAGAGACCATTAACTGGCCTTCGATGGTGGTGCAGACCGGCGTGGCGATGATGGCGATCATCTGCCTGCCCCGGCAGTTCCACGTCACGGTGGTCGAGAACATTGATCCGCAGGATCTGCGCCTGGCCAAATGGGTCTTCCCGGCGTACCTCGCCTTGGCCGCGCTGTTTGTCGTCCCGATCGCCCTCGCCGGTCAGATGTTGCTACCCAGCGACGTGCTGCCCGACTCGTTCGTGATCAGCCTGCCACTGGCGCAGGCCCATCCGGCACTGGCGTTACTGGCATTTATCGGCGGCGCATCGGCAGCCACCGGCATGGTGATTGTCGCCAGTGTGGCGCTGTCGACCATGGTCTCCAACGACATGCTGTTGCCGTGGTTGCTGCGGCGCAAAAACGCCGAGCGCCCGTTCGAAGTGTTCCGTCAGTGGATGCTCTCGGTGCGCAGGGTCACCATCGTGGTGATCTTGCTGCTGGCTTACGTCAGCTATCGCTTGCTGGGCTCGACGGCGAGCCTGGCGACCATCGGCCAGATCGCTTTCGCCGCGGTCACCCAACTCGCTCCGGCCATGCTCGGCGCCTTGTACTGGAAACAGGCGAACCGCCGTGGCGTCTTTGCCGGCCTCGCCGCCGGCACGTTCCTGTGGTTTTACACGCTGGTTCTGCCCATTGCCGCCCACAGTCTGGGTTGGTCGCTGAGCAGTTTCCCGGGGTTGGCGTGGCTGCACGGCAACCCATTGAACCTGCCGATCTCGCCCCTGACTCAGGGCGTAGTGCTGTCACTGGCGGGTAACTTCACCCTGTTTGCGTGGGTCTCGGTGTTATCCCGCACACGGGTGTCGGAGCACTGGCAGGCCGGGCGTTTCATCGGCCAGGAAATCAGCGCCCGCCCGAGTGCGCGCTCGATGCTGGCGGTGCAAATTGACGACCTGCTGCAACTGGCGGCGCGGTTTGTCGGGGAGGAACGCGCACGGCAGAGCTTCATTCGTTTCGCTTACCGTCAGGGCAAAGGCTACAACCCGAACCAGAACGCTGACGGCGAATGGATCGCCCACACCGAGCGCTTGCTGGCCGGCGTACTCGGCGCGTCTTCGACGCGCGCGGTAGTAAAAGCCGCTATCGAAGGTCGGGAGATGCAACTGGAGGACGTCGTGCGTATCGCTGACGAAGCTTCCGAGGTCCTGCAATTCAATCGTGCGCTGCTGCAAGGTGCGATTGAAAACATCACCCAAGGCATCAGCGTGGTCGACCAGTCACTGAAACTGGTGGCCTGGAACCGTCGTTATCTGGAACTGTTCAACTACCCGGAAGGCTTGATCAGCGTCGGCCGGCCGATTGCCGACATCATTCGCTACAACGCCGAGCGCGGTTTGTGTGGCCCGGGTGAAGCGCAAGTGCATGTTGCCCGACGCCTGCACTGGATGCGCCAGGGCCGAGCGCACACCTCTGAACGCTTGTTCCCCAATGGTCGGGTGATCGAGTTGATCGGCAACCCGATGCCCGGCGGCGGTTTCGTCATGAGTTTCACCGACATCACCGCATTCCGCGAAGCCGAGCAGGCTCTGACCGAAGCCAATGAAGGATTGGAGCAACGGGTCAGCGAACGGACGCAGGAATTGTCGCAACTCAACGTCGCATTGACCGACGCAAAGGGCACCGCCGAGGCGGCAAACCAATCGAAAACCCGTTTCCTCGCCGCCGTCAGTCATGACCTGATGCAGCCATTGAACGCCGCACGGTTGTTCTCTGCCGCCCTCTCCCATCAGGACGACGGCTTGAGCAGCGAGGCGCAGAAACTGGTCCAGCACCTCGACAGTTCGTTGCGCTCGGCTGAAGACCTGATCAGTGATCTGCTGGATATTTCCCGTCTGGAAAACGGCAAGATCAATCCCGATCGCAAGCCGTTTGCCGTCAATGAACTGTTCGACACGCTGGGGGCGGAGTTCAAGGCGCTGGCCCAGGAACAAGGTTTGACGTTCCGCGTGCGCGGCAGTCAGTTGCGCATCGACAGCGACATCAAGTTACTGCGACGAATTTTGCAGAACTTCCTCACCAACGCTTACCGTTACGCAAAAGGCCCGGTTTTACTGGGTGTGCGGCGACGCGCCGGGGAATTGTGTCTGGAGGTCTGGGATCGCGGGCCTGGTATTCCGGAAGACAAGCAGCACGTTATTTTCGAGGAGTTCAAACGCCTTGACAGCCACCAGACGCGCGCCGAAAAAGGCCTCGGCCTTGGGTTGGCGATCGCCGACGGTTTGTGTCGCGTGCTCGGTCATACGCTGCGGGTGCGCTCTTGGCCGGGGCGCGGCAGTGTGTTCAGTGTCAGTGTGCCGTTGGCTCGCACGCAAACCACACCGGTGGGCGTCGTTGCCGAGATCAATGGCAAGTTGCCGAGCGGCGCGCAGGTGCTGTGCATCGACAACGAAGACAGCATTCTGATCGGCATGAACAGCTTGTTGAGCCGCTGGGGCTGCCAAGTGTGGACGGCGCGCAATCGTGAGGAATGCGCCGCGCTGCTCAGCGAGGGGGTGCGGCCGCAATTGGCGCTGGTCGACTATCACCTTGATCACGGCGACACCGGGACCGAGCTGATGGCGTGGTTGCGCACGACTCTGGGCGAGCCGGTACCGGGCGTGGTGATCAGCGCCGATGGGCGCCCCGAGATGGTCGCGCAGGTACACGCGGCGGGCCTGGATTATCTGGCCAAACCGGTGAAGCCGGCGGCGTTGCGGGCATTGCTGAGTCGGTATTTGCCGCTGTAAATCTCGGGTTTGCAGCGAAACGACTGATGCCTTCGCGAGCAAGCCCGCGCCCACCGGGTTGGGGTGCCCCTTGCAGGCGCGGGCTTGTGGTGATTATTCGGGTAGCTCGACCAGCCCATCGACATCCGTCATCGCCCGCTCGAGCAAATCTGCCGGCAAGCTCTTGCTGGCCCGCGCGCCCAGCAGCTTGAGCTGTTCACTGCGACTGACCAGATTGCCGCGCCCTTCTGTCAGTTTGTTACGCGCCGAACTGTAGGCTTTGTCCAATTGCTGCAGGCGATTGCCAACTTCGTCCAGATCCTGAATGAACAGCACGAACTTGTCGTACAGCCATCCGGCGCGCTCGGCGATTTCCCGGGCGTTCTGGCTCTGGCGTTCCTGCTTCCACAGGCTGTCGATCACCCGCAGAGTCGCCAGCAACGTGGTCGGGCTGACGATGACGATATTGCGGTCAAATGCGTCTTGAAACAGGCTGGGCTCAGCCTGCAATGCAGCGGAAAACGCCGCTTCGATCGGCACGAACAGCAAGACGAAATCCAGGCTGTGCAAGCCCTCCAGGCGCTTGTAATCCTTGCCGGCCAAGCCTTTGACGTGATTGCGCAGGGACAGCACATGTTGCTTGATTGCCACCTGCCCCAGCGTGTCGTCATCCGCCGCCACATATTGTTGATAGGCCGTGAGGCTGACCTTGGAGTCGACCACCACTTGCTTGTCGCCCGGCAGGTAAATGATCACGTCGGGCTGGAAGCGCTCACCGTCCGGGCCTTTGAGGTTGACCTGGGTCTGATATTCGCGGCCCTTTTCCAGACCTGCGTGTTCCAGCACGCGCTCAAGAATCAGCTCGCCCCAGTTACCTTGGGTTTTCTGGCCTTTCAGGGCGCGGGTCAGGTTGGTCGCCTCGTCGCTCAAACGCAGGTTGAGCGCTTGCAGACGCTCCAGCTCCTTGGCCAGCGAGAAACGCTCACGGGCCTCGGCCTGATAGCTTTCTTCCACGCGTTTTTCGAAGGATTGAATGCGTTCCTTCAGCGGATCGAGCAACTGGCCGAGACGCTGCTGGCTGGTTTCGGCGAAACGTTGTTCACGCTCATCGAAGATCTTGCCCGCCAGCTCGGCGAACTGCGCACGCAACTCATCGCGCGAGCCTTGCAGGTCGTTGAGGCGTTGTTGATGGCTTTCCTGCTGCTCACGCAGTTCGGCATTCAGCGAAGCCGCCTGAGCGTCGAGGCGGCGCAGTTCAGCCTCTTTGTTGGCACGCTCGATGTTCCAGGCATGGGAGGCGTCACGGGCGTCATCGCGCTCGATTTGCAGCAGTTCGACTTCGCGGCGCAGTGCCGCCAGATCGGCCTGTTTGGTCGCGTTGGCCTGGCCAAGGTCAGCGACTTCGTCGCGGCTGGCATCAAGCTGAGCGCTGAGCCCGTCCTGCGCCAATTGCGCCATGGCCAGCCGCTCTTCGAGCAAGGCCACCTCGGCTTGTCCGGTACTCGCCCGGCGTTGCAGTTGCCAGGCCAACGCCAACAATGGCAGCCCAGCGCCTGCGAGACCGAGCAATACGCTGGTCAAGTCCATAGCCATAGCGACTCCTGCCGATCCGATAAAGCCTGAAGGGTAACGAAGGTGTCAGAACTTGGACAGCTCAGTCTTCGATGAGGCCAAGTTCCTGTTGCGCACGACGGTCGCCGGCGCGGGCGGCCTGACGCAGCAGATCCTGACCAATGCGACGGTCCCGGGCATTACCGCACTCGCGGCACATCAACTGACCGAGACGACTTTGTGCGGCGACCACGCCTTCACGCGCCGGTTGCTTGAGCAGGCGGCCAGCCAAGTGTTTGGCGTTATGGCTGTCACTCAGGCGCGGACTGTCGAGCAACCATTCGGCCACACGCACGGAAAATCGCTTGGGAGAGGTAACACGGAGATGTTCTGAGGTAACAGCGTCTGGTACTGAGCGAAACTTCATAAAGCACTGTGGGACAGATCGGAAGGCGCGCCACTTTACTCTCTTTTTCTTACAGGTAAAGTCGAAAAACAACCCGGCACGCCCGTGCTAGAGCAAGCGCTCGGGACAATCCACAGAAGCTGTGGATAACTCAGTGGACAACCGCTCTCCAACCCTCGCAAAGCCTTGTGGAATGGGGCCCGCAGTCAAACTGACGATTTTTTCACCAACAAAAAAAAGCGATGTTTTTCATTGACTTAAACTTTCGATACAGGCAGCCACCGGAGTCAGGATTGATGTGACAGCGTCGTTACAGCTTGCGCAACTAATGTGCACAAGTGCCTGTTACCCGGTTATATCAATGCGCTTTTTCGGTTCGTTTTGGCACCCTGACTAACGAAAGAGGCCTCTGAGGCGCCGTTTCACGGATACGTCTTCGCCGACCGACGGTCGAGATGTGAGCCAATCCGGGGCGCCCCAGCGAGGTCGTTTCGCGAACTCCGCTCGCTACTGCAATCTTTTTCAACGCAGGGTTTGCTTTGTCCAATTCGATCCGTTAGTATCCGCGGCGTTAGTACCAAGCTGAAAGTCAATTCCGGTCGAACACATCCCCACGGTCAACCTTCTTCCAAGAAGCCACTACCGAAAAAAGCGGGATCGACCCCTCGATGGTTTCCAGGTAAATCTTGCGACAACACAGCCTTTGAATGAATGCAAAGGGTGTTGCGAAGGCCACTTACTCTGACCGAACCAACCTGCAAATTGATCAGGATCTTCACCCCGGGCCCAGAACCTTTGCCCTTGATGTGTTGCCTGCCCTCCTAAGTACCTACCTGCCAGCCCAAGCGCGCCAACTTAATAGCGCTTCAAACTGGCTGCTTTGTTCCAGTCGGGTTCTTCGTTCGACCAATGGTGGTCGACGTTACTGGAACGTTTTAACGTTGCACGGCTCTTATCCGTGTCATTTGTAGGAACACCTAATAACTATGTCTGCTCAAATTCATACTCAGGATGCCATTCGCACCCTAACCAACGCTTTTGCACCAATGAACTGCCTGATCATGGCCGCTCGCAAAGGCTGCTTCAGCTTCACCGTGGTCAATGAACACGGGATCGCCCGCCACAGCGAGCGTCTGTACCCCGATCAATACTCCAGCGCCGAACCGCTGCAGGCCGTGATCGATCGTACACGTCAGGCCCTGATTGCCTGAGAGCCGAAAAGGCTGCAAAAAGCAAAAGCCCTGCTTAAAACGCAGGGCTTTTTATTGCCTGATGTTTCACTTTTTACCCTCGACGCCTAAGCACTATCGGATATAACGGTTATAACTCACTGCCGGAAATATTTTAAAAACAGGCCTTTACGTCGCAAATATGACACTACACTTCAACTCAAGCGGCGTGATCCGCTTCCGGCGAGCCTGAGTCGATCCACCGCTGCCAAGGCCACCTTCAGGTATCGCCGCCCAATAACAAGATCCGAGGGCTTTATGGGTATCGCTGCCAGCGAACTGTGTCGCTACGTGATCCGTCCTACGCTGATTTATCTGGGACGCCATTGCGCAACCGCCGAATCCCTTTTGCTGGGCATTGCAGCCAGCCAGTCCGACCTCGGGTCCGCCCTGCATGACCGCCGAGGCCACGGCCTCTACCGCATCGCCGAGCATCGCCATCAGGCACTCTGGGATGACTATCTGGCGCTCGATCCGGAACGCGCCAGCCTGGTTCGCGGACTGGCCAGCCAGCATGCCTTTCTCAGCAGCCCGCACCTGGAATTGACCGTCAACCTGCGTTACGCCACGGCCATCGCCTGGCTGCTGGTGGAAGAACAAAACCCCACCCTTCCCGCCCCCAATGATCTGCTCGGCATGGCGCGGATCTGGCGTCAGACTTTTCAGCCCCAGGGTCGCCTGCGGGACTTCACTTATGCATGGCAAACCTGTGTTTCACCACTGAATCAGGTCGCTTGCTGACTGACCAGTTTTTCAAGATCGCCCATCATGTCGCCATTCTGGTCGGATTGTCCTACAAAACCGCTCTAACTCAACGCATACGGACTATAGCGCCGGAACGAAAATGTTGGTAATTTTCGCCCCGGTGATCACCAGGAGTTCTAATAATGAAAAAAGTAATGCTCAAAACCACCCTTAGCCTCGCCGTTGCCATGGCATCCACGCAGATTTTCGCCGCTGGCTTTGCCATCAACGAACACAGCATTAGCGGGATGGGGACGGGTTACGCCGGGCGATCTTCTTCTGCCGACGACGCAAGCACTGTTTATGGCAACCCTGCCGGCATGTCGCGCCTCAAGCGCGAACAAGTCACTGGCGGTGTTGCATTCCTCGATGCCAAGACCGATATCAGCGACGGTAGCTCCAGCCCTAACGGCGGCAGCAACAAAGGCGACATGGTGCCCTTCACCTCCGTACCTATGGGCTTCTACGTCAAACCGATCGATGAGCATTGGGCATTTGGTCTGGGGGTTTATGTACCGTTCGGCCTGATTACCGACTATGAAAAAGGGTTTGCCGGTCGTTACTTCGGCAGCAAGTCCGAAGTACAGGTCATCACCTTTCAGCCAACTGTCAGCTACGCCTTCAACGACAAGGTGTCGATCGGTTTCGGCCCGACCATCAACCGCATCGACGGCACGCTGGAATCCAACCTGTCGATCACTCAGGCCCTGCCGGATGGCAAGGTCAAGATCAAGGGCGACGACACCGCACTGGGCTACAACATCGGCGTGCTGGTACAAGCCACCGACACCACCCGACTGGGTCTGACGTATCACTCCAAAGTCGACTACAAGCTTGAAGGCAACACCAAGGTCAACTACGGCGCACTGGCGCTGGCCGGTCTTAGCGCCAGCCAGAAGTACGATGCTTCGCTGAAGATCACCACGCCTGAGTCCATCGACTTCTCGGTCACCCAAGCGATCAACGACCGCTGGAACGTCTATGCCGGTTCCACCTGGACCCGTTGGAGCCAACTGGAAAAAATCACCGTCAAGAACTCCGGCGTACAGCCTGCATTGGCCGGTCAGTTCGGTGAAATCACCGAAGACCAGAACTGGCACGACTCCTGGGCTTACGCCGTGGGCACGTCGTACCAGTTGAACAAGGAGTGGGTACTGCGTACCGGCCTGACGTTCGACCAGTCGCCGACCAACAACGTCGACCGTTCGCCACGCATTCCTACCGGCGACCGGACGATCTTCAGCATCGGCGCTGGCTGGAGCCCGACCGAAGACCTGACGATCGATGTCGCTTATTCGTACCTGAAGGAAGAGTCGGTCAAGATCCGCAACGAAAACGATCGCGGCCAGAACTACAACTCCAAGTATGAAAACTCGGCAAACGGTTTCGGTCTCGGCGCAACCTACCGCTTCTGATGCTGTCAGGCGAGGCTAACCCCTCGCCCACTAAAAAGCCCCGCCTCGGTTAAAGAGCGCGGGGCTTTTTCATTTAGATCAGGGTTTCAGCGGCTTTGAGGCAATGGCTTTCTCGATCGCGGCGAGAAACTGCGGATCATCCGGCTTGGTCAGGCTGGAGAAATTGGCGATCACTTTGCCCTGGCGATCCACCACGTATTTGTAGAAATTCCACTTCGGCGCACTGCTCTGCGCAGCCAACACCTGAAACATATGCGTGGCGTCATCACCCCGAACCTTCTGCGGCTCGGTCATGGCGAATGTCACGCCGTAGTTGGCATAGCAAACCTTGGCAGTCTCAGCGCTGTCCCTGGACTCCTGTTTGAAGTCGTTGGAGGGCACACCGAGCATTTCCAGACCTTGCGCCTTGTAGCGCTGATTGAGTGCCTCGAGGCCTTCGAACTGTGGCGCGAAACCACAGAAACTGGCGGTGTTGATCACCACCAGCGGTTTGTCGGCGTACTGCTTGCACAGATCAATGGAATCCTTGGCACGCAATTTCGGCAATGAGCCTTGCAACAATTCCGGACAGTCAGCGGCCTGGGCCGGGCCAGTCAACGCCATCAGCAACGCGGGAACCGCACACCAGCGCATCAGCATTTCGAGCCTCCTTGAGCAGTCGTCAGAGGTCGACGTTACTCGCCACGCCTGCTTCTAGCAAATACTCGTGCCCAACTGCATCAAAGCCAGGCCGCCCTGATGCCAGCCCCACCACACCAGCGCCAGCAAGGCGACGCCGAGCGCGGTGAGGGCAATTCGTGACCACAAACGACTCATGCAGCGCCCGCACTGGTTTGCAGGCGTGCGACAGGACGCTCGTGCACCGGCCAGTTCAACGCCGCCGCCAACAGGCTCAGAAGTATCGCCACTTGCCAGATCAAGTCATAACTCCCGGTACGGTCATACACCACCCCGCCCAGCCAGCCACCGAGGAACGCACCAAGCTGATGGAACAGAAACACGATGCCACCAAGCATGGACAGGTTTCGCACGCCGAACAAGGTCGCTACCGTACCGTTGGTCAACGGCACCGTCGACAGCCACAGAAACCCCATGGCCATGCCAAACACATACGCCGATGTCGTTGTCACCGGCAGCCACAGGAACAACGCGATCACCACCGCTCGCAGCAAATACAACGCTGTCAGCAACCGTGGTTTGGACATGCGGCCACCGAGCCAACCGGCGGTGTAGGTGCCGAAGATATTGAACAGTCCGATCAGCGCCAGCACCGTGGTGCCAACCGTGGCCGGCAAGTGCTGATCAACCAGATAGGCCGGTAGATGCACGCCGATAAACACCACCTGAAAACCACAGACGAAAAAGCCGAAGGCCAACAGCCAGAATCCGGAGTGCGAACAGGCTTCACGCAGGGCTTGCGAGAGTGTCTGTTCATGACCGAGTACTGGGAGCGGGTTGTCTTTGAGCATGCTCACCAGCGGCACAATAAGCGCCACCAACAGACCCAACACCAGCAGCGCAGCCGACCAACCGAGCCAGCCGATCAGACCCAGCGTGCCTGGCAACATGGCGAACTGGCCGAAGGAGCCGGCAGCGCTGGCAATGCCCATGCCCATGCTGCGTTTCTGCGGGGGCACCGCGCGACCGACGACGCCCAGGATCACCGAGAACGAGGTGCCAGAAAGGCCAATGCCAATCAACAGGCCCGCACTCAGGGACAACGTCAACGCCGAATCCGACAGGGCCATGCACACCAGCCCCGCGGCGTAGAGCACGCCACCGATCAGCACCACTTTCGCCGCGCCGAAGCGGTCCGCCAGTGCGCCGGTGAACGGCTGGGCGAGCCCCCAAATCAGGTTCTGCAAGGCGATGGCAAAGGCGAACACCTCACGCCCCCAGCCAAACTGCGCACTCATCGGCGACAGGAACAAGCCAAAACCGTGTCTTATGCCCAATGACAACGCCAAAATCAGCGCACTCCCCAGCAACACCCAACCGCACGTACGCCACATCGATGTCATTGTTGTTCTCCATTCGCGGGTATATACCCGCTTGAGCCCGAAAAAACCGGCGCTACGCCAGTTCGTCGAGCAATCTGAGCAAGGTTTCACGCTTCTCGGCGCCCAAACGATCAATCAATCGCTGCTGCGCCGCTTCCCAGGCTGGCAATGCCGCTGCCAGTCGCTGTATACCTGCCTCGGTGAGCCGGACGATGCGGTTACGCATGTCCTCGCCTTCGGCCAGCGCGACCAATCCCTCGCCCTCCAGCACGCGAACATTGCGCCCCAGGGTGCTGCGGTCCAGGCCCATGGCTTCGGCCAGTTCCGAGATGCTCGGTTGTTCCAGACGCTGCAGATTGCACAGCAAAGAATACTGGGCAACGTTGATCCCGAAGCCGTCGAGAGCGCCGTCGTAATGCCTGCTGACGCCACGCGCGGCGCGACGCAGGTTGGTGCACAAACACTGAGAAGGAAGCATGGTGCGTGTATATACCCGTGACTGTGTTAAATCAAGTTACACATCAGTTTATCAATACGGTTTGTGGCGCGTGATAAGCCAGCCATCCGTCAGACCAAGACCACCCCCACCAACACCGCCATCTCCAGCAATTCAAGCAACGCCCCCGCCGTATCCCCGGTCGTCCCGCCCAGCCGTCGCATCATCACTTGCCGCAGCCAGAAAAACACAACGAGCGCTACAACCAAAGCAACCATCGCTTTGAATCCGGCGATCAGCAAACACGCCGCCGCGCTCAACCCCAGCACCCGCCACCCCGTCTTGCGCGGCAGATGATCGGCCAGCGCTTGCCCCAAGCCACCGGCGCGCACATAGGGGGTGGTCAGAAACAGCCCGAGCAACGCCGCCCGCCCAAGCAACGGCGCGATGATCAACGCCATCGCTTGCTGCTGCTCAATCAGCGCCAGCAAAGCCGCGAATTTCAGCAGCAACACCAGCACCAGCGTCACCACAGCGATCGGCCCGCTGCGCGGGTCTTTCATGATCGTTAACGTACGTTCGCGATCACCAAAGCCACCCAACCAGGCATCGGCACTGTCGGCCAGACCATCAAGGTGCAACGCACCGCTGAGCAACACCCAAACCGTTAACAACAGCGCCGCGTGCAGCAGCAACGGTGCACCCGCCAGCGCCAGGTTCAGCGCCCAAAGGATCACGCCGAACAGCAACCCCACCAGCGGATAAAACAACAGCGAACGCCCAAGCTGTTCCGGCTCAGGCATGCCCGGCAAACGAATCGGCAGGCTGCTGAGAAATTGCAGGGCGATCCACAGCGCCAGCATGTCAGTGACCTTCCTTGAGCAAACCGTCAACCTCGACCGTCAGCGAGAAGAGCGCGCCGTGACCGACTTCAACATTGAGCAACTGTTCACGCGGCAATCCTCGCGCCTGCGCCAGCAACAGGCGCATCACGCCGCCATGGCTGATCAGCAGCACCCGCTCACCCGCATACGCCGCTTGCAGCCGCGCCACCGCCGCCAATACCCGCGCAGAAAAATCACTGACCGGCTCGCCCTGCGGTGGCGTAAACCCATACGGGTCAGCCCAGAACAGCCCTAGCGCCTCGGCATCCGTCTCCATCAGCGCCGCCGCGCTCTGCCCTTCCCAAGCGCCGAAATGCAGTTCTTGCAGATCTTTGTCCAGTTGCACCGGCAGATTCAGTTGTTCACCGAGTTCAGCGGCAAACCGCGCGCACCGCTGCAATGGCGAGCTGACCAAACGATCCCACGGCCCGCCCGCGACGACAGCCGCACGCATCTGCGCCCAGCCCTTTTCGGTGAGCGCGTCATCGAGACTGCCGCGCAAGCCACCACCGAGTTCGGTCTCACCGTGTCGCAGTAAATCCAGACGCAACGTCATGCCGGACGATCCGCCACCGCCGCCTCAGCGAACGTCGCCATCTGTGCATGCAGGTCGCAGGCCAGACGCAGCAGTGGCACCGCCAGCGCGGCGCCACTGCCCTCGCCAAGACGCAGGCCGAGTTCCAGCAACGGTTCGGCGCTCAGGGTTTCCAGCACATGCCGATGGCCCGGCTCAGCACCGCGATGTCCGAACAGCAACCACTCACGGCAAGCCGGATTCAAGCGCACCGCGACGAGCGCGGCGACGGTGCAGATAAAGCCGTCGACCAGCACGGCTACGCCTTCCTGCGCACAGGCCAGATACGCGCCGACCAGCGCGGCAATCTCGAACCCCCCAAGGTTGAACAGTGTCTGCAACGCGTCACCACGCTGCGCGGCGTGCAACGCCAATGCGCGCTCGATCACTTGCGCTTTATGGCTGACACCTTCGGCATTCAAACCGGTGCCGGGGCCGGTCAGGTGCGCCACCGGGCAATCGAGCAAAGCACAGGCGAGCGCACTGGCAGCGGTGGTATTACCGATGCCCATTTCGCCACCGATGAACAACTGCGTACCCGCCGCTTTGGCGCGCAACACGCTGTCGCGACCGGCCAGCAACGCGAGTTCGCCTTGCGATTGAGTCATCGCCGAACCCTGAACGAAATTCGCCGTGCCTGCGCCGATATTCAAGTGACGCACTCCCGGCAGATTCAGCGTCGGCGTTACCGTGCCCAGGTCCACCACTTCCAGTTGTGCACCGAGCGTGCGTGCCAGCACGCTGATCGCCGCGCCGCCGCTGACGAAGTTGAGCAGCATCTGCCCGGTCACTTCCTGCGCAAATGCCGACACACCTTCAGCCACAACACCGTGATCACCGGCAAAAATCGCAATCCAGACCTGTTCAAGCGTCGGCTTCACCTGCCCTTGCAGACCGGCCAACTGCACCGCCACCGACTCGAGCCGCCCCAGAGAGCCGGCTGGTTTGGTCAATTGCTGTTGCCGTGCTGCCGCTTGTTCAACGATATCGGCGTTCACCGGTTTGCACGGGTTCAACCACCAGGCTTGGGTCATAAGGCAGGTCCTTTCAGGGTCAGGGGCAGGCCGGCGACGGTCAGGACGACACGCTGACAGCGCTCAGCCAGAGCTTGATGCAGCCAACCGGCTTCATCGACGTAGCGGCGAGTCAATTCGCCCAGCGGCACGACACCCATTCCGGTCTCGTTGCTGACAAAAATGATTTCACCCGGCAAGGACGCCAGGCATTCGAGCAGGGCGTCGCGTTCAGCGACGAGACGCTCAACGTCATCGAGCATCAACAGGTTGGTCAGCCACAGGGTCAGGCAATCGACCAGCAGGCAACGCTCGGCATTGGCGTTTTCGCGCAGGACGCGGGCCAGTTCCAGCGGTTCTTCGATGAGCGCCCATTGGGCAGGACGACGAGCGCGATGATGAGCGACGCGGTCATTCATTTCGCCGTCCAGCGGCTGGCTGGTGGCGATGTAGGTGACTGACAGGTTGCTGTCGGTGGCGAGCGTTTCCGCCAGGCGACTTTTGCCGGAGCGGGCGCCGCCGAGGATCAATTGGAGCATGGGAACATCCTGAAAATTATGCATTGAGGCCACCGGCCTCTACGCGAGCAAGCCCGCTCCCACAGAGACCGCGGTAGCCGAAACACCCTAGACCCCACAGAGCTGACGCAACAAATCGGTATCCAGATGCTTCTCCACCAGATCCGCCAACCGTTCGATATCGCGCTCGCGCAACCCGTGATAATCCACGTCCTGCACATCGCTCAGCCCCGCCCAGCGCAGCAACGCCGCACTGGCCGCCGGCGATTCGAACACGCCATGCAGATACGTACCGAACACCTGCCCATCAACACTCTGCGCGCCATCGCAACGACCGTCATCGAGCCGCACCGCTGCGTTTTCCAGTGCAGGGCCAGTGGTCACGCCAGCATGAATCTCATAACCGCTGACTTCGGCTTCTTCCAACGCCAAGCGCCCACGCACATTGCGCAGTTGCTTCTCGGCTTCAAGCTGCGTTGCAAACGCCAGCAAACCGAGCCCGGCACTGGAACCGGGCGCCCCTTCAAGCCCCAGCGGATCATGCACCTGCTCGCCCAGCATTTGCAGGCCGCCGCAAATCCCCAGCAGCTTGCCGCCATAGCGCAAGTGACGGTTGATCGCCGTGTCCCAGCCGTTGGCGCGCAGATAGGCCAGATCACTGCGCACGCTTTTCGAGCCCGGCAAGATGATCAGGTCCGCTGCCGGAATCGCCTGCCCCGGCCCCACAAATTGCAGATCAACCTGTGGATGCAAACGCAGCGGATCGAAATCGGTGTGGTTGCTGATGCGCGGCAGCACCGGCACCACCACTTTGAGCACTTGATCGGCCTTGTCGGTCTGGCGCTGGTCGATGCCGTCTTCCGCCTCCAGATGCAGATCCATCACATACGGCAACACGCCGACCACCGGTTTGCCGGTGCGCTGCTCAAGCCAGTCGAGGCCTGGTTGCAGCAAGGCGATGTCACCGCGAAAACGGTTGATGATGAAGCCTTTTACCCGCGCCTGCTCGCTCGGCGACAGCAACTCCAGCGTGCCAACCAAATGAGCAAAAACACCACCGCGATTGATGTCGGCAATCAGCAGCACCGGGCAATCGACCGCCTCGGCGAACCCCATGTTGGCGATGTCGCCAGCGCGCAGGTTGATCTCCGCCGGCGAGCCTGCGCCCTCGACCATAACCAACGGGTACGCCGCGCTCAATCGTTCGTGCGAGGCCAGCACAGCCTTCATGGCGATGGCTTTGTAGTCGTGATAGGCCACGGCGTTCATGCTGGTGACGGCGCGCCCATGAATGATCACTTGCGCGCCGGTGTCGCTATTGGGTTTGAGCAGTACCGGGTTCATGTCGGTGTGCGGCTCAAGAAACGCCGCTTGTGCCTGCACAGCCTGCGCCCTGCCGATTTCGCCGCCGTCAGCGGTCACCGCGCTGTTGAGCGCCATGTTCTGCGGTTTGAACGGCACGACGGCGACACCCTGACGGGTCGCCCAGCGGCACAGCGCCGTCACCAACGTACTTTTGCCCGCGTCGGAGGTGGTGCCCTGCACCATCAGGGTTGTCATTTCAATTCCTTGGTAAAGGCCTGCAGCGCCTGTTCGAGACGCGCTTGCTCAGCCGCGTCGGCAGGCAAGCCGAAACGCAGGCTGCTGTTGTGGGTGAAGAGGCGCAGAAGGATGCCGCGACGGGCCATGAATTCGTATAGCGCGGCGGCATGCTCAGTGATCAGCCACTGGAACAAGGCGCAACCGCCGTGGGGTTTGAAGCCGTAACGCTCCAGCACAAGGGCAAGCCTTTCACTCGCCTCGTCACTGCGAATGCGTTGCCGGGTGTGACCTTCAGTATCGCGCAGACAGGCCCGACCCAACACCCGCGTCGGCCCGCTTACAGCCCACGGCCCGACTTGCTCGGCGAGCAATTTAAGCAACTTGCGCTCGGCGAGGACAAAACCCAGTCGCACCCCGGCCAGACCAAAAAACTTGCCGAATGAACGCAACACAATCAAACCGACCTGATGGGTATGTGCAGCCAGGCTCAACTGCGGGGTGTTGTCCATGAACGCTTCGTCGACCACCAGCCAACCACCGCGCTGGGCCAGCCGTGCATGCCAGTCGAGCAGCCGCGCCGGGCTCAGACTCAGGCCGGTGGGGTTGTTCGGATTGACCACCACCAGCACGTCAAGGTTGTCGATAAAGAAGTCGACTTCCTGTTCGAGCATTTCACGCACGATGTAGCCGCTGCGGCGCCAGGCTTCGGCGTGCTCGGCATAACACGGCGACAACACACCGACTTTGCCAGCCCGACGCAAGCGCGGCAGCAACTGGATGGCCATCTGCGAACCGGCCACCGGCAACACCTGCGAAGCGCCGTAATAATCGCACGCGGCTTGTTCCAGACCGTCGTCGGTCTCCGGCAATCGCGCCCAGGCTCGCAGCGGTATGTCGGGGATCGGAAACGGCCACGGCGCCAGACCACTGGACAGGTCGAGCCAGTCGGCTTCGGCAATACCGTAATCGAGAGCAGCCTTGCGCAGCCGGCCACCGTGCTCAAGCATAGAATTCAGCCCCCACGCAGAGAATCAGCAGCCATAACCATACGCCGCGCTGAACCAATTGCCAGCCACGGTCGATGGAATCGGCATCGGCCTGAACGCCTTCGCCCAGTTGCGGACGCTCATGCAGTTCGCCGTGGTAAATCGCCGGACCACCCAGTTCCACGCCGAGCGCACCGGCTCCCGCCGCCATCACCGGGCCGGCGTTGGGGCTGTCCCATTTCGGCGCCTGGGTGCGCCAGCATTTCAACGCCAGCCGGGTTTTACCGAGCAGTGCGTAGGTCAACGCCACCAGGCGTGCAGGAACGTAGTTGAGTACGTCGTCGATTTTGGCCGCGCACCAGCCAAAACGCTCGAAACGTTCGTTGCGATAGCCCCACATCGCATCGAGCGTATTACTCAAACGGTAGAGGACAACGCCCGGCGCACCCGCCACAGCAAACCAGAACAGCGCGGCGAACACCGCATCGCTGCCGTTCTCCAGTACTGACTCGGTGGCCGCGCGGGCGACGGCGGTGCTGTCCAGTTCATGGGTCTGGCGGCTGACCAGATAACCGACACGCTTACGCGCCTCTTCCAGATCATCGGCGCGCAACGCCTGGGCCACCGGCTCGACGTGTTCGCCGAGGCTGCGCATGCCAAGGGCGCAATACAACGCAAGGATCTCGACAACCCAGCCCACATACGGCGCCCAGGACAATGCAGTGGCCAGCAAGGTCAGCGGCAGCACCGCGATCACCCACGCGGTCACGCCGTGGCTTCGCCAGCCCCGGCCACCGGCGTTGAACCGTTGCTCGATGCGCCCGGCAAAATTGCCGAACGCTACCAGCGGATGCCAGCGTTTCGGTTCACCCAGCAGCGCATCCAGCGCGACCGCGGCGACACTCAACAACGCCACACTCATTGACTCACTCCCCAATAATTTTCATACAGCAACTCATTGAGCGGACGCGCCTGCGCCCACCCTTCGAGTACCAGCATCGGCGCCGGATAGAATTCCTTAACCGGGCCCAGACACAAAACGGCCAAAGGCTTGGCCCCGGCCGGCAGTTTCAGCAGATCGGCGAGCGCTTGCGGCTCGAACAACGAGACCCAGCCCATGCCCAATCCTTCGGCACGGGACGCCAGCCACAGATTCTGAATCGCACAGGACAACGAAGCCATGTCCATTTCCGGCAGCGTGCGGCGCCCGAAAATGTGTTTCTCGCGATCATCCATCAGCGCCGCGACCAGCACTTCGGCGCAGTCGTTGATGCCTTCGACCTTGAGCTTCATGAACTCGTCACTGCGCTCACCGAGGGCCTCGGCGGTGCGGATGCGTTCTTCTTCTACGAGATTGCGGATCTGCCCGCGCAGAGCACGATCGCTGACGCGGATGAAACGCCAAGGCTGCATCAAGCCGACACTTGGTGCTTGATGTGCGGCGTCCAATAAACGGCGCAGCAACTCGGGCTCGACGGCGCCGCCAGTGAAGTGGCGCATGTCGCGGCGTTCGGCGATGGCTTTGTAGACCGCTGCGCGTTCGGTTTCGGAAAATGCGTTGTCCGTCACGGCCTCTTCGCGAGCAAGCTCGCTCCCACATGGGTCGGGGTGCTTGCTCAAGAAACGCGATCCCCTTTGGGCGCGAGCTTGCTCGCGAAGGCGGCCTCGCGGTCAGGCAGCAATAGTGCAGCAATAGCCGCAGGATTCGACGGGAAGTAAAAATGCACATACGACGCCGTCATCCGCCCGTCCCGATAAACCGCCTCCGCACCACGCCCGCCATTCGGGCTCAGGCCTCGGGCAATCGGCGTCAATTCAGTCGTCGTCAGGGAATGGTGATAGGTGTGGCCGCGCAACGTGCCTTCCGGCAGATCAACCGCTTGCAGCGCCAATGCCGCCAGGCGTTTCTGCATCACCGCATCGCCTGCGAGCAAGCCGACCAGTTCGGCGCGACTGCCCTCAACGTCAGTCAACGAGTCGAGCAGATACAGCATGCCGCCACATTCAGCGAGCAACGGTTTTCCTGCCGCATGATGGGCGCGGATGGCTTCGAGCATTGCGCTGTTCTGCGATAACGCAACGTGGTGCAGTTCCGGGTAACCACCGGGCAGATAGAGGCTGTCGGCCTCTGGCAACTGCGTATCGCGGATCGGCGAGAAGAAACTCAACACAGCGCCCATCGCCCGCAACAGGTCGAGGCTGGCGCCATAGGTGAAGGCAAACGCTTCATCGTGGGCGACGGCGATTCGCACACCTTTTAACAAGGGCTCTACATTGATGACTTCAGGCGCGGCAAATTCCACGGCCGGTGGCAGCGCTACCTCGCAACTGCTGGCAAGCGCTTGTGCAGCGGCGTCCAGGCGCACATCGAGGTCATTGAGCTCACCGGCCTGAACCAGACCAAGATGACGGCTCGGCAATTCGATGCCGGTCTCGCGGGACAATGCGCCATACCAGCGCAAGCCTTCGGTCAGGCTGCCTTCGAGCAATTGTGCGTGACGCAACGTACCGACCCGGTTGGCCAGCACGCCAGCGAACGGCAGATCCGGCTGATATTTCGCCAAGCCCAGCGCCAACGCACCAAAGGTCTGCGCCATCGCCGTTCCATCAATCACACCCAGCACCGGCACGCCGAAATGCCGGGCCAGATCAGCGCTCGACGGCGTGCCGTCAAACAACCCCATCACGCCTTCGATCAGAATCAGATCGGCCTCGGCTGCGGCCTCCCACAGCAGACGACGGCTTTCCTGCTCACCGACCATCCACATGTCCAATTGATAGACCGGCGCACCGCTGGCGCGCTCGAGAATCATCGGATCGAGAAAGTCCGGGCCGCACTTGAACACGCGCACCTTGCGCCCTTGATTGCGGTGCAAACGGGCCAGCGCGGCCGTGACGGTGGTCTTGCCCTGACCGGAAGCCGGCGCGGCAATCAGTACCGCCGGGCAATGACGTGACTGATTCAAAGTTCGACGCCTTTCTGCGCTTTGATACCGGCCTGGAAGGCGTGTTTGATCATGCCCATTTCAGTGACGGTGTCGCCCATCTCGACCATTTCCGGCTTGGCGCCGCGCCCTGTGACAATCACATGCTGCATCGGCGCACGCGCCTGCAAGTCGCTGAGCACCTTATCGAGATCGAGGTAGCCGTGCTTGAGGGCGATATTCAGCTCATCCAGCACCACCAGGCCAATCGACGGATCGCGCAAAAGCTCGCGGGACACTTCCCAAGCGGCTTCGGCGGCGGCGATATCGCGCTGACGGTCCTGGGTTTCCCAGGTGAAGCCCTCGCCCATCACATGAAAGCGCACCTGCTCGGGGAAACGCCGAAAAAACAGCTCTTCGCCGGTGCTGTTGCGCCCCTTGATGAATTGCACCACGCCGCAGCGCATGCCGTGCCCCATGGCGCGGGCGAGCATGCCGAACGCCGAACTGCTTTTGCCTTTGCCATTGCCGGTGAGCACCAGCACCAGGCCGCACTCATCAGGCGAATTGGCGATACGTTCATCGATCACGGCTTTTTTGCGCTGCATACGCGCCAGATGGCGTTCGTCACGCTCAGGGGAATCAGTCATGGGGGAGCTCTCCGTTGAGGCTGGATAACGGCGGGCAGGCACAAGAATAGAAGGCAAAAAAGCCTGGCATCGCCCACCGTGATGCCGTTGGATGAATCAGGCCGGTCTCCGGGCTCATGAGCGGCGAATCGCCTGGCTGCGCGCCTTCCCGCTTTGAGCAGTGGCATTCGACGCAGTTTTCACTCATTTACCGTTGCGGGGGCAGCGCCGGGATCGTGGTTGCTCTTCGTTTGAAGACGACCCTCACCGGCTTCCCTGTTTCACTCTGTCGACAGGGGTCACAGAGCACCTGAAACAAGCCGCGAAGGTTAGAGGGTTGGGGGTGGAGCGTCAATTAAAGAGGAGGCTGTCGGGCGAATAACTGCCGTCGATCAATTATCTGACGCCAATCTTGTGCCACACTCTCAAGAGTGATATCAAAGAGCCACAATCTCACATCACACAAGAATAAGGTGAGCCACATGCAAGGCATGATCATCAGCAACCCGCGCCTGGAATTTCTGCGCCCGGTACTGGAACGCTGGTTTGACTGTATCGACCGCTACAACGCCGTGCGCGGCGACAGCGACACACCCTACTGGCATGACGAGAAAGCCAATCTCGGATTGCTTTCCGCTGCGGCCTGGATGGCCGAACTGGTGACGCTAGAGCAGACCGCTACCCGCAAGCAAAACGAGGATGGCGAGCGCAATGCCCGCGCCGACCTGTTCCTGGCCGGCGCCGAAGATCGCGCGTTCATTCAAGCCACCCAGCGCTGGCCACGCGTGAACAACCTCAACCTGACCCAAGCCCTGCTGGAGATCACCAGCGACGCCAAACGCATCAGTTTCGCCAGCGACCTCAAGCTCGGCTGCCTGTTTGTCGCCCCGCAAAAAGCCCAGCACAGCGCCACCCCCGAAGAACTGCAGGACATGGTCGACGACCTGCAAAAAGAACACACCTGCGCCGCGGCCTGGTATTTCCCTTACGCCTATCGCAAATTGCGCAGCGATGCTGGCAACTATCACCCGGGCATTGCCGTGCTCTTCAAGGAGGCCCGCGGCTAAGCGGTTGAACCATCGGGCTTGCGCGTGCCTCTATGATTACGAATGCATTCATAGGGAAGATCAGCAATGCGCAAGACCCAGCTCGCTCTCGTTATCGCGCTCGCCGGGGGGCTCGCCGCCTGTGGTGAATCCTCAAGCCTTCAAGTCTCCGACGGCACCGGCCCGTCACCGAAACTACCCGAA
Organism: Pseudomonas sp. RA_15y_Pfl2_54; assembly: GCF_963971015.1. Lineage (NCBI taxonomy): Bacteria > Pseudomonadati > Pseudomonadota > Gammaproteobacteria > Pseudomonadales > Pseudomonadaceae > Pseudomonas > Pseudomonas sp. RA_15y_Pfl2_54. Next base: position 38,166 of record NZ_CAXAPN010000008.1, read on the forward strand.
CCCAACAAAACCCTGATCCCAACCGTGAATATCGCCCCGGCGGTCGGCTGGCCAGATGGCGCAAAACCGACTGCCGCGGCAGGCACGCAAGTGGCGGCATTCGCCGAAGGTCTAGACCATCCGCGCTGGCTTTACGTGCTGCCCAACGGCGACGTGCTGGTGGCGGAAACCAACGCTCCGCCCAAACCTGACGACAGCAGCGGCATTCGTGGCTGGATCATGAAGAAAGTCATGGGCAAGGCTGGCGCCGGCGTACCGAGCGCAAATCGCATCACCCTGCTACGTGATGCCGATCACGATGGCGTGGCTGAGACGCGTACGGTGTTTGTGCAAAATCTCAACTCACCGTTCGGCATGACCCTGGTCGGCAATGACCTGTACATCGCGGACACCGATCGCCTGCTGCGCTTGCACTACGAAACTGGCGCAACAGAAATCAAAACGCAGCCGATCAAGGTCACCGACCTGCCGGGCGGCACGCTGAATCATCACTGGACCAAAAACGTCATTGCCAGCAAGGACGGCAGCAAGCTGTATGTCACTGTCGGTTCGAACAGCAACGTCGGCGAGAACGGACTGGATAGAGAAGAAGGTCGCGCAGCGATCTGGGAAGTGGATCGGGCCACCGGCGATCACCGGATCTTCGCTTCAGGCATCCGCAATCCCAACGGCCTGGCTTGGGAGCCAAGCACCGGCGCATTGTGGACCGCAGTCAATGAGCGCGACGAGATTGGCAGCGACCTGGTGCCGGACTACATCACCTCAGTCAAGGATGGCGGTTTTTATGGCTGGCCGTTCAGCTATTACGGGCAGCATGTCGATGTGCGCGTCAGCCCGCAGAATCTCGACCTGGTGGCCAAGGCCATCGTCCCGGATTACGCCGTCGGCCCGCACACCGCCTCACTGGGCCTGACTTTCGCCGAAGGCAACACACTGCCCGCGCAATTCAAGGAAGGGGCGTTCATCGGCCAGCACGGCTCTTGGAACCGCAAGCCGCACAGTGGTTACAAAGTGATTTTCGTACCGTTTACCGGCGGCAAGCCGAATGGCAAACCGGTGGATGTGCTGACCGGTTTCCTCGACAAGGACGAAAACGCTCTGGGTCGCCCGGTAGGCGTGGTGATCGACCAGCAAGGTGGCTTGCTGGTGGCCGATGATGTGGGAAACAAAGTTTGGCGGGTGTCTTCCGCTCAATAAATCAGGGGCGACACATAATAAATGTGGGAGCGGGCTTGCCCGCACCCACATCTCTTTTCCCAGCGCTACGGGTTATGCGCCAGATGCTCAGGCTGCAACACCCGCTTGGCACTCAGGTACGCCTTCTGCCAATACGCTTTCGACAGGCTATCGAGCTTCACCGTACCGCCGGTAGCCGGCGCATGCACGAAACGCCCTTCCCCGACATAAATCCCCGCATGACTGACCTGCGAGCCGCCATTGGTGGCGAAGAAAATCAGATCGCCTGTCTGCAAGCCTTCTTTACTGACATTCGGCGCCTGCATGACGATCAGTTCGCGGGTAGAGCGCGGCAGAGAAATACCCGCTGCATCACGATAAACAAAACCGATCAAGCCACTGCAATCAAACCCCGAATCCGGGGTATTGCCGCCCCAGCGATAAGGCGTGCCGACCAGGCCAAGCGCGCGGAACAACACGTCGTCGGCAGCAGGTGAATAAGACTGAGAAGGGCCGAACGCTACCGGAGCGCGAACAACCGGCGCAGGTGGTGGCGTGCGACTGGCGCAGGCGCTGAGCAGCGCTGCGAAAAACATCATTGCAAGGCGGGCCGACATGGTCATAAGCAGAACATCCTGATCTGGCTGCGGCTTTCTCTACCGGATGGACAGAAAACAAAACCGCCTGCGTGAACACGCAGGCGGTTTGCCATCAATATAGGATCAGATTCTAGCGGCTACACGACAAACTTCAAGTAAGACTTTAACTTCACCTTGTAAAGTTTAGGTCTACTGCGTTGCCGATGGCAGATTGTCGCCGCGAATGCAGCGACAAAGGGCGGTATTACTTGCGAGCGGTGACCACGGTCGGTGCCATCGCGAGCGCGCGCTTGGCCTCGATGAAGGTCTTGCTCCAGTAGCTGTCACCCAGGTTATCGATACGAACACCACCGCTACGACGACTGCTGGAATGAATGAACTGGTTGTCACCCAGGTAGATCCCGGCGTGACTGACACGACCGCGACGACCACTGGTGGCGAAGAACAGCAGATCACCCGGTTCGAGGTTGCTGCGCGATACCAGCGGTGCGTCAACGTTGATCATTTCGCGGGTGGAGCGAGGCAGATTCATGCCAGCTTCTTCGCGAAACAGATAACCGATGAAACCACTGCAGTCGAAACCAGCCTCCGAGGTACCGCCAAAACGGTAACGGGTACCGATCAGGGACATGCCGCGCTCAAGGATGCTGTCGGCCAGAACTGGCAACTCATAGGGCTTCTTGTTGAAGTCAGAGAGTTCTTTTTCGGTATCCAGCTCTTCCTGGTAAATAACGGAAGACTGGGCAGTAGCAGAATTTTTAACCTGTTGTGACTGCTCTTGAACTGGAGAATGAGCAGCGCAACCGTACAACAGGGTGACGAGTGCGAGAGGCACGAGGGGTGCGAAGCGCTTTAGCATGGGCACGACCGTGGCTGGTAGTTGTAAAGAAGCCGAGACTATGCCCGCTATCGACTTCATTTGCAAATTCAATCGATCTTTTTGTGACTTCCCGGTTTCTCGTTTACATCTAAGCGCTTAAGCCCATTTGAAACGAAACGCGGCCTGCACAGCCTGCAGGAAAGCAGATTTTCTGGCGCCTGAAATATGCCGAGACCCAATGAAACCCAAGGCTTTACCAGCCCAAGGTTTCCTTGAGGAAAGGAATGGTCAGCTTGCGTTGAGCCTGCAATGAGGCCTGATCGAGTTGCTCGAGCAGATCAAACAGCGCGCTCATGCTGCGAGTGCCGCGAGTCAAAATAAAATGTCCGACCTCATCCGTCAGGTGCAGACCGCGACGCGACGCACGCAATTGCAGCGCACGCAACTTGTCTTCATCGGAGAGAGGACGCATCTGGAAAATCAGCGCCAGGGTCAGGCGTGATTTCAAGTCAGCCAGTTTCACTGGCAGCTCACGCGGAGAGGTTGAAGCGGCAATCAGCAAGCGCCGACCGCTGTCACGCAGACGATTGAACAGATGAAACATCGCCTCTTCCCAGTCAGCCTTGCCGGCAATGACCTGCAAGTCATCCAGGCAGACCAGTTCGTACTGCTCAAGGTTGTCGAGGATTTCGACGCCACGATCCATCAACTCGGCCAACGGCAGGTACACCGCAGGTTCACCCATCTGCTCGAATCGCAAGCAAGCGGCCTGCAACAGATGCGTACGCCCTACGCCGTGTTTACCCCACAGGTAGATCAGGCTTTCTGTCCAGCCGGCGTCGGCTTCGCATAGGCGCTCGACATAGCCGAGTGCAGCGGCATTGGCGCCTGGGTAGTAGTTGATGAAGGTGGCGTCGTCGCGCAGACGCACACCTAGGGGCAGCTGAATCGGTTTCATGCTGACTGAACAGTTCTCAAGGAACCGTTAGTGGCCTCTGTGTAAAGTTTGCGAAGTTTATACCCGTGAAGCTGAGCGCACAATGCGACAGAGTCCAAGCAAAATCAAAGGTTTGCGTTAACGCATTGGTTTTATGACAGATTCTCTGACGCGGTCAGACCCGTATCACCCGCAAGACACGGGCCAACCCGGCGATCTGCCGGGTCGCCCGTCTCGATCACAGCTCGAGTTCGTCCACGCCACTATAAATGTCGGAATCCTTGTACAGATCGTGCACATGTCGCACCAGCACCATGATCACGGCCGCTACCGGCAACGCCAGCAGTACCCCGGTGAAACCAAACAACTCGCCGCCGGCCAGAATCGCAAAGATCACTGCCACCGGGTGCAATCCGATCCGGTCGCCCACCAGCAGCGGCGTCAGCACCATGCCTTCCAGCGCCTGACCAATCATGAATACCGCGACGATCCCGACCATCGGGTACAGATCCCCTCCGAACTGGAACAACCCGGCAATCAGCGCCGCACCAATGCCAATCACGAAACCCATGTACGGCACGATCGCCGCCAGACCCGCAATCAGACCGATCAACAGCCCCAACTCCAGACCGACGATCATCAGCCCAGCCGCGTAAATCACGCCCAGCGCCAGCATCACCAGCAACTGACCGCGCATGAATGCCCCTAGCACCTCATGGCATTCGCCAGCCAGCGTTACCACGCGCTCCTCACGATCACGCGGCAGCAGGCTGCGAATCTTGGCCATCATCAAGTCCCAGTCTCGCAGCAGATAGAAACCCACCACCGGGATCAGCACCAGATTGGCCAACCACCCAATCAGCGCGAGCCCCGAAGCCGTCGCCTGACTGAGCACCACACCGACAATGTCACTGGTCTGGCCCATGTGCTCGCTGATGGCCGCCTTGACCTTGTCGAATTTCCAGAAGCCATCCGCCAACCCCAGCTTCGACTGCGCCCATGGCACCGCCGTGTGCTGCAACCAGTCCAGCATTTGGGGGGTCAACTCATACAATCGCAGCATCTGTTTGGCCAGCATCGGCACCAACACCAACAACAGCGCCGTCACGATGAGCGAGAACAAGGCAAACACGGTGATTACGCCCCAGGTTCGGGACAGCCCGAGCTTTTCCAGTCGATCCACCAGCGGATCGAACAGATAAGCGAGCAGCAGCGCCACCAGAAACGGCGTGAGGATCGGGTGCAGCAACCACACAAACGCGCAAAGCAGGACCACCCCACCGAGCCAGAACCAACGCCGCGTATCGGCCATTTACCACTCCTGCTTCTTCTATATAAGGAAAGACTTACCAGCGAAACCGCAGAGACGGCGCCGCAGGTGTCGGGGCCGGAGCAGCAACCGGCGCTGCACCCTGGACCGACGCTTGCGGCGCAGCCACAGGCACTGGCGCTGCGGCCGGCAACTCCTGCAACTTCGCCAGCGACAACTGAGCACGCAACTGATCGACACTGCCATTGACCCGATAGACGATACGATCGCCATCAACACTCTGCAGACGCACCCCATACGGCTCGAGCACCCGCAACAACGTCGCATAGCGCTCCAGATTCATGCCCTGCACCTCCAGCGTCTGCTGACCTGAAGTGCCGGGCTTGACCACATAACGCGGCGCCAGTCGCTCGGCAACCGCCAGCATCACGGCATCGGCCACGGCGGCCTGATCGGCACCCTGCACGCTCCCCGCGTCTTTTTGATCACCCATCCACAAGTGCCATTTGGCCTGCCACTGCCCGCCCTCTTCACGGGCATGTACTGCCAGCAAGGCGTCAGCATTGTAGCGTTCCGAAGCGTCCTGCAATGGCGCCGGATCAGAGCCCTCCAGTACTGGCGCGCTAGCAACCAATTGTTCGCTGAGGTCCGCCAGCGGCAAACGCAATGGCAAACCGCGATGCTGAGCGGCTGCACGCAGCGGCGCAGCAGCGGCCTGACCATCACCGACCAGACTCGAACCCTCGGTCGAGTCACTCAGCCACCAACCCAGAATCGACGGCCGACTGGCCCCCCACAGGGATAACCCGGCGCGGCGCAAGGCCTGCTCGGTGGTATTGGGGTCGAAATCGACTTTCAGCACCTCAGGTGGACCGGCATCAAAGCCGAACCGGGTGATGATCTGCTGCGGATCTTTCCTGATCGGCGCCAACCCGGGATTTTGCGGGGCTTTAGGATCACCGGTCAGGCGCAACACCAGGGTGTCCAGCGCGGCCTGGGTCGCGCGATCACGCTCTTGCGGCGCTTGGCCGCTGACCGGCTCACGCACTTGATAAAGGCCTTTGAGGTTTTCGGCATGACTCGCCAGGCTGACCACAGACAAACAGGACACAAACAACAATTTACAAAAACGCATGGAAAATTCCCGTCGACAGGAGCGGCTGGAACAGGCCGCGTGAACCGATTGAGCAAGGCTGTGACCACCGGCCGTTGCAAAACATTCACACAGCGGCGGTAAGTTTTTGCACAGTGATAACGATAGACGGTTAATTGCAACACCTTATACAGGCACCCGGACGGCTCAATTGCAAAAAATTTCGGCCGATATGCCCCTGCCCGTCGGTGCGAGGATGGCCGCTGCCCCTCAAGCCTGATAAAATCGCGCGCCTTCGCAGACCGGCAACAGCCGGGCACCTCGAAACTCGCGTGAGGCAATCGCCCCATCGACTTCGGCGTTCCCGCTGAACTCGGTCGTTACCCCTGAATCCCCCCTAAAGGCCTGGATCATGAGCAAGCAACCCTCCCTGAGCTACAAGGACGCCGGTGTAGACATCGACGCCGGTGAAGCATTGGTCGAACGCATCAAGAGCGTCGCCAAGCGCACTGCGCGCCCGGAAGTCATGGGCGGCCTGGGCGGTTTCGGCGCCCTCTGCGAAATCCCGGCCGGCTACAAGCAGCCTGTGCTGGTCTCCGGCACTGACGGCGTCGGCACCAAGTTGCGTCTGGCACTGAACCTGAACAAGCACGACAGCATCGGCATCGACCTCGTTGCCATGTGCGTGAACGATCTGGTGGTGTGCGGCGCCGAGCCACTGTTCTTCCTCGACTACTACGCCACCGGCAAACTCAACGTCGAAACTGCAACCCAGGTCGTTACCGGCATCGGCGCTGGCTGCGAACTGTCCGGTTGCTCGCTGGTGGGCGGCGAAACCGCAGAAATGCCTGGCATGTATGAAGGCGAAGACTACGACCTGGCCGGTTTCTGCGTCGGTGTCGTGGAAAAAGCCGAAATCATCGACGGCTCGAAAGTCGCCACCGGTGACGCCCTGATCGCCCTGCCATCGTCCGGCCCGCACTCCAACGGCTACTCGCTGATCCGCAAGATCATCGAAGTGTCCGGCGCCGACATCGAAAACATCCAGCTCGACGGCAAACCGCTGACCGACCTGCTGATGGCGCCAACCCGCATCTACGTCAAGCCGCTGCTCAAGTTGATCAAAGACACCGGCGCCGTCAAAGCCATGGCCCACATCACCGGCGGCGGCCTGCTCGACAACATCCCGCGCGTTCTGCCAAAAGGCGCCCAGGCCGTTGTTGACGTGGCCAGCTGGACTCGCCCGGCCGTCTTCGACTGGCTGCAAGAAAAAGGCAACGTTGACGAAACCGAGATGCACCGCGTACTGAACTGCGGCGTAGGCATGGTCATCTGCGTGGCTCAGGAGCACGTTGAAGTGGCCCTGAACACCCTGCGTGAAGCGGGTGAGCAGCCTTGGGTCATCGGTCAGATCGCTGCCGCAGCCGAAGGCGCAGCTCAGGTTGATCTGAAGAACCTTAAGGCTCATTAATGTCCGCAACCTGTGATGTCGTGGTGCTGTTGTCCGGCACCGGCAGTAACTTGCAGGCCTTGATCGACAGCTCGCGGACCGGCGACAGCCCGGTTCGCATCGCTGCGGTGATTTCAAACCGCGCCGACGCTTACGGCCTGCAACGCGCCAGTGACGCGGGTATCGCCACCCGCTCGCTGGATCACAAGGCATTCGAAGGTCGCGAGGCCTTCGATGCTGCCCTGATCAAACTGATTGACGAATTCAATCCCAAACTCGTGGTACTGGCCGGTTTCATGCGCATTCTCAGCGCTGATTTCGTTCGCCACTATCAGGGTCGCCTGCTCAATATCCATCCGTCGCTGCTGCCCAAATACAAAGGGTTACACACTCATCAGCGCGCGCTGGAAGCCGGCGACACCGAGCACGGCTGCTCCGTACACTTCGTCACCGAGGAACTCGATGGCGGACCACTGGTCGTACAGGCAGTATTACCGGTAGAGTTGCACGACACGCCGCAGAGTCTGGCGCAACGGGTTCACGTTCAGGAGCACCTGATCTATCCGATGGCGGTACGCTGGTTTGCCGAAGGCAGGCTGACGCTCGGAGAACAAGGTGCTTTACTGGATAGCCAGCTACTCGCGGCCAGCGGCCACTTGATTCGAAACTAGGAGATATTATGCGTCGCGCCCTGCTCTTCGCTTGCGCTCTGCTCGCCCTGCCTTTCGCGCAGGCAGCAGACCTTCAACCGTTCTCCGCCAGCTATACCGCCGACTGGAAACAGTTGCCCATGAGCGGCACCGCCGAACGCAGCCTGACCAAGGATGCCAACGGCGTCTGGACGCTCAGCTTCAAGGCATCGATGATGATTGCCAGCCTGAGTGAAAAAAGCACCCTGACCCTGGACAAGGACACCTTGCTGCCGCAGTCCTACCACTTCGAACGGGGTGGCCTGGGCAAAGCCAAGAAGGCTGACCTGGATTTCGACTGGAACAGCAAAATGGTTACCGGCACTGACCGTGGCGACGCGGTGAAGATCCCGCTCAACCGTGGCATGGTCGACAAATCCACTTATCAGCTGGCGCTGCAACATGACGTAGCTGCCGGCAAAAAGACCATGAGCTACCAAGTGGTCGATGATGGCGAAGTCGACACCTATGACTTCCGCGTGCTGGGCTCGGAAAAGGTCGACACCAAGGCTGGCAAGATCGATTCGATCAAAGTCGAGCGCGTGCGCGACCCGACACAAAGCAAGCGCATCACCGTCCTGTGGTTCGCCAAGGATTGGGACTATCTGCTGGTTCGCCTGCAACAGGTTGAAACCGACGGCAAGGAGTACAACATCATGCTCCAGGACGGCACGGTCAACGGCAAGGTTGTCAAAGGTAGCTGATCCAGCGCGATATTGAAGAGCCCCGCAAAGCGGGGCTTTTTCATGCCTGCAATTTGCGCAACAACACACAACCACTGTGAGCGGGTTCACCGTTGCGATCGGCTATCGAGTCATACCGAGAATTTGGCCACCATGGTGTTCAGATCCACCGCCAACCGCGACAACTCCTGACTCGCTGCACTGGTTTGATTAGCCCCCGCCGACGACTGCATCGCCAGATCGCGGATGTTCATCAGATTGCGATCCACCTCCCGCGCTACCGCGGCCTGCTCTTCCGAAGCGCTGGCGATCACCAGATTGCGCTCGTTGATCAGCGTAAACGCCGACGCAATCTCCTCCAACGCCACTCCCGCAGCTTTGGCCAACTCCAGTGTTGAACCCGCTCGCCCATTGCTCTGCTGCATCGAACTGACCGCCGAATCGGTGCCCTGCTGAATACCGCCAATCATCTGCTCGATTTCCTGCGTCGACTGCTGGGTACGATGGGCCAACGCCCGCACTTCATCGGCCACCACTGCAAACCCACGCCCGGCATCGCCGGCCCGCGCCGCCTCTATCGCAGCGTTAAGGGCCAGTAGATTGGTCTGCTCGGCAATTGAACGAATGACATCCAGTACCTTGCTGATGCCATGAACCTTCTGCGCCAAATCCTCCACCTGACTCGCATTATTGGTAACGTCCTGGGCGAGACACTCAATCGACGTCACGGTCTGGCGCACCTGTTCACGACCATGCTGGGCAATACGATCGGATTCGCGCGAGGCTTCGGACGTCGCCACCGCGTTGCTGGCCACCTCCTCCACCGCTGCCGTCATCTGATTGACCGCCGTGGCCGCCTGCTCGATTTCGAGACTCTGCTGATGCAGTCCGCGCGTAGCGTCTTCCGTGACACAACTGAGTTCTTCCGACGCCGAAGCCAACTGGCTGGATGACTGGGAGATATGCCGAATCGTGTCACGCAGATTGTGCTGCATGCTTTGCAGCGCTTGCAGGAGTCGCGCCGGCTCGTCCTTGCCTGCAATGTCGATCTCTCCAGTCAGATCACCTCCGGCCACCACTTGCGCCACGCCCAACGACTGCGCCAACGGCATCACGATGCTGCGGGTCAGTAACAACGCCAGGCCTATGGTGATCAACGCCGTGACGGCGATCATCACACCGACCCACACCCGCGAATTGATGAACACCAACCGTGCAGCTTCGGTAGCAAGATTGGCGTTGTGCTTGTTCAGTTCGACCAGTTCACGCAGGGTGACCGTGATGTCATCGGCCAACGGGCTCATCTGAGTGTTGAGAATCGCCGCCGCCTCCTCTACCCGACTCTGTGCGGACAACTGCATCACCTGCGCCTGAAACTCCAGGTACTTGTGCTCGGCAACTTTGAAACGATCAAACAACTGACGCTCCTGGGGCAGCACGATCAGCACGTCATATCGTTGCTGAGCTTCACTGAGCACGCCGCGCAACTCATTGAGTTTGGCTACATTCTGCTCAAGCGCCTGCCGATCACGGTCGATCAACAGGCGCATGGTCAACGCCCGCAGGCGAAGCATGTCCTGACTCATCTCGCCGACGGCCATCACGCTCGGCAACCAGTTTTTATCGACCTCATCAGACTGGGCACGCATGTTGGACATTTGCAGCAAGGCGAACACCCCCAGGGCAAACACCATGAGGGCCAACAGGCCAAAACCCAATCCGGCGCGCGGGGCAATATTGAGACTACGGATACTCATTGCTCTGGTTCCTTCCAAAAGCGCTGCATCAACCCTGCAGCTGGTTGCTCTAGAAGGTATCGGCCGGGCGGAAATTTGCGTAAGACCAAAACGTGATATCAAAACGCCTTAATACTCCGAACACGCGGCATTATCGATTCAGCGTGGTTTTAGCGGATTTGAGCTCCGTTCGTGGCAAGATCGCCAGGAAGTTGTCCTTTGCGACTTTATGGGCGACGTCTTCCGGTAGCGCATCGAGAAACGGTTTGAAGCTGTGCATTTCCTGACCGAGCCTGTTGAATCGCCCGACCACGTCCGAACCGAGCATGAAGCGCTCCGGATAACGCTCTACCAGTGCCAGCCATACCGGGCGAGGCTTCCCCTGCGCATCCAGCAGATACGGAGTGAGCATGGTCCAGGACAGATCGATGTAGAGATTCGGATAGGCCTCAAGCATCCGCGTCAGGGTCGCAAGCAGGAATTTCAACTGTGTCTGATGCCGATGAATCTCGGCGCTTGTCCCCGCGTGCGCCCAGATAAATCGGGTGTGCGGATGATTACGCAGCGGCTCTTCGATTTCCCTCAGATAAAGCGGATTTTTCTCACGTTTGGAGGTGATGTTGGAGTGCAGCATCACCGGCAGATCGTTTTCCGCCGCCAGATGATAGATCCTGGTCATCGCTTCGTTATTGGCGCGTGGCGTGTCACCAGACGTCAGCGCCGTCAGATCGTCATGGCGGGTGAACACCTCGCCGATGCCCTGCCATAGCCCCGGGTACAGATCGAGCATGCGCTGGATGTGCGCAGCAGAGTTTTTGTCGTTGGGGTTGAAACCTGAAAGAAAGGGATGGAAAAAGGGGCGTTGTTCAGGCGTTAGTTTTTGCACCGCATCTGCAACGATCACGTCGGTGGCGCTGTACCAATACGCATCGGCATCATCGCCGGCGTAATAACGCGGGCGTTTGGGTTCGTCTTCGTGCCACTTTTTGGCCACGGGAATACCGGAAATCATCACATGCTCGACGAAGTTGTCCTTCATGGCTGTCAGCAGTTTCGACATGCCAGCCGTTTCCTGGAAAAAATCCACGTAGTGCAGGTGCGCGTCGCTGTAGGTGTATTCGCGGGCACTGGCCGAACTGGCAAAGGCCAGAAGGCAGGCAAGACTCAAACGATACAGGGACACAATTAATCTCCAACAAGTAGGCATAACCTAGACCCCGTCCTGACGACAAGGGTTCATCCCGCAGGAAAGTGGAACGCGTGCCGGTAGGAATGCTCTATAACTGCAAGGTCTTTTTTGATCGAACGACTTTTCCTACTGCCAGTGAGGTTCCCATGACCGTTACCGTCAATACCGTCTCCGCTGAAGGCTTTCGTCACACCGTAAGGATCGATGACCACGAACTGTTTGCCGACGCACCGAAATCTGCCGGTGGCGAAGGCTCGGCCCCCGAGCCGCATGATTACTTTGACGCGGCTCTGGGGGCCTGCAAGGCAATAACCCTGAAGATGTACGCAAAGAAGAAAGACATCCCGCTGACGGGCGTAGGTGTCGACGTCAAACGCGACAACAGCGAAGAACAAAAAGGCAAATACGTCTTGCACGTCACACTCACCCTCAAAGGCGTATTGACTGACGCCCAGCGTGAAGAACTGCTGCGCGTTGCCGACCGCTGCCCAATCCACAAGCTGATGACCACCACCGACGTGACGATCGAAACCCACGCGCCACAAGGCTTCGACAGCCAATAATCAACACGCGCGCTGCGGCGGGTTATGCTCTGCACATCACCCGCTCAGCCTGGAATGCACCATGGACACGCAACCTCTGATCATCCGCGCGCGCGCCGAAGACGTCGAAGGCCAGCCGATTCTGCGCCCACTGCCGTCAGCCAAATGCCGCAGCGTCGGGCCTTTCGTGTTTTTTGATCACATGCTCGAGACGATTTATCCGACGGGCAAAGGCATGAACATCCGACAGCATCCGCACATCGGCCTGTCGACCCTGACCTATCTGTTTGAAGGGCAAATCCAGCACAAGGACAGCCTCGGCTCCGATCAGGTGGTCAGCGCTGGCGATGTCAGCTGGATGACCGCTGGCAGCGCCATCGCTCACGTCGAGCGCACACCCGAGCCGTTGTGGAAGCAAAGCTTCACCATGCACGGTTTGCAGATCTGGCTGGCCTCGCCCAAGGATCATGAGCAAGGCCCTGGGCATTACAGCCATCACCCGGCGGCGACGCTACCCGTCAGCGATAACCTCGGCGTGCAGATAAGGATGATTGCCGGGTCAGGCTTTTGTCTTGAATCGCCGGTACCGGTGCTTTCTCCTACGCTGTACGCCGAAGTGAAAATGCAAGCGGCAACCACACTACTGATCCCGACCGAGCATCAAGAACGGGCGGTGTATGTGTTGAGTGGTGATGCGCAATTGAATGGCGAAACGATCGACCCCCATCTATTGGTCGTGCTCCCGCCCGGGGAAGAGATGAGCTTGTTTGCCGAGACTGATTGTCATGCTGTGGTGTTCGGCGGCGCCCCGCTGGACGGACCTCGGCGGATCAACTGGAATTTTGTCGCGAGCGATCCGGCAGCCATTGATGAGGCACGGCGCAAATGGGCGGCCGGGGATTGGCCGACAGTGCCCGGGGAAAGTGAGCGGATTGAATTGCCCTGAATCTTGTGTCGCTGATTAACCCTCTTCGCGAGCAAGCCTGTTCCCGCACTGGAACGCGTTCCAATGCGGGAAAAGAGGCCAGAACAGGCGCCGCCTGAATCAGCCCCTGAACACTTCATCCAATAAGTCATGCATCGACTTGAAGGCGCGCGCAGCGGTCTTCGCGTCGTACATCATCTTGCCCGGCACATTGGCGTGCGGATCGGTAAACGAGTGCACTGCACCGCCGTAGCTCAGCAATTGCCAGTCCACGTTCGCCGCGTTCATCTCATCTTCGAAAGCCGGCAATTGCTCTTTCGGCACCAAGGGGTCGGAAGCACCATGCAACACCAGCACCGAGCCCTTGATGTTCTTCGCCTCCGCCGGGTTTGGCGAATCCAGCGTACCGTGGAACGACACCACGGCCTTCACCGGCGCACCGGTACGCGCCAGATCCAGCGCACAACAACCGCCAAAACAGAAGCCGAACACCGCCAGCCTGGAAATATCGACCGCGGCTTCACCCTGCGTGTGCAACTGCTCGAACGCCGCTTGCATGCGCTTGCGCAGCAAGGCCCGATCATTTTTCAGCGGCATCATCGCCGCACCAGCCTGATCGGCGTTCTGCGGACGCACCGCCTGACCGTAAACGTCAGCGATCAACACCACGTAGCCTTTGGCTGCGACCGATTTGGCGATCTCTTCGGCGCCGGCACTGACGCCCATCCAGTTCGGGGCCATCAACAGACCCGGGCGCGCGCCCTTATGATCGGCATCGAAGGCTAACCGGCCTTCAAAAGGCTGGCCATCAATCTGATAGACCACGGAACGTACAGTGACTTGGCTCATTTCTGACTCCTGATTTGTTAAACACCAGAATGAAAAAACCCGCCGAAGCGGGTTTTTTTTGCAACGCGATTAAACCGACAGTTCAACCAGCAGCTTGTTCAGACGGGTCACGTACGCGGCCGGGTCTTTCAAGCTTTCGCCAGCCGCCAAAGCGGCCTGATCGAAGAGGATGTGCGACAGGTCGCCAAAACGTCCTTCGTTCTGCTCGCCGTCGAGTTTCTCGATCAGCGGGTGGCTCGGGTTGAATTCGAAGATCGGCTTTGATTCCGGCACTTTCTGCCCGCTGGCTTCGAGGATCTGGCGCATTTGCAGGCCCAGGTCCTGTTCACCGATGGCCAGAATGGCTGGCGAATCGGTCAGACGATGAGACACGCGAACTTCGGCAACGGAATCGCCCAGCGCGGTTTTCAGACGCTCGACCAGACCTTCTTTGGACTTGGCGACTTCTTCTGCGGCCTTCTTGTCCTCTTCCGAGTCCAGGTTGCCCAGATCGAGATCACCGCGTGCCACGTCGACAAACGTCTTGCCGTCGAAATCGCTGAGGTAGCTCATCAGCCACTCGTCGATACGGTCGGTCAGCAGCAGCACTTCGATGCCTTTCTTGCGGAAGACTTCCAGGTGCGGGCTGTTCTTGACCTGCGCGTAGGTTTCGCCGGTGAGGTAATAGATCTTGTCCTGACCTTCCTTGGCGCGCGCCAGGTAGTCAGCCAGACCGACAACTTGCTCGCCGTCTTCGTCATGGGTCGATGCGAAACGCAGCAGCCCGGCGATTTTTTCCTTGTTGGCGAAATCCTCGGCCGGGCCTTCTTTCATGACCTGACCGAAGTTTTTCCAGAAGCCTTTGTATTGCTCAGGCTCGTTCTTCGCCAGTTTTTCCAGCATGTCGAGTACGCGCTTGGTCAGCGCCGACTTCATCGAGTCGATGATCGGGTCTTTCTGCAGGATTTCCCGCGACACGTTCAGCGACAGATCGTTGGAGTCGACCACACCCTTGATGAAGCGCAGGTACAACGGCAGGAACGACTCGGCCTGATCCATCACGAACACACGCTGCACGTACAGCTTCAGGCCTTTCGGCGCCTCACGCTGGTACAGGTCGAACGGTGCGCGGGCCGGCACGTACAGCAGCGAGCTGTATTCGAGCTTGCCTTCGACTTTGTTGTGGCTCCAGGCCAACGGGTTTTCAAAGTCATGGGCGATGTGCTTGTAGAACTCCTGGTATTCCTCATCCTTCACTTCGGTGCGAGGACGGGTCCACAGGGCACTGGCGCGGTTGACGGTTTCCCACTCAACGGCTGGCGGCTCTTCGCCTTCGGCTGCGGTGACTTCCTTCGGCAGTTCGATCGGCAGGGCAATGTGATCGGAGTACTTCTTGATGATGTTGCGCAGACGCCAACCATCGGCGAACTCGTCTTCCGCCGCTTTCAGGTGCAGGACAATGCGAGTGCCGCGCTCAGGTTTTTCGATCGTGGCAACTTCGAACTCACCCTCGCCTTTCGACGACCAGTGCACGCCTTCGCTGGCAGGTGTGCCGGCGCGACGGCTGTACACGTCAACCTGGTCTGCAACGATGAAGGCCGAGTAGAAACCGACGCCGAACTGACCGATCAGGTGAGAATCCTTCTTCTGATCGCCCGAGAGGTTTTTCATGAAATCGGCAGTGCCCGACTTGGCGATGGTGCCCAGGTGGGTGATCACATCGTCACGGTTCATGCCGATACCGTTGTCTTCGAGGGTGACGGTTTTGGCGTCTTTGTCGAAGCTCACACGGATTTTCAGGTCTGCGCCACCTTCGAGCAACTCAGGCTTGGCCAAGGCTTCGAAGCGTAGCTTGTCTACAGCGTCAGAGGCGTTCGAGATCAATTCGCGAAGGAAGATTTCCTTGTTGGAATACAGCGAATGGATCATGAGGTGCAGCAGTTGCTTCACCTCGGTCTGGAAGCCCAGGGTTTCCTTTTGAGTTTCCACACTCATGGTCATCAAACTCCAATCAGATGGCATTGGCCGCGACCCGAATGGTCTGCGGCGGGTTGTCATCAGAGTTTGGGGCAGTGTTCAGGATTTCAAGGGGTCATCGATTTTGAAGTGCGCACGGGCAGTGGCAATCGGTTCATTTTCGGTGCTTTGCCATGCTGTGACCGCGACATTAGCGACTCGCCGCCCCTGCCGGCAGACCTCGCACTTGGCCCAAGTGTCGCGAAATTGCCCGGCTCGCAGGTAATCGAGGGAAAAGTCGATGATCTTCGGCACGCCCGGCGCACCGGTAAAAATCAATAAATGCAGGGCAGCGGCCAGCTCCATGAACCCGGCAATAACGCCGCCGTGGATCGCCGGCAATAAAGGGTTACCAATGTTGTCCTTGTTCGCCGGGAGCTTGAAAAGCAACTCATCACCGACCCGTGAGCATTCGATGCAGATCAGCCCGGCGTAGGGGATCAACTTCAGCAGCGGCGCGTAGTCACCCTGTTCGTGGGCCTGTTGCAGTTGATCCTTCAATTCATCACTCATTGACCTTCCCCCTTGATCGCACCGCCGAAACCTTTGGTGCCCCTGAGCCCCTTCCCCATACGCATGAACGTGCCAACGACATGGGCGATCGGCTGTTCGGGATCATCCTGATAAGCAAAGCCGCGAGCGAAGATCACATCGGTCGTTACCCGGTAGCATTGAGCGAAGCCATAAACATCTTTGCCGGGTTCAGCGGCGTGCATGTAGTCGATGCGCAGATCAAGAGTCGGGCAAACCTCGAACTCCGGTAGTACACACAAAGTGGACATCCCGCAGGCCGTGTCCATCAACGAGGTGATTGCCCCGCCATGAATCACCCCGGTTTGCGGATTGCCCACGATTTTCGGGCTGTACGGCAGGATAACCGTGAGCCCTTCGGTGGAGGCGCTGTGCACCTGCAAACCAAGAACCTGACAGTGACGCAACGCCGACAGAAATCGTGTCGCACGCTCAAAAACGGGGTGGTCAGCCATTTGATAATTACTCTCGTTAAATCCATTTGCCAGTAGTAGGAAACACAGCAAAAGTTCCGCAGCAAAACAAACTTATATATCTGAAACAAATGAGGAACTTAACCCTCAGGCGCGAGCTCTTAAGGCCAGTAGTTATTTTCCATAAGGAGAAACACCCCATGCGTAAGACTTTAGCTATTGCCTTGATGTTGACCGCGTCCCTCGGTCTCGCTGCCTGCGATAAAAAATCCGAGGACAAAGCTCAAGATGCCAAAGAACATGCTGAACAAGCTCAACAAGACATGAGCAAAGCTCAGGATAAAGTGAACGACGCAGCAAAAGAAAACGCCGAAGCCGCCAAAGATCAGGCGGAATCGAACGAAGCTGCGAAAGACGAAGCTGCCAAGACGCAATAAATCGCCTCTTGATGCAGAAAAAGAAAACCCGCCAAGTGCGGGTTTTCTTTTGCCTGTTACTTTTCGGTAATGCGCTGTTAAAGCAACACCGTTCTAAAAGTCGGACTAATCATCAATAACAACGAACACAATAAACCGATTCCCCAGACCAGACTGCGCAGTCGCGGCAGGTCAGCCAGGTAAAACCACAGGTAGATGATCCGGGCTATTACAAAAATGATTGCCAATGTATCGATCAACCACCCCGCCGTTTGCGTGGTATGCGCCATCAGCACGCCTACCGAAAACAACATGAACGCTTCAATACTGTTCTGGTGAGCCGCCAGCGCCCTGGCGCCGTAACCGGTGAGCTGCGCCTGCTGTTGGCGCGGCAGGTGATTGTTGTAACCACCCTGCTCTTTCATGGCCTTGGCCACCGGCATACGCGCGATGTAAATCAACAGCGCACTGATAAACACACACCAGAATGGAATACTCATCAAGCAGCTTCCTTGTTCGCCTCGGGGATGGGCGCCTGTGTAGGGGTATACACCATTACATCGAGGACGTCGGAATGAAATTCGCGGCGGTATAACACCACCACGACCCCGGCGCTCATCATCATGAACAGCCAGGGGCTGACGAACCACGCCAGCATGCTCATGCCGAAGTAATAGGAGCGCAGGCCAAAGTTGAACTGGTTGGCCGCCATCGAAATCACCCGCGCCGCCCGCAAAGCGAAGGCCTTGCGCTCCTGCTCCGAGACTTGTCGCTCACCGATCATGGGCGCCGAGCCCACCAGAATCGCCGCAAAGTTGTACTGACGCATGCACCAACTGAACGTGAAGAACGCATAGACGAACACCAGGGCCAGACACAGCAACTTGATCTCTGACATGCCTTGCGACGCCTGCTGCACCATCGGAATATCCGCCAGCAACGACACCGCACGCTCGGAAGCACCAAGCACGGTGAGAATACCGGCGAGAATAATCAGGGTACTGGAGGCGAAGAACGAGGCGTTGCGCTCCAGATTGCCGATCACGCTAGCGTCCGCGATGCGGTTGTCGCGCAGCAACATGCGGCGCATCCAGTCTTCACGATACAGGTGCAGCACGCTGGCCAGGCAAGCGGTGTCGCGAGCCTTCCAACTGGCGTATCGGGTGTAACCGCCCCAGCAGATGACAAACCAGAGTGCAGCGAGCAAATGGATCAGGTTAGCTTGGATGAACGACATGCAATTCCTTGTCAAATATGAGCACTTTATCGGGGGGAGCGGGTTTGCTCGCTCCCACCAGAATCGATGTAATCGTTCGACGTTAGCTCAGGAAAAAAGACACTGCCTGATGTTCATAAAAAATGCCCCGTATCGATTGATACGGGGCATTTCTGTTTAATCGCCCAAGACCCGCTTGTGGCGGGTCAGGAAACGTCAGGCAATGGCTTCACTACGCTTGCCCAGCACGCGATCGCAGATCACTGCAACCACCAGGGTCATCACACACGGCACCAGCCACGCCAGGCCCTGTTCACTCAGTGGCAGATGCGACAGTTGCGATGGCAGCCAGTCGGCCAGACCGGCGCCTTTCAGAGCGTCGATGCAGCCAAACACGAAGGACACCAGCATCACTGGGCCGATGATACGGCCGTGCTCATGCCAGAAATCTTTGCAGAAGCTCAGCGCTACCAAAACGATGCATGGCGGGTAGATCGCGGTCAGCACCGGAATGGAGAAGGCGATCAATTTGGTCAGGCCCAGGTTGGACACCAGCAGCGAGAACGCCGCCAGAATGATCACCAGCGTCTTGTAGGACAGTGGCAGCACTCGGCTGAAGTATTCGGCACACGCGCAGGTCAGGCCCACGGCCGTCACCAGACACGCCAACGAGATCAGCACCGCAAGGAAACCGCTGCCCAGGGAGCCAAAGGTGTGTTGCACATAAGCGTGCAGTACCGCAGCGCCATTGGTGGCACCAACGGCTACTTCGTGGCTGCCGGAACCAAGACGGAACAGGCTGATATACACCAGCGCCAGACCGACACCGGCAATGAGTCCGGCGATGATCGCATAACGGGTGATCAGCGCAGGCGACTCGACACCACGGGAGCGGATCGCGTTAACGATGACGATGCCGAACACCAGCGCACCGAGGGTATCCATGGTCAGGTAACCATTGATGAAACCCTGGGAGAACGGTGCAGCCACATATTCCGGAGTACCGCTACCGATATCTCCCGCGGGCAAGGCGAATGCAGCGATGCCCAGTACCGCCAGTGCAATGATCTTCAACGGCGCGAGGAAGCGACCTACGGTGTCGAGCAGACGGCCCGGATACAGCGAGATGAAGAACACCAGCAGGAAGTACACGGAACTGTAGAGGAACAGCGCCAGCGGGCTCTCGCCAGTCAGTGGCGCCAGACCCACTTCGAACGACACGGTCGCGGTCCGCGGTGTGGCGAACAATGGACCGACCGCCAGGTAGCAAGCGGCCGCCAGCACACCGCCGGCAATCTTGCCGATCGGGCTGCTCAACGTGTCCATTGCGCCGCCGACCTTGGCCAGCGCAATGACGGTGACCACCGGCAAACCGACCGCCGTGATCAGGAAGCCCAGTGCCGCCATCCAGACGTGAGGTCCGGCCTGCAAGCCGACGATCGGCGGAAAAATGATATTGCCAGCCCCAACGAACAGGGCAAATGTCATAAAACCAAGTGCCAGGATGTCCTGACCTTTCAAAACTTTCATTAAGGAAATACCACACTACTGAATCGGAATTTAGAGGGGGATTGCCCTGTGGGATTAGGGAAATGCTGTCGATCCGTATGGGACTGACCCGTATAGCGCGTTGCATGCCTTGTGGGCGGCAGACGCAAAAATGGCGGCTAGCCTAACGAATTTGGCTTACAAACGCACTGTTTGAGGGCGAACTATCCGATACGCGACGTTTCCGCGTCGCGTTTTTGCATGTAATTGGGTGGATGCCTATAAATAGCCACCATCGACTCAAATGCCAGAAACGACAAAGGCCACCCGGAGGCGGCCTTTGTTTGGTGAAGCGTCAGCTAAGCGCGAGGCTTACTTGACAGCCCAACCAGTCAGCTCGGCCAGGGCCTTGCCGATGTCTGCCAGCGAACGCACGGTTTTAACGCCTGCGTCTTGCAGAGCAGCGAATTTCTCGTCTGCAGTGCCTTTGCCGCCAGAGATGATTGCGCCAGCATGGCCCATGCGCTTGCCCGGAGGAGCAGTCACACCAGCGATGTAGGAAACAACCGGCTTGGTCACGTGTGCCTTGATGTAGGCAGCCGCTTCTTCTTCAGCCGAACCGCCGATCTCACCGATCATCACGATCGCTTCGGTCTTCGGGTCTTCCTGGAACAGCTTCAGGATGTCGATGAAGTTCGAACCCGGGATCGGGTCACCACCGATGCCGACGCAAGTCGACTGACCGAAACCGGCGTCAGTGGTCTGCTTCACAGCTTCGTAGGTCAGGGTGCCGGAACGGGAAACGATACCGACCTTGCCTGGCAAGTGAATGTGACCTGGCATGATGCCGATCTTGCATTCGCCTGGGGTGATCACGCCTGGGCAGTTAGGGCCGATCAGGACTACGCCCAGTTCGTCGCACTTAACTTTAGCGTCCAGCATGTCCAGGGTAGGAATGCCTTCGGTGATGCAGACGATCAGCTTGATACCGCCGAAAGCAGCTTCCAGGATCGAATCTTTGCAGAAAGGAGCCGGAACGTAGATCACGCTGGCGGTAGCGCCAGTGGCAGCTACGGCGTCTTTAACGGTGTTGAACACTGGCAGACCCAGGTGCTCGGTGCCGCCTTTGCCCGGAGTTACGCCACCAACCATCTTGGTGCCGTATTCGATGGCTTGCTGGGTGTGGAAACTACCTTGCGAACCGGTAATACCCTGGCAGATAACTTTGGTGTCTTTATTGATCAGGACGCTCATTATTTGCCCTCCGCAGCTTTGACAACTTGTTGAGCAGCGTCGGTCAGGCTGGTAGCAGCGATGATGTTCAAACCGCTTTCTGCCAGTACTTTAGCGCCCAGCTCAGCGTTGTTGCCTTCAAGGCGAACAACAACCGGGATTTTCACGCCGACTTCTTTCACAGCGCCGATGATGCCTTCGGCAATCATGTCGCAGCGAACGATGCCGCCGAAGATGTTGACCAGCACTGCAGCGACGTTAGTGTCGGACAGGATGATCTTGAACGCTTCGGTCACGCGTTCTTTGGTAGCGCCACCACCTACGTCGAGGAAGTTGGCTGGCTTGCCGCCATGCAGGTTGACGATGTCCATGGTACCCATGGCCAGACCGGCACCGTTGACCATGCAGCCGATGTTGCCTTCCAGTGCTACGTAGTTCAGTTCGAACTTGGCAGCGTGCGCTTCGCGCGGATCGTCTTGCGACGGATCGTGGAAAGTCTTCAGCTTAGGCTGACGGTACATGGCGTTGGCGTCGATGTTGATCTTGGCGTCCAGGCAGTGCAGATCGCCGTCAGCCTTGATCACCAGCGGGTTCACTTCCAGCAGAGCCAGGTCGTGATCCTTGAACAGTTTGGCCAGACCTACGAAGATCTTGGCGAACTGAGCAACCTGCTTGCCTTCCAGACCCAACTGGAATGCCAGCTCGCGCCCCTGGAATGGCTGAGCGCCAACCAGTGGATCGATAGTGGCTTTCAGAATTTTTTCTGGAGTGTCGTGAGCGATTTTCTCGATGTCCACGCCACCTTCGGTGGAAGCCATGAACACGATGCGACGGCTCGAACGGTCAACGACAGCGCCCAGGTACAGCTCTTTAGCGATATCAGTGCACGATTCAACCAGGATCTTGGTGACTGGCTGGCCATTGGCGTCAGTCTGGTAAGTCACCAGACGCTTGCCCAGCCACTGCTGTGCGAAGGCTTTGGCGTCTTCTTTGCTGCGAACCAGCTTAACGCCGCCCGCTTTACCGCGACCACCGGCGTGAACCTGGGCTTTGACAACCCACTCGTTGCCGCCGATTTTGTCGCAAGCTTCTGCTGCTGCTTCCGGGGTGTCTACTGCGTAACCAGTGGAAACTGGCAGGCCGTATTCAGCGAACAGCTGCTTACCCTGATACTCGTGAAGATTCATGCTTTTTACCGTCTTCGTTAGGTACTGCGCATTCGGCGCTGCGCTCTTGATGAGTGCCGCGCCACCTGTGACTGCTGCTTGCGTAGCTGAGCTACGCAAGACTGCGTCCAGCGGACATTCCGCGGTGAGACTTGCTCGCAAGGCTCACGACGGGCCGTTACCGCCGTGGTTTCTTATTGTCTGTTAACGCTTCTTGCGGTTGGCAATGTGGATGGCGCCGCCATTCACAGCCAGAGCAGCTTCGTGCAAGGCTTCAGACAGGGTCGGATGGGAGAAAACCATCATGCCCAGGTCTTCAGCACTGGTGCCGAACTCCATACCGATCGCGCCCTGCTGAACCAGCTCTGCAGCGCTCGGGCCAATCACGTGCACGCCCAATACGCGGTCAGTCTTGGCATCGGCGATGACCTTGACGAAACCACCGGTATCGTTGGCGGCCATGGCACGGCCGGAAGCGGCGAACGGGAAGGTGCCAACGTTAACTTCAACGCCTTCAGCTTTCAATGCCTGCTCGGTTTTGCCAACCCACGCGATTTCCGGGTGAGTATAAATAACCGAAGGGATCAGGTCATAGTTGATCTGAGCCTTGTGACCTTTGATGCGCTCGACAACCATGATGCCCTCTTCCGAGGCTTTGTGAGCCAGCATCATGCCGCGAACCACGTCGCCGATGGCGAAAACGCCCGGTACGGTGGTCGCGCATTGATCATCAACGTGCACGAAACCGCGCTCGTCCAGGGTCACGCCGCTGTCGGCAGCCAGCAGATCAGTGGTCACCGGACGGCGACCAACGGCTACGATCAGCTTGTCGAAAGTGATGGTCTGTTCGCCGTTGGCATCGGTGTAGTTAACAACGACTTCGTCGCCGTTCACTTTCGAACCGGTCACGCGAGCACCCAGTTTGATGTCCAGACCCTGCTTGGTCAGGGTTTTCAGCGCTTCCTTGGAAACCGCGGTGTCCGCTGCCATCAGGAAGGTGTCCAGGGCTTCCAGGACAGTCACTTCTGCACCCAGACGCGACCATACCGAACCCAGTTCCAGACCGATCACGCCAGCGCCGATCACGCCCAGACGCTTAGGCACGGATTGGAATTCCAGCGCACCTGTCGAATCGACGATGACGTTCTGATCAACCGGAGCCGGTGGAATGTCGATCGGACGCGAACCTGGCGCCAGAATGACGTTTTCAGCTTCGATGACTTCAACCGAACCGTCCGGCTTGGTGACTTCGACTTTCTTGCCAGCCAACAGCTTGCCGTGGCCCTGGATCGAAGTAACGCCATTGGCCTTGAACAGAGTGGCAACGCCGCCGGTCAGGTTCTTGACGATGCCAGCCTTGCGGCCAACCATCGCAGCGACGTCCATTTTGACTTCGCCGGTCGAGATACCGTGAACGTTGAAGCTTTCTTTCGCTTCCTTGTATTTCCAGGAGCTGTCCAGCAGCGCCTTGGAAGGAATGCAGCCGACGTTCAGGCAGGTACCGCCCAGGGCTTGCTTGCCTTCGGCGTCGGTGTACTTCTCGATGCAGGCAGTGCTCAGACCCAGTTGTGCGGCCTTGATGGCAGCCACATAGCCACCAGGGCCAGCACCAATCACTACTACGTCAAATTTCTGCGACATTCAAAAAATCCTCTTTAGCGAAAAGCTTCAAGCCACAAGCTTCAAGCCAAGCCGCCCTTTCTTGCGGCTTGCTGCTCGAAGCTTGCAGCTGCTTCTATCAGATATCCAGCAACAGACGAGCCGGATCTTCCAGCAGGTTCTTGATGGTCACCAGGAAGGTCACAGCTTCTTTGCCATCGATCAGACGGTGATCGTAGGACAATGCCAGGTACATCATCGGACGGATAACGACCTGACCATTGATGGCCATAGGACGCTGGATGATGTTGTGCATGCCCAGAATAGCTGCCTGCGGCGGGTTGACGATCGGGGTCGACATCATCGAACCGAAGGTACCACCGTTGGTGATGGTGAAGGTACCACCGGTCATCTCGTCCATCGACAGTTTGCCGTCACGGGCCTTCTTGCCGAAAGTGGCGATACCACCTTCGATTTCAGCCAGGCTCATCAGCTCGGCGTTACGCAGGACCGGTACAACCAGGCCGCGGTCGCTGGAAACGGCAACGCCGATGTCAGCGTAGCCGTGATAAACGATGTCGCCGCCGTCGATCGACGCGTTCACAGCCGGGAAGCGCTTCAGTGCTTCGGTGGCCGCCTTCACGAAGAAAGACATGAAGCCCAGGCGTACGCCGTTGTGGGACTTCTCGAACAGATCCTTGTACTTGGAACGCAGCGCCATGACTTCGGTCATGTCGACTTCGTTGAAAGTGGTCAGCATTGCCATGTTCGATTGAGCTTCAACCAGACGCTTGGCCACAGTGGCGCGAACGCGGGTCATCGGTACGCGCTTCTCGATGCGGTCGCCAGCGGCGAACACAGGAGCGGCGGCCGAAGGAGCAGCAGCCTTGGCAGGCGCGGCAGCCGGAGCGGCTTTCTTGGCAGCAACAGCAGCAACCACGTCTTCCTTGGTCACACGACCGCCCTTGCCGGTGCCGGCAACGGAAGCGATGTTGATGCCGTTTTCTTCAGCCAGCTTGCGAGCAGCCGGAGCAGCAACAGGATCGTCTTCGCCTTCGGCGGCAGCCGGGGCAACGGCAGCAGCGGCCGGAGCAGCAGCGGCGGCTGGAGCAGCGGCCGCAGCGCCGCCCGCTTCGATGGAGCCCAGGACTTCGTCGGACAGAACGGTGTCGCCTTCGTTCTTGACGATTGCGCCCAGCACGCCATCAGCAGTAGCCAGCACTTCCAGTACGACTTTGTCGGTTTCGATGTCAACGATCAGGTCGTCGCGCTTGACAGCGTCGCCCGGTTGTTTGTGCCAGGTGGCAACGGTGCCATCGGCAACCGATTCCGGGAAAGTGGGGGCTTTGATCTCGATAGCCATTATCTGTAGTTCCTTAAATTCGGTTTCAGGTGCGCGAAGGCGTTAAACGGTAAACGCGTCTTGCAGCAGTTTTTCCTGCTGCTCGGCGTGCATCGATGCATAACCACAAGCAGGTGCAGCAGAAGCATCACGGCCCGCGTACTCAAGTACGAGAGACTTGTTGTGATTGCTAACGATGCGGCGCATGTGGTGCTGGCTGCAGTACCAGGCACCCTGGTTCATCGGCTCTTCCTGACACCAAACGATATGTTTGAGGTTGGTGTACGGAGCCAGAACTTCGTTCAAGTCGTCCTCAGGGAATGGGTACAGCTGCTCGATACGCACGACGGCGATATCGTCACGGCCTTCGGCACGGCGTTTTTCCAGCAGGTCGTAGTAGACCTTGCCGCTACACAGAACAATGCGCTCGACCTTTTTCGGATCTTGAGCATCGATTTCCGGGATCACGGTCTGGAACGAACCTTCGGCCAGGTCTTCCAGCGTCGAGATGGCCAGCTTGTGGCGCAGCAGCGACTTCGGAGTCAAAACTACCAGTGGTTTGCGCAGCGGGCGGATCACCTGACGACGCAGCAAGTGGTAGATCTGCGCCGGAGTGGTCGGTACGCACACCTGAATGTTGTGCTCGGCGCATAGCTGCAGGTAACGCTCAAGACGTGCCGAACTGTGCTCAGGGCCCTGACCTTCATAACCGTGTGGCAGCAACATGGTCAGACCGCAGAGACGGCCCCACTTGTGCTCGCCGCTGGTGATGAACTGGTCGATAACAACCTGCGCACCGTTGGCGAAGTCGCCGAACTGGGCTTCCCAGATCACCAGCGCGTTTGGCGTGGTGGTCGAGTAACCGTATTCGAAGGCCAGCACCGCTTCTTCCGACAGGAAAGAGTCGTACAGGTCAAAGCGTGGCTGACCGTCGTACAGGTTCTGCAGCGGAATGTAGGTGCCCGCGTCTTTCTGATTGTGCAGAACAGCGTGACGGTGCGAGAACGTACCGCGGCCGATGTCCTGACCGGTCATGCGAATCGGGTGACCTTCAAACGCCAGGGTCGCGTACGCCATGGTTTCGGCGTAACCCCAGTTGATTGGCAGGCCGCCGGCTTGCATCTTCTGACGGTCTTCGTAGATCTTCGCAACCTGACGCTGAACCACGAAGCCTTCCGGAATTTCCAGCAGCTTGGCGGACAGTTCCTGCAGGGTTTTCAGATCGAAACGGGTGTCGTGACGTGCAGTCCAGGCGTGGCCCAGATACGGACGCCAGTCCACGAACAACTCTTTGTTCGGCTCTTTGACCAGCGATTTCACTACGTGCAGACCGTTGTCCAGCGCGTTGCGGTATTCGTCGACCTTCGCCTGAACACGCTCTGCATCAAGAGTACCGTCCTGAGTCAGACGATCGGCGTACAGCTCACGAGTGGTACGCTGTTTGGTGATCTGCTGATACATCAGAGGCTGGGTGCCGCTTGGCTCGTCGGCCTCGTTGTGGCCGCGACGACGGTAGCAGACCAGATCGATCACTACGTCACGCTTGAACTGCATGCGGTAGTCGATGGCCAACTGGGTCACGAACAACACGGCTTCCGGATCATCACCATTCACATGGAGAATCGGCGCCTGAATCATTTTCGCAACGTCGGTGGCGTACTCGGTGGAACGCGAGTCCAGCGGGTTGCTGATGGTGAAACCCACCTGGTTGTTGATCACGATGTGAACAGTACCGCCGGTTTTGAAACCGCGGGTCTGCGACATCTGGAAGGTTTCCATGACCACACCTTGACCTGCGAATGCAGCGTCACCGTGGATGGAGATCGGCAGAACCTTCTCGCCGGTCGAATCGTTACGACGATCCTGACGGGCACGAACCGAACCTTCTACCACCGGGGAAACGATTTCCAGGTGGGACGGGTTGAACGCCATGGCCAGGTGAACTTCACCACCGGTGGTCATTACGTTGGACGAGAAGCCCTGGTGATATTTAACGTCACCGGAACCCAACTCGACCTTCTTCTTGCCTTCGAACTCGTCGAACAGCTCGCGCGGGTTCTTGCCGAAGGTGTTGACCAGTACGTTCAGACGACCACGGTGAGCCATGCCGATGACGACTTCCTTGGTGCCGTAGGAACCGGAACGCTGGATCAGTTCGTCGAGCATCGGAATCAGGCTTTCGCCGCCTTCCAGACCGAAACGCTTGGTGCCCGGGTATTTGGTGCCCAGGTATTTTTCCAGGCCTTCACCGGCTGTCACGCGCTCAAGCAGGTGGCTCTTGATGTCGGCGGAGTATGTCGGACGACCACGCACGCTTTCCAGACGCTGCTGGAACCACTGGCGCTGCTCGGAATCGGTGATATGCGTAAATTCAGCGCCGATGGTGCGGCAATATGTCTGCTGCAACGCTTCGTGAATTTCGCGTAGGCTCGCTTCCTCTTTGCCGATGAACAGGTCGCCGGCACGGAAGGTCGTATCAAGATCGGCATTGGTCAAGCCGTAATGATTGATCGACAGGTCTGCAGGTGCAGGACGCTGCCACAGTCCCAGCGGGTCAAGCTGGGCTGCCTGGTGGCCACGCATACGGTAGGCCTGGATCAATCGCAGCACTTCAACTTGCTTCTTCTCGTGCTCACTGCTCACGCTGCCGGCGGAAACCGGTTGGGCGCGGCGCTGGTTCTTTGCCAGCAGCACGAAATGATCGCGAATTGTGGAGTGCGAAACATCAGTGGCAGAGTTGCCGTCGGCAGGCAACTTCTGAAAGTAGGTGCGCCACTCTTCTGGCACAGCGTTAGGGTCGTGCAGGTAGAGCTCATAAAGCTCTTCCACATAGGCAGCGTTTCCACCTGAAAGGTAGGCGCTGTTCCACATGCGCTGCATCACGCTTTCTTGCATGCTTGGTCACCCTCGGTTAGGGGAACACCATCGGCGCCAATACCGAGCAAACTTGCAGAAGTCCGAATGCAGCGACCAAAACAAGCCACTTAGGATCACGCTGATAGTCCGGGTACCAGCCCGGATGCCCCTGCTTGTCTCATTTCTTCAAAATAAGAGCCGCAGCTTATGGCTGCTGCTCTGGTTATAGCCATGACGCGGGTTGAAGCCCGCGCCACAGCCTCTACGGTGCAGCGGTTACAGCAGCTGAATCACACGCCGCTCGAAAGCAGCATGTTACGGATGTGACCGATGGCCTTAGTCGGGTTCAGGCCTTTGGGACATACGTTGACGCAGTTCATGATGCCCCGGCAGCGGAATACGCTGAACGGGTCATCGAGCGAAGCCAGACGTTCGCTGGTCTTGGTGTCACGGCTGTCTGCCAGGAAGCGGTAGGCTTGCAGCAGAGCAGCAGGACCCAGGAACTTGTCCGGATTCCACCAGAAGGACGGGCAAGAGGTCGAGCAGCAAGCACACAGGATGCACTCGTACAGACCGTCGAGCTTTTCACGCTCTTCTGGCGACTGCAGACGCTCGATGGCCGGAGCCGGCGTGTCGTTCTGCAGGTAAGGCTTCACCTTCTCGTATTGCTTGTAGAAGATGCTCATATCGACGACCAAGTCACGGATAACCGGCAAACCTGGCAACGGACGAACAATCAACTTATTACCTTTCACAACGGCAGACAGCGGCGTGATGCACGCCAGACCGTTTTTGCCGTTGATGTTCATGCCATCGGAGCCACAGACGCCTTCACGGCAGGAGCGACGATAGGAGAAACCCTCGTCCTGCTCTTTGATCAGGGCCAGCACGTCCAGCACCATCAGGTCTTTACCACCGGTATCGACCTGGAATTCCTGCATGAACGGCGCGGCGTCCTGATCAGGGTTGTAGCGATAAACACTGACTTGCAACATGGCGGCCACCCTTAATAAGTCCGGACTTTAGGTTCGAAAGTCGGAACAGTCTTCGGCGAGAAGTTAACAGCACGCTTGGTGACGCGCTTGTCACCCGGGAAGTACAGGGTGTGGCACAGCCAGTTTTCGTCGTCACGATCTTCGAAGTCTTCACGGGCGTGCGCGCCGCGTGACTCTTTACGAACTTCGGCAGCGATGGCAGTCGCCTCAGCCACTTCCAGCAGGTTTTGCAGTTCCAGCGCTTCGATACGCGCAGTGTTGAACGCCTGCGACTTATCGTTGATCTTCACGTTAGCGATACGCTTACGCAGGTCGGCCAGTTGTGCGATGCCTTTCTGCATGTATTCGCCAGTACGGAACACACCGAAGTAGTTCTGCATGCAGCTTTGCAGCTCGCGACGCAGGGTTGCCACGTCTTCGCCATCAGTACGGTTGTTCAGTGAATTCAGGCGCGACAGGGCCGCTTCGATATCGGCTTCGGTAGCGTCGTCGTATTCGATGCCATCGGTCAGTGCCTTCTCGAGGTGCAGGCCGGCAGCGCGACCGAATACCACCAGATCGAGCAACGAGTTGCCGCCCAGACGGTTGGCACCATGAACCGATACGCAAGCCACTTCACCGACCGCGAACAGACCAGGAATGACCTGATCCACGCCTTCGTCGTTCTGGGTGATCGCCTGGCCATGAATGTTGGTGGGAACGCCGCCCATCATATAGTGGCAAGTTGGTACAACCGGAACGGGAGCAACAACCGGATCAACGTGCGCAAAAGTCTTCGACAACTCGCAAATGCCTGGCAGACGGCTGTGCAGCACTTCCTCGCCCAAGTGGTCGAGTTTGAGCATTACGTGGTCGCCATTCGGACCGCAACCGTTGCCGGCGATGATTTCTTTAACCATCGAGCGAGCAACCACGTCACGACCGGCAAGGTCTTTGGCGTTCGGAGCATAACGCTCCATGAAACGCTCGCCGTGCTTGTTGATCAGGTAACCACCTTCACCACGGCAACCTTCTGTAACCAGTACACCGGCACCGGCGATACCGGTCGGGTGGAACTGCCACATTTCGATATCTTGCACGGGTACACCAGCACGCAGAGCCATGCCGACGCCGTCACCGGTGTTGATCAGGGCGTTGGTGGTGGAAGCGTAGATACGGCCTGCACCGCCGGTCGCCAACACGGTGGCTTTGGCGCGAATGTAGGAGGTTTCGCCAGTTTCGATGCAGATTGCGATCACACCGACGAAATCGCCTTCCTGGTTTTTCACCAGATCGACAGCGTAGTACTCGTTCAGGAACGTGGTACCGGCTTTCAGGTTGCCCTGATAAAGGGTGTGCAGCAGCGCGTGGCCAGTACGGTCGGAGGCTGCGCAAGTCCGTGCAGCCTGTCCGCCCTTGCCGTAGTCCTTGGACTGACCGCCGAACGGACGCTGATAGATACGGCCTTGTTCGGTACGCGAGAACGGCAGACCCATGTGGTCCAGTTCGAAAACCGCGGCCGGGCCTTCCTGACACATGTATTCGATAGCGTCCTGGTCACCGATGTAGTCGGAGCCCTTGACGGTGTCGTACATGTGCCAGCGCCAGTCATCGTTCGGGTCGGCGGACGCGATCGCGCAGGTGATGCCGCCTTGGGCGGATACAGTGTGCGAACGGGTCGGGAACACCTTGGTGATCACGGCAGTCTTGTGACCACCTTGCGCCAGTTGCAGCGCTGCGCGCATGCCGGCACCGCCACCACCAATAATGATGGCGTCGAAAGAAATCGTTGGAATGTTAGCCATGAATCAGATACCCCAGAGAATCTGCACACCCCAGACGAAGTAGGCGAACATTGCAACGCCGCATACTGCCTGGAAAAGGAAACGTACCGCAGTCGCGGACTTGCCCAGCGCCATCGGCGTCAGGTAGTCGGTCGCGATGGTCCACATGCCGACCCAGGCGTGAGCGCCCAGAGCCACCAGTGCCAGCAGACTGAAGATACGCATCCCGTTGTGGCTGAACAGGCCGTGCCATTGGTCAAAGCCAATGCCCGGATTCACTGCGAGATAGCCGATCAGGAAAATGAAATAAGCCGCGAGAACAACCGCAGACACACGTTGCGCCATCCAGTCATAGAGGCCCGAACGCGAAAGGTTCGTAACGCTGGTTACCATATCCAAACTCCTGCCAGAACGATCAACACCACGGAAACCGCGATGATAATTTTCGAGCCCAGGCGGCCGCCTTCCAGCGTCTCACCGATGCCCATATCCATAATCAAGTGGCGCACACCGGCTACCAGGTGATACAGAAGAGCGGAGAGCAGACCCCATGCTACGAACTTGGCCAGCGGACTGGTCAAGCATGCCTTCACCTCGGCGAAACCTTCCTCGGAACCCAGGGATTTGCCCAATGCATAAAGCATGAAGCCCAGGCCCAGGAAGAGAATGATGCCGGAAACACGGTGAAGAAACGACGTAACGCCGGTGATGGGGAGTTTGATGGTCCTTAGGTCTAGGTTTACAGGTCGTTGGCTTTTCACGGCTTTTTTTTCACACTGAAGAGCCCCTAACAATCAGGGCAAAGTTGTTGGGGAGTGCACTGGTCAGGTAACCACCACCCAGGGATGCGACCCCCAATAAAGCAGGCCCAAAAGCCCTTGGCGGTCGGTGGCCGAGTATAGACAGTTAGGCTACTAATGACAACGCAATCACCTACCCCCAATAGCTGATTGCACAAGTTGCATAAAAGGCGTAAATGGCAGTCAATTTCGAGGAAAAAGTGCACTTAAAGCCTTCTGGAGCAAGACTTTAGGCAAATTGACATTCAAATTTATCTCACTATAGTGGTGCGGGCCCTGCGTGGGGGGTCTGTCTGATGGTTCAAGCATAAATAGGAGGCCACATGGCTGACAAAAAAGCGCAGTTGATCATCGAGGGCGCAGCCCCCGTCGAGCTGCCCATTTTAACCGGCACCGTTGGTCCCGATGTTATTGATGTTCGGGGCCTTACGGCCACGGGCCGCTTCACTTTCGACCCGGGTTTCATGTCGACCGCTTCGTGCGAATCGAAGATTACCTATATCGACGGCGACAACGGCATTCTGTTGCACCGCGGCTACCCGATCGAACAGCTGGCTGCAAAGTCGGACTACCTCGAAACCTGCTATCTGCTGCTCAACGGCGAACTGCCGACGACAGAACAGAAAGCCCAGTTCGTCAGCACCGTGAAAAACCACACCATGGTTCACGAGCAGCTGAAAACCTTCTTCAACGGCTTCCGTCGCGACGCCCACCCGATGGCCGTCATGTGCGGTGTAGTCGGCGCCCTCTCGGCCTTCTACCACGACTCCCTGGACATCAATAACCCGCAGCATCGCGAAATTTCCGCGATCCGTCTGGTTGCCAAGATGCCGACCCTGGCAGCGATGGTTTACAAGTACTCCATGGGCCAACCCATGATGTACCCGCGCAACGACCTGACGTACGCGGAAAACTTCCTGCACATGATGTTCAACACCCCGTGCGAGATCAAACCGATCAGCCCGGTACTCGCCAACGCCATGGACAAGATCTTCATCCTCCATGCCGACCACGAGCAGAACGCATCGACGTCCACCGTACGCCTGGCAGGCTCTTCGGGTGCCAACCCGTTCGCCTGTATCGCCGCCGGTATCGCCGCACTGTGGGGCCCTGCTCACGGCGGTGCGAACGAAGCCGTTCTGACCATGCTTGACGAGATTGGCGATGTTTCCAACATCGACAAATTCATCGCCAAGGCCAAGGACAAGAACGATCCGTTCAAACTGATGGGCTTCGGTCACCGGGTTTACAAAAACCGCGACCCACGCGCAACAGTCATGAAGCAGACCTGCGACGAAGTGCTGAAAGAACTGGGCATCACCAACGATCCGCAACTCGAACTGGCCATGCGCCTGGAAGAGATCGCCCTGACCGATCCATACTTCATCGAACGCTCTCTGTACCCGAACGTCGACTTCTACTCGGGGATCATCCTCAAGGCGATCGGCATTCCGACCAGCATGTTCACCGTGATCTTCGCTTTGGCGCGGACTGTCGGCTGGATCTCCCACTGGAAAGAAATGCTCTCCAGCCCGTACAAGATCGGCCGTCCGCGCCAGCTGTACACCGGCTACGAGTCGCGTGACATCACCAAGCTGGAAGACCGCAAATAAGACTTGTCTTGCGATAACGTCTTGAAGTTGCACCGGGAACGGCCTCTTATATAGAGGCCGTTTTTGTCTGTCTGGGGTTTGGGGGGGGCATATCCGTTGCCGCGGTAACGGCCTCCTATGGTTTCGCTCTTACAGCGAGCCACTGTTTCCAAACGTGACCCGCCGTAAGGGCGCAGCCCTGGAAGCCGTTACCGCAGCAACGGATATAAACACACCATCAACAGACAACACGCCCACAAAAAATGCCCCGATCTCTCAACCGGGGCATTCAGCACAACCTATACAACCATCAAGCGATCAGTGCGAAACCGCCCCACTCGCCCCCAACCCCGTCTGCGAACGCACAAACTGCGGGAAGAACAGCGCCCGCTCGTTATCCGCCGCCGCCGACTTGTCGGTGATCGAGAAGAACCAGATCCCGACAAAAGCAATGACCATCGAGAACAGCGCCGGGTACTCGTACGGGAAGATCGCCTTCTCGTGATGCAGGATTTGCACCCAGATGGTCGGGCCAAGCACCATCAGGCCTACCGCACTCAACAGCCCCAGCCAGCCGCCGATCATCGCGCCGCGAGTGGTCAGCTTCTTCCAGTACATCGAAAGCAGTAGGACCGGGAAGTTACAGCTCGCCGCGATGGAGAACGCCAGGCCAACCATGAACGCGATGTTCTGGCTTTCGAACAGGATGCCCAGGCCGATGGCCAGAACACCCAGTGCGATGGTGGTGATCTTCGAAACGCGGATCTCGTCCTTATCGTTAGCCTTGCCCTTCTTGATCACGCTGGCATACAGGTCATGCGACACCGCCGAAGCACCGGCCAGGGTCAGACCCGCCACAACCGCCAGAATGGTCGCAAACGCCACGGCCGAGATGAAGCCAAGGAAAACACTGCCACCCACCGCGTTAGCCAGGTGCACCGCCGCCATGTTGTTGCCGCCGAGCAAAGCGCCCGCCGCATCTTTGAACGCAGGGTTGGTGCTGACCAGCAGAATCGCGCCGAAGCCGATGATGAAGGTCAGGATGTAGAAGTAACCAATGAAACCGGTCGCATACAGCACGCTCTTACGCGCTTCCTTGGCGTCACTCACGGTGAAGAAACGCATCAGGATATGCGGCAGGCCTGCGGTACCGAACATCAGCGCCAAAGCGAGAGAAAACGCCGAGACCGGATCTTTCACCAGGCCGCCAGGGCTCATGATCGCTTCACCTTTGGGGTGAACCTTGATTGCCTCGGAGAACAGCATGTTGAAGTCGAAGTTGACGTGCTTCATGACCATCAACGCCATGAAAGTAGCACCGGACAGCAACAGCACAGCCTTGATGATCTGCACCCAAGTGGTCGCCAGCATGCCGCCGAACAGCACATACATGCACATCAGGATACCGACCAGAATCACCGCAACGTAGTAATCGAGACCGAACAGCAACTGGATCAGCTTGCCGGCACCGACCATTTGCGCGATCAGGTAGAACGCCACCACCACCAGCGAACCGCAGGCAGACAGGGTGCGGATCTGGGTTTGCCCGAGGCGATAGGACGCCACATCGGCAAAGGTGTACTTACCCAGGTTACGCAGACGCTCGGCGATCAGGAACAGAATGATCGGCCAGCCCACCAGGAAGCCGATCGAGTAGATCAACCCATCGTAGCCGGAGGCAAACACCAGCGCGGAAATCCCCAGGAAAGACGCGGCCGACATGTAGTCACCAGCAATCGCCAGACCGTTCTGGAAACCGGTGATCTTGCCACCCGCCGCGTAGTAGTCGGCCGCCGAATTGTTGCGCTTGGACGCCCAGTAGGTGATGCACAGGGTCGCGCCGACGAACACCACGAACATGGCGATCGCGGAAACGTTGAGCGGTTGTTTGTGGACTTCGCCGGTCAAGGCTTCTGCGGCCCAGACTGCCGGAGCGAACGCTGCGATGCTCAAAAGAGCCAGTAGACGCCGGATCATTGCTGAGCCTCCTTGAGAATCGCATTGTTCAGGTCGTCAAACTCGCCATTGGCGCGGCGCACGTAGATAGCGGTCAGGACGAAAGCCGAGACAATCAGCCCGACACCGATCGGGATGCCCCAGGTGATCGAAGATTCAGGACTGAGCTTCGCCCCGAGCTCTTGCGGCGCATAGGCGATCAGAAGAATGAATCCCGAGTAGAGCCCGAGCATGATCGCCGAGAGTATCCAGGCGAACTTTTCCCTTTTCTGCACCAGCTCCTTGAAGCGCGGGCTGTTTTGAATCGAGAGGTAAATGCTGTCGTTCATTGTTTTTATCCTCGCAGCACAGATTATTGTTGGAACAATACTCACTGTATGCGGCTGCGAGCCAGGTTCCAGACGACCTTAGTAGTATAACGCCATGACGTACTTGCCAATTTCAGGTACACACAAAACAACTGTGGGAGCGGACTTGCTCGCGAAAGCGTCGTGTCAATCAACACATCAGTCGACTGACAGACCGTTTTCGCAAGCAAGCCCGCTCCCACAGGGTTAGACGGTGAAGTGTTTATTTAGTCCATTCAGCTACACGATCCGGGTGCTTGGCGACCCAATCTTTCGCCGCAGCTTCAGGTTTGGCACCATCCTGAATCGCCAGCATGACCTCGCCGATTTCGTCTTTCGACGCCCACTGGAAGTTCTTCAGGAACTTGACCACTTCCGGTGCCTTGGCATCCAGCTCTTTGCTGCCGATGCTGTTCACGGTTTCAGCCGCGCCATAAACGCCTTTCGGGTCGTCGAGGAAGCGCAGTTTCCACTTGGCGAACATCCAGTGCGGGACCCAACCGGTGACGGCGATGGATTCTTTTTTCTTCTCGGCACGGGTCAGCTCGGCGATCATGCCGGCGCCGGAACTGGCCTTGAGACTGTATTTGTCCAGACCGTAATCCTTGATGGCCTGATCGGTCTTGAGCATCACGCCTGAACCGGCGTCGATGCCGACGATGCGATTTCTGAAGCTGTCATCGGTTTTCAGATCTTCGATCGACTTGGCCTTCACATACTCCGGCACGATCAGGCCGATTTTCGCATCCTTGAAGTTCGGGCCGTAATCGACGACCAGATCCTTGTTTTTTGCCCAGTATTCGCCGTGGGTGACCGGCAGCCAGGCCGAGAGCATGGCGTCGAGTTTGCCGGTGGCAACGCCCTGCCACATGATCCCGGTGGCGACGGCTTGCAGTTTTACGTCGTAGCCGAGCTTCTGCTTGATCACTTCGGCGGCCACATGAGTGGTCGCGACGCTGTCGGACCAGCCGTCAACGTATCCGATGTTCAGGGTCTGTTTTTCAGCACTGGCAAATGTGGAACTCATCGCAAGCACCAGAGCGGCACCTGCGCCTAAAAGTCGTCGCATCTTCATCGTTACTTCCCCGAAATGCTGAGCCCGACGGATGCCGGGCATCGTCAACGTATTGTTATGGTGCACAGCGCCCCCATCACGCCTGACCGCAAACTCGTTCGAACATCAGCGGAGCACTGACGCTTTTGATCATCAACCCCACGCCTTCGACGACCTGCTCTGTCAGCGACCTCAAGGCAACGAGAAACGACATCAGAAGGCCATTAACCTTCTCTATATATAGATGACACCAGACAATCCGCCCGAACTTTGCATGTCAAAACCAAGGGCGCCCCTAACCCTATATAAATGCAGGTAACATGCGTCGCTTTGCAGCCACACGGCCTGACCATGTTCGCGACTTCGCGCTTTGCTTTTCTCCCCTATCTTTTCGCCTGCCTGCTGGGGCTGTTTGCACTGTGCGGCTTCTGGTACGGACTCGGTAAACCGGTGATCCTGCCGGATGCCGCCACCGCGACGCACAAACTGCAATGCGCGTCCTACACCCCGTTCGACAAAGACCAGTCGCCGTTCGACGTGCCGCTGAAACTGCGCCCGGAGCGCATGGACGCCGACCTTGCGCTGCTGGCGACGCGGTTTCAATGCCTGCGCACCTATTCCATGGCAGGGCTCGAGGCACTCCCCGACCTGGCGCGCAAACATGGCCTGAAATTGATGATCGGCGCCTGGGTCAACAGCAATCCGGTGGACACCGAGAAGGAAGTCGACCTGCTGATTGCTTGCGCCAACGCCAACCCGGACGTGGTCAGCGCGGTGATCGTCGGCAACGAAGCGTTGCTGCGTAAAGAAGTGACCGGCGGGCAACTGGTGAAGCTGATCAACAAGGTCAAAGGCCAGATCAAACAACCGGTGACTTACGCTGATGTCTGGGAGTTCTGGCAAAGGCATCCAGACATCGCCCCTGCCGTGGACTTCATAACGATCCACTTGCTGCCGTACTGGGAAGACCATCCATGGAACGTCGACGTGGCCTTGTCGCAAGTAGCCGCGATACGTCGCAGTTTCGGCAGCATGTTTGCACCAAAAGAAATAATGATCGGCGAAACGGGTTGGCCAAGCGAAGGCCGTCAACGCAAGACTGCCGTGCCGAGCCGGGAAAACGAAGCCAAATATATCCGCGGGTTTGTCGCGATGGCCGAGAAGGAAGGCTGGCATTACAACCTGATCGAAGCGTTTGACCAGCCATGGAAGCGCGGCAGCGAAGGTGCGGTGGGCGGGTATTGGGGGCTGTTCGATGCCGATCGTCAGGACAAGGGCATGCTCGCCGGGCCGGTGACGAATGTACCGTACTGGAAAGAATGGCTGGCCGTTGGCGGTTTGATTTTCCTCGGTACGCTGATCCTTGGCGGCCGCGTTCGCAATACTCGCTCAGCACTGGTATTGCCACTGCTGGGCGCCCTCGCCGCGTGCTCAATCGGTGCCTGGGGTGATATGGCCCGGGTCACCACGCGATTTGCCAGCGAATGGCTGTGGGTCGGACTGTTGACAGCGCTGAATCTGAAAGTACTGGCGCATGCCGCGCTGACATTGAGCGCGCGTACCGGCTGGCGTGAACGTGCTTTCAATCTGCTGGAGCGTCGCGCCGGCTGGCTGGTGGCCACAGCAGGTTTTGCAGCCGCGGTGATGATGCTGGAGATGGTGTTCGATGCGCGTTACCGCAGCTTTGCGAGCATGGCATTCATCCTGCCCGCGCTGGTGTACCTGTGCCGCCCGGTCAGCGTGCCGCGTCGGGAGATTGCTTTGCTGGCCCTTATCATCGGGGCCGGTATCGCACCGCAGTTGTTCGAGGAGGGGTTGCAGAACCAGCAGGCCTTGGGCTGGGCACTGGTCAGCGGCTTGATGGTGGCGGCATTGTGGCGATGCTTGCGGGTTCGCACTCGCTGATCTTCAGCGTCTGCGCCGGCCCCTTGGCGAGCAAGCCCGCCCCCACATTTGGACCTGACTGCACACAAATCCCTGTGGGAACGGGCTTGCCCGCGATGACTGATTGTCAGACGCCGCGAGATTGCCGGACCAGGCGCAACCCGGCAATCACCAGCGCAAACACCGCCAACGTGGTGTTGTACAGCGCCAGCGCCGGCAGCCCGAACACCAGCGCCAGCACCGCCAGCCACCACCCGGCCCTGCCCGGCAACACGAATCCGATCAATGCCGCACCCAACGCCGCCCAGCCCAACACCTTGAAGTGAGTCATCAGCCCCAGGCTGGAACGCATCTGGCACTCCCAGCGACTGGCCTCATCTACGCAGATGCCCACCCATTTGCCATCCTCCATGAAGCCGTATCGCGCGCCATAACTGGCGGCGAGCCATAACGGCAGCAGAACGAGCAACAGCATCACGGGCACGCGGCGGGACATGAATGACTCCAATCAACAAAAATCGGCGGCCAGCTTAATCTGCCGCCCGGC
This sequence comes from Pseudomonas sp. RA_15y_Pfl2_54, assembly GCF_963971015.1. Classification (NCBI taxonomy): domain Bacteria; kingdom Pseudomonadati; phylum Pseudomonadota; class Gammaproteobacteria; order Pseudomonadales; family Pseudomonadaceae; genus Pseudomonas; species Pseudomonas sp. RA_15y_Pfl2_54. Next base: position 77,317 of record NZ_CAXAPN010000008.1, read on the forward strand.
ATACGCAAGCGCTAACAACAGTTAACTATTCATCCGCGCGATGCAAAGTGTATCGTCCGGCTACTATTACTCCGAATTCTGCCTGTTTGGTGCCGCGCCATGGCACTTTGGCACAACCCCGGTGGTCATAGCCTGCGAACCTCATTCGGCACCTTCCTCTAAGGGATCCAGTCATGCTCCGTTCCTTGCGCTTCGCCGCGCTGTTCAGCGGCCTTATCTTGAGTGCGTCCGCACTGGCGGCGGATATCGACGCCGCCAGTTATGGCTACCCCCTGACCAACCCGTTCGAGGCGACCATCGCCACGACTCCGCCGGACCTGCGCCCGGAACTGCCACTGGACGACGACATCAATCAGTCCGACCGCAGCGTCACCTTGCGCCCGGAGCGGGCATTCATCCTGCCGGACAATTTCTGGGCGGTAAAAAAACTCACTTACCGCATCGCCACCCAGGACAAACCAGCACCGCTGATCTTCCTGATTGCCGGCACTGGTGCGCGTTATGACAGCACGCTCAACGAATACCTGAAAAAACTCTATTACAAGGCCGGCTATCACGTCGTGCAGTTGTCCTCACCGACCAGCTTCGACTTCATCAGCGCCGCGTCGCGCTTCGCCACACCGGGCGTGACCAAGGAAGACGCCGAGGACATGTACCGTGTGATGCAGGCTGTGCGGGCGCAAAATCCGAAACTGCCGGTCACTGACTACTACCTCACCGGCTACAGCCTCGGTGCGCTTGATGCGGCGTTCGTCGCGCATCTGGACGAAACCCGCCGCAGCTTCAATTTCAAAAAAGTCCTGCTGCTCAATCCGCCGGTCAACCTTTACACCTCGATCACCAACCTCGACAGGCTGGTACAGACCGAAGTCAAAGGCATCAACAACAGCACAACGTTCTATGAGTTGGTGCTGGGCAAATTGACCCGTTACTTCCAGCAGAAAGGTTACATCGACCTCAACGACGCCCTGCTCTACGACTTCCAGCAATCCAAACAGCACCTGACCAACGAACAGATGGCGATGCTGATTGGCACCTCGTTCCGTTTCTCGGCCGCCGATATTGCCTTCACCTCGGACCTGATCAACCGTCGCGGCCTGATCACCCCGCCGAAATTCCCGATCACCGAAGGCACCAGCCTCACGCCGTTCCTCAAGCGTGCACTGCAATGTGACTTCGATTGCTACCTGACCGAACAGGTGATCCCGATGTGGCGCGCGCGCACCGATGGCGGCAGCCTGTTGCAATTGATCGATCAGGTCAGTCTGTATGCGCTCAAGGATTACCTGCACGACAGCCCTAAAATCGCCGTGATGCACAACGCCGACGACGTGATCCTCGGCCCGGGCGACCTGGGCTTCCTGCGCAAAACCTTTGGCGATCGCCTGACCGTTTATCCACTGGGCGGCCATTGCGGCAACATTAACTACCGCGTCAACAGCGACGCCATGCTGGAGTTCTTCCGTGGCTAAATATCTCCTGCTGATAGCAGCACTCCTCTGTGCAGGCATGGCCCAGGCCGATAACAGCAAAGCCAATGCACCGGTGGTGGTCGACAGTGACGGTTTCAAGGAGCCGCTGTCCAAACTCAAATTCAACCCGGGGCTGGACCAACGCGAATTCGAGCGTTCCACGCTCAACGCGCTGAACGTGTATGACCCGCTGGAAGAGTGGAACCGTCGCGTTTACCACTTCAACTACCGTTTCGATCAATGGGTATTTTTGCCGGTGGTCGACGGTTATCGCTACGTCACGCCGAGCTTCGTGCGCACCGGCGTGAGCAACTTTTTCAACAACCTGGGCGACGTACCCAACCTGATCAACAGCCTGTTGCAGTTCAAGGGCGAGCGCTCCATGAAAACGACTGCACGCCTGTTGTTCAACACCACCATCGGCGTCGCCGGTCTGTGGGACCCGGCGACCGCCATGGGCCTGCCACGCCAGAGCGAAGACTTCGGCCAGACGCTGGGTTTCTATGGTGTGCCGGGAGGCGCCTATTTTGTGCTGCCGGTCCTCGGCCCATCGAACCTGCGTGACACTGCAGGTCTGGCCGTGGACTACAGCGCCGAATCGGCGGTCAACTTCTTGAACGTGTCAGAAGTCAGCTCCAACCATCCGGAGATCTGGGCCCTGCGCGCAGTAGACAAGCGCTATCAGACCAGTTTCCGCTACGGTCAACTGAACTCGCCGTTCGAGTACGAAAAGGTGCGTTACGTGTACACCGAGTCGCGCAAGTTGCAGATTGCCGAGTAACGTTTTTACGGGAGCCACATCCGGCAAATGTGGGAACAAGCTTACTCGCGAAAAGGGAGTGTCAGTCACCTGTCCATTGACTCAGACGCCGCCTTCGCGAGCAAGCCCGCTCCCACAGGGGTAACGTGCTCAGCCTTTAAAGGCTTTCCAGAGCTTGTTGACGAACGAAGCTTTAGCCACCTTTCCCGCTCGGCATGTACGCCGCAGACTTGCTGGGCATTGAGCGCCAGGTCATCACCGAGCACACGGGGCATTCTTGAGCGCTGCGCGAGGCCGGTGCTACCATGCGCCACCGCCAGAACAGGCAAGGAACCACCGGGTTTATGAGCACAATCCGCGAGCGCAACAAAGAACTGATCCTGCGTGCCGCCAGCGAGGAGTTTGCCGACAAAGGCTTCGCAGCGACCAAAACCAGCGACATCGCCGCCAAGGCGGGATTGCCCAAGCCCAACGTCTACTACTACTTCAAATCCAAGGAAAACCTCTACCGCGAGGTACTGGAAAGCATCATCGTGCCGATCCTGCAGGCGTCGACGCCGTTCAACGCGGACGGCGTACCGAGCGAAGTACTGAGCGGCTACATCCGCTCCAAGATCCGCATCTCCCGCGACCTGCCCTTCGCGTCCAAAGTATTTGCCAGCGAAATCATGCACGGCGCACCGCATTTGAGCGCCGACCTGGTCGAGCAACTCAACGGCCAGGCCAAGCACAACATCAACTGCATCCAGACCTGGATCGACCGCGGCCAGATCGCGCCGATCGACCCCAACCATCTGATGTTCAGTATCTGGGCTGCCACCCAGACCTACGCCGACTTCGACTGGCAGATTTCTGCGGTCACCGGCAAGGACAAGCTGGACGAAGCGGATTATGAGGCGGCGGCGCAGACGATTATTCGGTTGGTGCTCAAAGGGTGTGAACCGGACTGAGACACCGCGATGACGCGATCGCGAGCAGGCTCACTCCTATAAGGGCTCGGAGGCATTCAGACATTTTGTGCCTGACCACGATCCTGTAGGAGTGAGCCTGCTCGCGATAGCGGTTAATCAGACGCTAAAGATCAAGAAACCACCCCCGCATCCGCCCGCAAGTCCAGCACCTCCACCGCTTTGATCGCCACCTGCTCATCAATATCCGACAGATCGCCGCTGATCCCGATCGCGCCGAGCACGTTCCCCGCCTGATCCCGAATCAACACACCACCCGGTGCCGGCACCACGCTGCCCTGGCCCATGCTGTTCAGTGCGGCAATGAAGGCCGGCCGTTGTTGCGCGTCCAGCGCCAGCAGGCGCGAGCCTTTACCTAGCGCGATGGCGCCCCAGGCTTTGCCGATGGCGATTTGCGGGCGAAGCAGGCTGGCGCCGTCTTCGCGTTGCAGGGCGACCAGATGACCGCCGGCATCAAGTACCGCGATGGTCAGCGGCGCGGCATTGATGCCTCGCCCTGCGCTGATGGCTTCACTGACCAGGTTGACTGCGACTTTCAAGGTTAAAGCGCTCATGGTGCCGTCCTCATTTTGTTATAGGGAAAGTCGTGGGACTGCGGTTTTGTGCCGCAGGCCAATGCGACAAATAGAACACAATGAGTTATTTTTTTGTATACAATAATTATCGAAAATCGCTACATGCGACGAAAAGCCACAGCAGAATCGGCTTCCGACGAATGAAACGAACGCTTGATAAAATGGATTGACCTGCGCCGTCCGCCGTGAATACACTCTGCGCAAAGCCACTTGTATACAATTACAAAACGTAAAGAGGCACAAAACCATGAGCAAAATGAGAGCAATCGAAGCCGCCGTTCTGGTGATGCGCCGTGAAGGGGTTGATACCGCTTTTGGCATCCCGGGCGCTGCAATCAACCCGCTGTACTCCGCCTTGCAGAAAGTCGGTGGCATCGATCACGTCCTCGCTCGCCACGTTGAAGGCGCCTCGCACATGGCCGAGGGTTACACCCGCACCAAGGCCGGCAACATCGGCGTGTGCATCGGCACCTCCGGCCCGGCCGGTACCGACATGGTCACCGGGCTCTACAGCGCCTCGGCCGACTCGATTCCCATCCTCTGCATTACCGGCCAGGCACCCCGCGCCCGTATGCACAAGGAAGACTTCCAGGCGGTCGACATCACCAGCATCGTCAAGCCCGTCACCAAGTGGGCGACCACGGTTCTGGAACCGGGCCAGGTGCCTTACGCGTTCCAGAAAGCTTTCTTTGAGATGCGCTCCGGCCGTCCAGGCCCGGTGCTGATCGACCTGCCGTTCGACGTGCAGATGGCTGAAATCGAATTCGACATCGACGCCTACCAGCCGCTGCCGCTGGCCAAGCCGACCGCAACCCGCGTGCAGGTGGAAAAGGCTCTGGCCCTGCTCGATCAGGCCGAGCGTCCATTGCTGGTCGCCGGTGGCGGCATTATCAACGCCGACGCCAGCGATCTGCTGGTGGAGTTCGCCGAGCTGACCGGTATTCCGGTGATCCCGACCCTGATGGGTTGGGGCACCATCCCGGACGATCACCCGCTGATGGTCGGCATGGTCGGCCTGCAGACTTCGCACCGTTACGGCAACGCGACGATGCTCAAATCCGACGTGGTACTGGGCATCGGTAACCGCTGGGCCAACCGCCACACCGGTTCGGTTGATGTCTACACCGAAGGTCGCAAGTTCATTCACGTCGACATCGAAGGTACGCAGATCGGTCGTGTGTTCACACCGGACCTGGGCATCGTGTCCGACGCCGCTGCCGCATTGACCGTGTTCATCGAAGTGGCGCGTGAATGGCAAGCCGCCGGCAAGCTGAAAAACCGCAGTGCCTGGCTGCAGGATTGCCAGCAGCGCAAAGCCAGCCTGCATCGCAAAACCCACTTCGACAACGTGCCGGTCAAGCCACAGCGCGTTTACGAAGAAATGAACCAGGTGTTCGGCAAGGACACCTGCTACGTCAGCACCATTGGTCTGTCGCAAATTGCCGGCGCGCAGTTCCTGCACGTCTACAAGCCGCGTCACTGGATCAACTGCGGCCAGGCAGGCCCGTTGGGCTGGACCATTCCGGCAGCGCTGGGCGTGGTGAAGGCCGATCCGAACCGTAAAGTCGTGGCCCTGTCGGGGGACTATGACTTCCAGTTCATGATCGAAGAACTGGCGGTCGGCGCTCAGTTCAAACTGCCGTACATCCACGTCGTGGTGAACAACTCGTACCTGGGTCTGATCCGTCAGGCACAGCGCGGGTTCGAAATGGACTACTGCGTGCAGCTGTCCTTCGATAACCTCAACGCGCCGGAACTCAACGGTTACGGGGTTGACCACATCGCAGTGGCTGAAGGCCTGGGCTGCAAGGCACTGCGTGTGTTCGAACCGTCGGAAATCGCCCCTGCCCTGCGCAAGGCCGAACAGATGATCGAAGAGTTCAAGGTGCCGGTGATCGTCGAGATCATTCTGGAGCGTGTGACCAACATCTCCATGGGTACCGAGATCAACGCCGTCAACGAATTCGAAGACCTGGCACTCGTCGGCAACGACGCACCGACGGCGATTTCGCTGCTTGATTAACTGTTGACCGCTCTCCCTGTGGGAGCGGGCTTGCCCGCGAAAGCAATTGCACATCCGACAATGATGTTGGCTGATCCACCGCTTTGGCGAGCAAGCCCGCTGCCACAAGGGGAACTTCACAAGATTTACGGGAGACCACCATGCCGCGTTTCGCAGCCAACCTGTCCATGCTGTTCACCGAACAGGATTTCCTTGCCCGTTTCGACGCCGCCGCCAAGGCCGGTTTCAGTGGTGTGGAATATCTGTTTCCGTACGACTTCAGCTCCGCCGAAATCAAGGCAAAACTGGAGGCCAACGGTCTGACCCAAGTGCTGTTCAACCTGCCGGCCGGTGACTGGGCCAAAGGTGAGCGCGGTATCGCGTGCCTGCCGGATCGGGTCGAAGAATTCCGCGCCGGTGTCGATCTGGCCATTGCCTACGCGCAAGTGCTGGGCAACACCCAGGTCAACTGCCTGGCCGGTATCCGTGCGCAAGGCGTGGACGATGCCACCGTGGAAAAGACCTTCGTCGCCAACCTCAAGTACGCGGCCGACAAGCTGCAAGCGGCGGGCATCAAACTGGTGATGGAAGCGATCAACACCCGTGACATCCCAGGCTTCTACTTGAACAACACCGCGCAAGCCCTGTCGATTCGCGAACAGGTCGGCAGCGCCAATCTGTTCCTGCAATACGACATCTATCACATGCAAATCATGGAAGGCGATCTGGCCCGCACCCTGCAATCGCACCTGGGCGAGATCAACCATGTGCAGCTCGCAGACAACCCCGGGCGCAACGAGCCAGGTACCGGTGAAATCAACTACCGCTTCCTGTTCGAACACCTGGACCGCATCGGTTATCAGGGTTGGGTCGGTTGCGAATACAAGCCGCTTACCACCACTGAAGCAGGGCTCGGCTGGTTGAAAACCCACAACGCAATTTAAGAACAACGCAAAACCTGTAGGAACGGGCTTGCTCGCTCCCACCCAAAGCAACACCCCCAATTTGCTTGAGCAAGACAAAAACAAGAGGATTTTCTCATGGCTAAAATCGGATTTATCGGCACCGGCATCATGGGCCACCCAATGGCGGCGAACCTGCAGAAAGCCGGTCACAGCCTGTTCCTGTCGGCGCACCACGACCCCGCGCCTGCCGACCTGGTTGCCGCGGGTGCCGTCGCGCTGGCCAACCCGCGCGAAGTGGCTCAGGAAGCCGAGTTCATCATCGTCATGGTCCCGGATACCCCGCAGGTCGATGACGTGCTGTTCCGCGCCGACGGCGTCGCTGCCGGTATCGGCAAAGGCAAAGTCGTGATCGACATGAGCTCGATCTCGCCGACCGCCACCAAAGCCTTCGCGGCGAAGATCAACGAAAAAGGTGCGCAATACCTCGACGCACCTGTGTCCGGTGGTGAAGTCGGTGCCAAAGCCGCGACCCTGAGCATCATGATCGGTGGCGACGCCGATGCCTTCGAACGCGCACTGCCGCTGTTCCAGGCCATGGGCAAGAACATCACGCTGGTCGGTGGCAATGGCGACGGTCAAACCGCAAAAGTGGCGAACCAGATCATCGTGGCCCTGAACATTCAGGCCGTGGCTGAAGCCTTGCTGTTCGCTTCGAAAAACGGTGCCGATCCAGCCAAGGTGCGTGAAGCGCTGATGGGCGGCTTCGCATCCTCCAAGATCCTCGAAGTGCACGGCGAACGCATGATCAAAGGTACCTTCGATCCAGGCTTCCGCATCAGCCTGCACCAGAAGGACCTGAACCTGGCTCTGCAAGGCGCCAAGGAACTGAACATCAACCTGCCGAACACCGCCAACGCCCAGCAAGTGTTCAGCACCTGCGCGGCCATCGGTGGCAGCAACTGGGATCACTCGGCGCTGATCAAGGGCCTGGAACACATGGCCAACTTCTCGATCCGCGACAAGCAGTAAGCCTTTGCCCCGCTTTCCATGTGGGAGCGGGTTTGCTCGCGAAGAGGCAATGTCAGTCGACACCAAGGTTGACTGACCCCGCGCATTCGCGAACAAGCCCGCTCCCACACTGGATCTGAGTTGCCCTTTCGAATAACAAGAATTCCGGGAGCCCGCCATGTCGGTCGATCCGCAACAACTGCTGCGCGAGCTGTTTGCCACAGCCATCGACGCGGCCCACCCGCAGCAAGTCCTCGAAGCCCACCTGCCAGACGATCGCACCGGTCGGGTCATCGTCATCGGCGCCGGTAAAGCCGCGGCCGCGATGGCGCAAGTGGTCGAACGCTGCTGGCAGGGGGAAGTCTCTGGCCTGGTAGTGACTCGTTACGGTCACGGCGCCCCATGCGAAAAAATCGAAGTGGTCGAAGCTGCGCATCCGGTGCCGGACGCTGCCGGCCTGGCCGTGGCCAAGCGTGTGCTGGACCTGGTCAGTAACCTGAGCGAAGACGACCGCGTGATCTTCCTGCTCTCAGGTGGCGGCTCTGCCCTGCTCGCCTTGCCGGCCGAAGGCATCACCCTCGCTGACAAGCAATCCATCAACAAAGCCCTGCTCAAATCCGGCGCGACCATCGGCGAGATGAACTGCGTGCGCAAGCACCTCTCGGCGATCAAGGGCGGACGCCTGGGTAAAGCCTGCTGGCCTGCCACGGTCTATACCTACGCGATCTCCGATGTACCAGGCGACCTCGCCACGGTCATCGCCTCTGGCCCGACCGTGGCCGACCCCAGCACCTCGGTTGAAGCACTGGCGATCATCAAGCGCTACGGCATCGAGATCCCGGCGTCGGTACGCACCTGGTTGCAAAGCCCTGAATCGGAGACCGTCAAACCCGGTGATCCGAGCCTGGCCCGCAGTCATTTCCAGTTGATCGCCCGTCCTCAGCAATCGCTGGACGCCGCGGCGGTGAAGTGCCGTCAGGCCGGTTTCAGCACGCTGATCCTCGGCGATCTGGAAGGTGAATCGCGCGAAGTGGCGAAAGTCCACGCCGGCATCGCTCGCCAGATCATCAACCACGGCCAGCCACTGGCGGCGCCGTGCGTGATCCTCTCCGGCGGTGAAACCACCGTGACCGTGCGCGGCAATGGCCGTGGCGGGCGCAACGCCGAATTCCTCCTTAGCCTGACCGATAGCCTCAAAGGCCTGCCCGGCGTCTACGCCCTGGCCGGTGACACCGACGGCATCGACGGCTCGGAAGACAACGCCGGTGCCATCATGACCCCGGACAGCTACAAGCGCGCCGCGGCACTGGGCTTGAGCGCCAGTGACGAGCTGGATAACAACAATGGCTACGGCTATTTCGAGGCGCTCGATGCGCTGATCGTCACCGAGCCGACCCGCACCAACGTCAACGACTTCCGCGCCATTCTGATTCTCGAGAGCTCTAAATCATGACGCCTGATAAAAAGGTCAAAATCCTCGCCACCCTCGGGCCTGCTGTCGATGGCATCCAAGACATCCGCGAACTGGTCGAGGCCGGAGTGAATATCTTCCGCCTGAACTTCAGCCACGGCGACCACGCCGACCACGCCAAGCGCTATCAGTGGATCCGCGAAGTCGAGAGTCAGCTCAACTATCCGCTGGGCATTCTGATGGACCTGCAAGGGCCAAAACTGCGTGTCGGCAAATTCGCCGAGGGCAAGGTGCAGTTGCATCGCGGTCAGGCGTTCCGTCTGGATCTGGATGCGACTCCCGGCGATGAGCGCCGGGTCAACCTGCCGCATCCGGAAATCATCGAGGCGCTGGAAGCCGGCATGGATCTGCTGCTCGACGACGGCAAACTGCGTCTGCGCGTGGTGACTAAGTACGACGATGCGATCGACACCACCGTGCTCAATGGCGGCGAGCTGTCAGACCGCAAAGGCGTGAACGTGCCGCAAGCGGTGCTCGACCTCAGCCCGTTGACGGCCAAGGATCGCCGCGATTTGAGTTTTGGTCTGGAGTTGGGTGTGGATTGGGTGGCGCTGTCGTTTGTCCAGCGCCCGCAAGACATGCTCGAAGCCCGCGCACTGATCGGCGACAAAGCCTTCCTGATGGCCAAAATCGAAAAGCCTTCGGCCGTCGAGCAACTGCGCGAAATCGCCGAGCTGAGCGACGCGATCATGGTGGCTCGCGGTGACCTGGGCGTGGAAGTCCCTGCCGAGAGCGTGCCGCAGATCCAGAAAAACATCATCAGCACCTGCCGTGAATTGGGAAAACCGGTGGTGGTGGCAACGCAGATGCTCGAGTCGATGCGCTTCTCTGCGACGCCGACCCGCGCTGAAGTCACCGACGTGGCCAACGCCGTGGCCGAGGGTGCCGATGCGGTGATGCTGTCGGCGGAAACCGCGTCGGGGGAATACCCGCTGGAAGCCGTGCAGATGATGAGCAAGATCATCCGTCAGGTGGAAAACGGCCCGGATTATCAGACGCAACTCGACGTCAGCCGCCCCAAGGCTGAGGCGACTGTTTCCGATGCCATCAGTTGCGCGATCCGACGCATCAGCAACGTGCTGCCAGTGGCCGTGCTGGTCAATTACAGCGAGTCCGGAGCCTCGACGTTGCGTGCGGCGCGGGAACGGCCCAAAGCACCGATCCTCAATCTGACGCCGAACCTGCAAACCGCTCGCCGTTTGAGCGTGGCGTGGGGCATTCACTCGGTGGTCAACGATCGTCTGCGTCAGGTCGATGAGGTGTGTTCTACCGCGCTGGAAATCGCCCAGGCGCAAGGCATGGCCGAGCGCGGTGACACGCTGTTGATCACTGCCGGTGTGCCGTTCGGGCAGCCGGGCTCGACCAACTCGCTGCGCATTGAGACGTTGATTTAACTCCAACATGATCGTTCCCACGCGCAGCAAAGGAACGATCAGTACTGACTTTCAGAACTGCCATGCCTGCCAACTCTTTCAACACCCACTGCCCCGACTGGGCCGAGGCTTTGCTCAACGGTTTCAGTCAAATCTTCTTCCAGCGTCATCCGCTGTGCGGCCTGCTGTGCCTGCTGGCGATCCTGCTCACCGCTCCGGTGCTGTTTGCCGGCGCGCTGCTGGGTGCCATGGCCGGATTGCTCACCGCGCAACGACGCAACTATGCCAAGGCTGATCGCCAGGCCGGATTGTTCAGCTACAACGGTGTCTTGCTCGGCCTGCTGCTGAGCCTGTACTTCCCGTGGTCGCCGATGCTGCCGCCGTTGATTCTTGCTGCCGGTGGCCTGAGCGCAATGCTCACACAGCAATGGCTCAAACATGTGTACCACCGCCGATCCATACCGGCCTATACCTCGCCTTTCGTGGGCATAAGCTGGGGGCTGCTTCTCTTCGCGGCGCCGCCCATGCCCATGCCTTCTGTCGAACTCAATAACGTGAGCCTGCTTGCCGCCGAGTTCAGAGGGTTGGGTCAGGTGATGTTTCTCGGTCATCCGCTGGCCGGCACCTTGATCGCCATCGGTTTGCTGATAGCTGATCGCCGGGCCTTTGCCTGGGCGCTGTTGGCAAGTGCAATCGGCCTCGGTTCAAGCCTGCTGCACCACGAAACCAATACCGCCCTGCTCGGCCTGGGCAGCTACAACGCCGTACTCGCCGCACTCGCCTTCAGTGCACAACGTCAACAACCGTGGCTGCCGTTGCTCGGCATCGTCCTCGCGCTGCTGGTGACACCCCTGTTTGCCGCCGTCGGTCTGGCCACGCTGACCGCGCCATTCATTCTCGCCTGCTGGCTGATCCGCGCTGGCATCCAGATGCTCGGCAACGCAACGGTTAACAGCACGCCTTGCGCTCATGGGGAGAATCAACCTAGGCTGCGCTGATCTTCGATTCAGGCGTTACATATGGACAGCAGCAAGCGTTGGCGTGATCAGCTTTACGTAGTGATTTTCCAGACCGACACCACGGCTGGGCGGCGTTTCGACGGCATTTTGCTGTTGATCATCCTCGCCAGCCTGGTGGTCGTGATGCTCGACAGCATCGACAGCGTTCACCGCAACTATGCCGATGCACTGGCGTACATCGAGTGGGGCTTCACCATTATCTTTCTCGGTGAGTACATCCTTCGCCTGTATTGCTCACCGAAGCCGTTGCGTTATGCCTTCAGTTTTTATGGGCTGGTGGACTTGCTGGCAATCGTGCCCGGCATCCTCGCCCTGTATTACAGCGATGCGCAGTATCTGCTGATCATCCGCATCATCCGGATGCTGCGGATTTTTCGCGTGCTCAAACTCAGCCCGTACCTCAAGCAAGCCAACTATCTGATGTCGGCGCTGCGCGGCAGCAAGCAGAAGATCGTGGTGTTTCTGGTCAGCGTCTGCACGCTGGTGACGGTGTTCGGCACGCTGATGTATGTGATCGAAGGCCCGGAACACGGCTTCACCAGTATTCCCAAAGGCATCTATTGGGCAATCGTGACGCTGACCACCGTGGGCTTCGGCGATATCGTGCCGACAACCCCGCTGGGCCAGGTGATTTCGTCGCTGGTAATGATCACCGGTTACTCGATCATCGCCGTGCCCACCGGGATTTTCACCGCCGAACTGGCCAACGCCATGCGCGGCGAACATCTGCAACACGATTGCCCGGTGTGCAAGAAAAACAGCCACGAACACGACGCAGCTTTCTGCTCCCGATGCGGCAATGCACTGTTCAAGAAAATGGAATAAGCAAAGTGCTTTTTAATCTTTAAGCGACTATGCGTGCCCCGTTATAGTCAGTGGCAAGTGGCCTCACCTTTGGCACAACACCCCCACAGAACAAGGAATGCGCAGTGAAAAAACTCTTTGGCGCCTCACTTCTCGCCGCCGGTCTTGCGTTCGGTAGCGTGGCTCAAGCCGCACCGACCCTGCTGAACGTTTCCTACGACGTGATGCGCGATTTCTACAAGGACTACAACACTGCGTTCCAGAAACACTGGCAAGCCGAGCACAACGAAAACATCACCGTGCAGATGTCCTTCGGCGGTTCGAGCAAGCAAGCGCGCTCGGTGATCGATGGCCTGCCGGCCGACGTCATCACCATGAACATGGCCACCGACATCAACGCCCTGGCCGATCACGGCAAACTGGTGCCGGAGAACTGGGTTACCCGACTGCCGGACAACAGCGCACCGTTCACCTCGGCGACCGTGTTCATTGTGCGCAAGGGCAACCCGAAAGCCCTGAAAGACTGGCCGGACCTGCTTAAAGACGGCGTGCAGGTGATCGTGCCAAACCCGAAAACCTCGGGTAACGGCCGCTACACCTACCTCTCGGCCTGGGGCTACGTGCTGAAGAACGGCGGTGACGAGAACAAAGCCAAAGACTTCGTCGGCAAACTGTTCAAGCAAGCGCCGGTGCTGGATACCGGTGGCCGCGCCGCGACCACCACATTCATGACCAACCAGATTGGCGACGTGCTGGTGACTTTCGAGAACGAAGCGGAAATGATCGCCCGCGAATTTGGCCGTGATCAGTTTGAAGTCATCTACCCAAGCGTCTCCGCCGAAGCCGAGCCACCGGTGTCGGTGGTCGATAAAGTCGTCGACAAGAAAGGTTCGCGCGCAGCCGCTGATGAGTACCTGAAATACCTGTGGTCGCCTGAAGGTCAGGAAATCGCTGCGGCCAACTACCTGCGTCCGCGTGACCCGGCGGTGCTGGCCAAATACACCGACCGTTTCCCGAAAGTCGACTTCCTGTCGGTGGAGAAAACCTTTGGTGACTGGCGCACCGTGCAGAAGACCCACTTCAATGACGGTGGGGTGTTTGACCAGATTTACAGCCAGTAATAGTCAAGCGGCTCTATGAAAAGGCGATCTCAACGGGTCGCCTTTTTTGTGGGAATTTGAAATCACCACCATGTCCCCTATGACGAACAGTAAAGCGCAGCAGTAAACATACGCACGCTACCGAAGAAGATGTAGCTGAATGTATCATCGACGCTCAATGGTCGAACGCAAGGTTCACCGAGGTGGCAACCACCTGACTGCAGCCATTCATTGCTCAAAGAAATAATCGATATCAACCGAAGGCCTCTTCTGCCAATACGATTTGTCCCATAGCCTCTGCGCATTCCCTTTCGCTGGATCGAGAAACCTTATGACCACCGCCACTCACGCAATGACCCGAGGCATGGTGCTGCTGTTCGCCTTCTGCTGCGGCGCCATCGTTGCCAACATCTACTACGCCCAGCCGATCATCGGCCTGATTGCGCCGGACCTTGGCCTCTCCGACACCATGGCCAGCTTCATCGTCTCGCTGACGCAAATCGGTTATGCGCTGGGCCTGTTCTTTCTGGTGCCGCTGGGCGATCTGCTGGAAAACCGTCGGTTGATGATCATCACCACGGTGGTGGCAATTGCCAGCCTGCTCGGCGCCGCATTTACCGATCAGCCCAACGTGTTTTTGCTGATCTCGCTGCTCGTGGGTTTCAGTTCCGTGTCGGTACAGATCCTGATTCCGCTGGCCGCGCATCTGGCGCCGGAGGAATCTCGCGGGCGCGTCGTCGGCGCAATCATGGGTGGTCTGCTGCTGGGTATCCTGCTGGCGCGGCCGGTGTCGAGCGTGGTTGCCGATCATTTCGGCTGGCGGGCGATGTTCATGATTGCGGCAGCATTGATGGCGGCGATCAGCGTGGTGCTGGCACTGACCGTGCCCAAGCGCCAACCGGATCACAGCGCCTCTTACGGGCAACTGCTCGGTTCGCTGTGGACGCTGCTGCGCCAACAACCGGTGCTGCGTCAGCGCGCGTTTTATCAGGGGTGCATGTTTGCCACGTTCAGCCTGTTCTGGACAGCGGTACCACTTGAGTTGGCGCGCAACCACGGCCTGTCACAAAGCGAGATCGCGATCTTCGCCCTGGTCGGCGCCATCGGTGCCATCGCCGCCCCCATCAGCGGACGCCTGGCCGACGCTGGCCACACTCGCATCGCTTCGCTGCTGGCGATGCTGTTCGCCAGCCTGAGCTTCCTGCCCGCCTTCATCCACCCGGCCTACAGCGTGATCGGCCTGGCCGTGACCGGCGTGGTATTGGACTTCTGCGTACAGATGAACATGGTGCTTGGCCAGCGTGCGGTGTACTCGCTGGACGCGAAAAGCCGTGGTCGCTTGAACGCGCTGTACATGACCAGCATCTTCATCGGCGGCGCCTTCGGCTCGTCGGTCGCCAGCGCGGTGTTCGAGCATGGCGGCTGGTTGTGGATCGTGATTGTTGGCAGTGCGTTTCCATTGTTGGCGTTGTTGCGTTTTTTGGGTGCATCGCAACGGCGATCGCTGGCGACTGCGTAACACGTAAAAAGCATCGCAGGCCAACTGGCCCGCGATGCTTTTCAATACCTGACCAGCTTCTCCATCGCCGCATCCGCCAGAAAGGAGGAGCGGCTTTTGACGTTGTGTTCGCGCACATAGCGGTCGATTCGCTGAATCACATAACCGGGCAGGGTCACGTTGACCTTCTCGGTCTTGCCCAGGTATGGCGAGATATCCAGCTCCAGCATGCCCCAGCCCATCCCGGCGAACTCCGGATTGTTGCGATGCGCCGCAGCAGAGGTCGGCATCGGAATCGCCTCTCCGTCCGCCGCAATCTCCTGCAACATGATGTGGGCGATTTCAACGGCTGCATTGTAGGCATCTTCAAAGCTATCCCCTGCCGTCACGGCGCCGGGAATATCGGGGATCTGAATACCGATGGCGGTGTTCTCATCGCCCCACTCGATGCAGATTGGATATTGCATTATGGATCTCCTTCGAAACTGGCTGGCGGGTTGTACAACCCGGCACGCCTCCTGATGCTTTTGACCGTCCCCAACGGCAAATCCTTTTTCGGGTGAGGAACGGGAATCGTGTATGGGTTGTAGCGGTGCCTGAAGAGGTGATGACTGCCGGTAATCCTGTCCAGCGTCCAACCCGCCTCCTCCAGCTCCTTGATCAATAACCTGCTCTGCACCAACCGCCTCCTTGCCCTGGCCCATTAAAAGTAACCCTAGAGTTATCTTTACTCAAGCACAGAAATCCAAAGAGCGACGTCCGGTTGTTTTACAGAGTGTGATTGATTGCAGCCACAGACAGCAAAACGGCGATCCAGGGATCGCCGTTTTTCATCACTGCCCGAACTGCTTGCCCAGCCCCGGTGGCACGCCGTGGATGTCGGTGTCTTCCCATGGGCCATTGGGGCTGACCGAGCGGCTCCAGCCGTTGTTCCAGCGATAGTAGGTGCGCTGGCGGTAGAACGTGTCGGACTGGTCGTCAAGCACATAAACGCCGAGTTTTTGATCCCAATGGCTGTTGCCGCCCGGTGGCGGGGCGAAGCTGGCCGAGGTGCGCGGGACAGGTTTGGCCGGTTTGGCCGGAATGCTTTTGCCCGGTATCGGCGAGGTCGAAGGGGTCGGGCTGGGTTGTGACGGCGGAATCGGCGGCAGGTGGGTGGTCCGTTCCGGTCGTTGCACCGCACATGCACTCAAGCCCAGGGCCAATGTGAGAACCGTGATTCGGGCGATGGTGTGCATAGCGGTGTTTTCCTGTGTTGCCCGGTTACTTGTCCGGGCTGTCGATGGTCAGTTTTTGCAGCGCGGTGATGCTGCTGGCCAGCGGGCCGCTGCGGCCAACCCACTCACCGGCGGTCGGCTGACCGGCACGGGAGATGCGCGCAACCAGTTGGACTTCAGGGAAGTTCGACAGTTTCAACTGCGGCATCATGGCGTCGGCATCGCCCAGTTCGACCGTGACCGGCAGATCGGCCACGGTCAGGCGCTTGGCCGCCAGCGGTGCCGGTGGCCCGGACGTGGCGCGGGCGAAAATGAACACGCTGTCGCCCGGTTGCACCTTGTCTTTGAGTTCATTAGCCACATCGACGCGTACCTTAAGCCGTGCGGCAGGCTTGGCAGCCGGTGCCTGGGCGACCTTGCCGCCGCTGGCTTGCAGGCGCTCGGCGGCACGTTCGATCCCACCTTGCAGCGCTTCGCGGGATTTGTCGCTCGCAGGCAATTGCGCCAGCAAACGGTTCCAGTAGTCGATGGCCTCCTGATAACGCTCGCCTTCGAACGCGGCGATGCCGAGCAGACCAAGGCTGGTGACTTCCTTTGGATCGGCCTTCAGCGCTTCATCGGTCAGGGCCTGGATCTTGCGCGACCATTTTTTGCCATCGGCGAAATACTGCGCCTGCGCCCACTGGCCGAGCAGTTCCGGTTGGCGACCAGCGAGATTGGCGGCACGTTCAAACATCTTCGCCGCGTCCGCCGGACGCTCCTGAGCCATGTAGGTACGACCCAAGAAATACAGACCTTCAGCAGAATCCGGTTGTGCCGCAACGGCACGTTCCAGACGCAGGGTCATTTCTTCCATCGACTGCGGTGCCTGGGCGAATTCGCGGGTCAATTCGACCTTGTCGGCGGCGCCGAAGTGCAGGTACAGGGCCAAACCCAACACTGGCACCAACACCGCGGCCAGCAGCGGCAGCGGTTTACCCAGTTTCGAGACACGCGGCGCGGTAACGCCTTCGGTGTCGGCGAGCAATTCACGCGCGGCTTCGGCGCGGCCGCTGTCCATTTGCGCGGCATCCAGCACACCTTCGGCCTGCTGCGATTGCAACTCGGCGACACGTTCCTGATACAACGCAACGTTGAGGGCAGTACGATCCTCTTCACGCTGGGCGCGGCGTTCACGCAATACAGGGATCAGCAGAAAACTCAGGGCGACCAGAAGCAACAGCCCTGCGGCAAGCCAGAAATCAATCATTCTTGGTTTTTATCCAACAGTTGGTCGAGGCGCTGACGCTCTTCGGTAGACAGCGATTGCGGGGTGTCGGCGCGTTGTGCGCGACGGCGGCGGACGATCACCGCGATCACCACGAAACCACCGAGCAGCAGGCCGGCCGGGCCGAACCACAGCAGCGCGGTCTTGGCGTTGAGTGCGGGCTTGTAGCGGACGAAATCGCCGTAGCGATCCACCATGAAATCGATGATCTGCTGGTTGTCCTTGCCCTCGCCGAGCATGCGGAAAATCTCTTTGCGCAGGTCAGCGGCAATCGGTGCATTGGAATCGGCGATGTCCTGGTTCTGGCATTTGGGGCAACGCAGTTCTTTGGTCAGTTCGCGGAAACGTTCGCGATCACCTTCCTTGGCGAACTCGTAGGTGTCGATCGCGGCATGGGCCACACCGACCAGGCTCAAGCCCAACACAATAGCCGCTAAAAAACGCTTCATGGCTTGGCCTCATCGACCAGCGCCTGATACTTGGCCGCGAGTTTTTCGCGCCAGACCTGTTCGTCGATCACACCGACGTACTTGTCGCGGATGATGCCCTTGGCGTCGATGAAGAAGGTTTCCGGCGCGCCGTAGACACCGAGGTTCAGCCCCAGCGAGCCTTCGTCGTCACGGATGTCCAGTTGATACGGATTGTGGAATTCGGCCAGCCACTTCAAGGCATCGGCGTTGACGTCCTTGTAGTTGATCCCGTAGATCAACACGCCACGCTCGGCGAGTTTGTTCAGCACCGGATGCTCGACCCGGCAGGAAATGCACCAGGTGCCCCAGACGTTAACCAACGCCGGTTTGCCGAGGATGTCAGCCTTGGTCAGGGTCTTGTCGCCCTGAACCGCCGGCAGCGAAAACTCCGGGAACGGCTTGTTGATCATCGCCGACGGCAGCTCTGCCGGATCGAGGTACAGACCGCGATACAGAAACACTGCCACCAGCAGGAAAAGCGCCAGGGGTACCAGCATCAACCAACGTCTCATGCAGCCGCTCCCGTCATGCCCAGCGCTTCACGCACTTTGGATTTCACCTTGACCCGATAACGCCGATCCAGCGCCGCGAGCAATCCGCCCAGACCGGTCAGCAGACCGCCGAACCAGATCCAGCGCACGAACGGTTTGACGTGAACCCGTACCGCCCACGCGCCGTTTTCCAGCGGCTCACCGAGGGCGACGTAGAGGTCACGGGTGAAACCGGCGTCAATCCCGGCTTCGGTCATCATCGAACTCTGTACGGTGTACAGGCGTTTTTCCGGGTGCAATACACTGACTTCCTTGCCGTCGCGGATCACCCGAATGGTGCCTCTGTCGGAGGTGAAATTCGGCCCTTCGAAGTGTTTGGCGCCTTCGAAGACGAAGTGATAACCGGCCAGATCCATCGATTCGCCCGGCGCCAGACGCAGGTCGCGTTCGGCACTGTTCTGGCTCGACAACACCACGCCCAGCGCGCAAACGGCGATGCCGAGGTGGGCGATCTGCATGCCCCAATAACTGCGGGTCAGGGTCGGCAGACCTTTGATCAGACCTTTGTGGCGAGTCTTGTCGAAAATATCGCGCACGCCGGCAAGCAACACCCACGCGGCGAGCAGGAAGGTTGCGATAACGGCCCAGTTGAAATCGCCATAAGCGACACCGGCGACCACCGCCAGCGCGACGCTGCCCAGCAACACCGGGGTCAGCATGCTTGCCAGCCATTTCACCGGGGTGTCTTTCCAACGGACGATCACGCCAACCGCCATCACCATCATCAACAACGCCATCAATGGAATGAACAGCGCGTTGAAGTACGGCGGGCCGACCGACAGTTTGGCGCCGCTGATGGCATCAAGAATCAGCGGGTACAACGTGCCGAGCAGAATCATCGACGCTGCCACAACCAATACCAGATTGTTGCCCAGCAGCAGGGTTTCCCGCGACCACAGGTTAAAGCCGACCTGGCTCTTGACCACCGGCGCGCGCAACGCAAACAGCGTCAGCGAACCGCCGACCACGAACAGCAGGAAAATCAGGATGAACACGCCGCGCTCCGGGTCGGAGGCGAACGCATGTACCGAAGTCAGCACGCCGGAACGCACGAGGAAGGTACCGAGCAGGCTCAACGAGAACGCAGCAATCGCCAGCAACACGGTCCAGCTCTTGAACACACCACGTTTTTCCGTGACCGCCAGCGAGTGAATCAACGCGGTGCCGACCAGCCAGGGCATGAACGAGGCGTTTTCCACCGGATCCCAGAACCACCAGCCGCCCCAGCCGAGTTCGTAGTAGGCCCACCACGAACCGAGCGTGATGCCGATGCCGAGGAAGGCCCAGGCGACGATGGTCCATGGCCGCGACCAACGCGCCCACGCGGCATCGAGACGCCCCCCCAGCAGTGCGGCGATGGCGAAGGCAAAGGCTACCGAGAAACCGACATAACCCATGTACAGCATCGGCGGATGGACGATCAGGCCGATGTCTTGCAGCAATGGATTGAGGTCGCGACCGTCCGCCGGAATTTGCGGCAGGATGCGCGAGAACGGGTTCGACGTCAGGATCAGAAACAGCAGGAAACCGGTGCTGATCATGCCCATCACCGCCAATACGCGGGCGAGCATGACTTGTGGCAACTGGCGGGAAAATACCGACACGGCGAAGGTCCAGCCACCCAGGATCAGCGCCCACAACAGCAACGAACCTTCGTGGGCGCCCCACACGGCGCTGAATTTGTAGTACCACGGCAAGGCGCTGTTGGAGTTCATCGCAACGTAGGCCACGGAGAAGTCGTCGGTCATGAAGGCGTAGGTCAGGCAGCCGAAGGCAAACACCAGAAACGCGAACTGCCCCCACGCCGCCGGTTGGGCCAGGCCCATCCACAAACGGTCGCCGCGCCAGGCACCGAACAGCGGCACCACGGCCTGCACCAGCGCAAAACACAGCGCCAGAATCATCGCCAGATGACCCAACTCAGGAATAAAAATCGCCGAAGTCATCGATCAACCCTCCTTCGCTTGAGTCGGCGCGGATTGACCGCTGTCTTTCAACGCTTTGGTTACTTCCGGCGGCATGTACTTCTCGTCGTGCTTGGCCAGCACTTCATCGGCGACGACCACGCCATCGGCGTTGATCTTGCCCAGGGCCACGATGCCCTGCCCTTCGCGGAACAGATCCGGGAGGATGCCGCGATAGGTGATGGTCACGGCTTTGTTGAAGTCGGTGACGACGAATTTGACGTCCAGCGAGTCCGGCGAACGTTGCAGCGAGCCCTTCTCGACCATGCCGCCGGCACGGATGCGCGTGTCGTGCGGTGCTTCGCCGTTGGCGATCTGGGTCGGGGTGTAAAACAGATTGATGTTCTGCTGCAGGGCGCTCAAGGCCAGGCCGACGGCAGCGCCGACCCCGACCAGAATGGCCAGAATGATGATCAGACGTTTTTTGCGCAGCGGATTCACTTGCCGTTCTCCCGGCGCAGACGACGCGCCTCTTGTTGCAGATAGTGCTTGCGGGCCGCGATGGGCTTCACCACGTTGTAGATCAGCACCGCCAGACAGATGCCGTAGGCCGACCAGACATACAGGCCATGATGGCCCATGGCGAGGAAATCGCCGAATGAAGCAAAAATCATCGCGAGGCCTCCAGACTGTTCTGCACTTCTTCTTTGACCCAACTGGCGCGGGCTTCACGTTTGAGCACTTCAAGGCGCATGCGCAGCAACAGCACGGCGCCGAAGAAGCAGTAGAAACCCAGCACCGTCAGCAGCAGCGGCAGCCACATCTCGGCCGGCATCGCCGGTTTTTCGGTGAGGGTGAAGGTCGCGCCCTGGTGCAGGGTGTTCCACCACTCCACCGAGTACTTGATGATCGGGATGTTGATCACGCCGACGATGGCCAGCACCGCGCAGGCCTTGGCGGCGCTGTCGCGGTTGCTGATCGCATTGCCCAATGCGATCACGCCGAAATACAGGAACAGCAGAATCAGCATTGAAGTCAGCCGCGCATCCCAGACCCACCACGACCCCCAGGTCGGTTTACCCCAGATCGCCCCGGTCACCAGCGCCACGGCAGTCATCCACGCGCCGATCGGAGCGGCGCATTGCAGGGCGACGTCGGCCAGTTTCATCTTCCACACCAGCCCGACCACACCGCACACCGCCAGCATCACGTAGATCGACTGAGCGAGCATCGCAGCGGGCACGTGGATATAGATGATGCGAAAGCTGTTGCCTTGCTGATAGTCCGGCGGCGCGAAGGCCAAGCCCCAGACCACGCCGACGCCAATCAGCAGCAACGCTGCGATGCTCAGCCACGGCAGCAACTTGCTGCTGATGCCGTAAAACCACTTGGGCGAGCCGAGCTTGTGAAACCAGGTCCAGTTCATACTGTTTCCATCACGGGTGCCGCTCATCGTCGCGAGCTGGCAAAGGGTCATGCTTTTTCTTTAAAAAAAAGCGATCAAAAAATGATCAGACCTCATTATTATTCGCCGACGCTGATCTTCAGGCCAGCAGCTATTGCAAACGGTGTCAGGGTGATCGCCAGGGCGGTCAGGCTACCCAGCCACAGCAGATACCCGGTCGCCGGCATGCCTTGCAACGCCGCCTGCAAGGCGCCACTGCCGAGGATCAATACCGGGATGTACAACGGCAGAATCAGCAGCGCCAGCAACAGGCCGCCACGCTTCAAACCGACCGTCAGTGCCGCGCCCACCGCACCGAGCAAGCTCAGCACCGGTGTGCCCAGCAACAACGAAAGCAACAAAACCGGCAGACACGCGGCAGGTAAACCCAGCATCAACGCCAGTAAGGGCGAGAGCAGAACCAGTGCCAGACCGGAGAAAAGCCAGTGTGCCAGCACCTTGGCCAAGACCAGAAGTGGTAGCGGGTGCGACGAAAGGACCCACTGCTCAAGGGAGCCGTCTTCGAAGTCACTGCGAAACAGCCCGTCCAGCGAGAGCAGGACCGACAAAAGCGCCGCCACCCAGACTAACCCCGGGGACAGGTTTTGCAACACTTGAGTTTCCGGGCCGACGGCCAGCGGGAACAACGCGATGACGATGGCGAAGAAAATCAGCGGATTGGCCAGTTCCGCCGGGCGGCGAAACAGCAGTCGGGATTCACGGGCAACCAGCAGGCCAAACACACTCATACAGCCCAGTTCCCCAGATCGATGTCGCGATAACCGGCCGGCATCCGGCTCAGTGTGTGGTGTGTGGTCAATACAACGAGGCCTCCGCGTTCGCAGTGGCTCGCCAGATGCGCTTCGAGTTGCGCCACGCCCTGCTTGTCGAGGGCGGTGAAGGGTTCGTCGAGAATCCAAAGTGGAGGGCTGTCGAGATACAACCGCGCCAGCGCCACGCGGCGTTGTTGCCCGGCGGAAAGCGTGTGACAGGGAACATCTTCGAATCCGCGCAATCCTACGGCTGCCAGCGCTTGCCAGATCGACTCGCGTTCGGCGGGTTGATGCAGGGCGCAAAGCCAGGACAGATTTTCTTCCGGGGTCAGCAGATCCTTGATTCCGGCGGCGTGGCCGATCCACAACAGGTTGCGCGCCAGTTCGGCCGGCTGTTCGGTCAGGGGCTGACCGTTGAGCAACACCTGGCCGCTGGTCGGCTGCATCAAACCGGACAACAACCGCAAAAGACTGGTTTTACCGCTGCCGTTGGGCCCGCTGATCTGCACCATATCGCCACTGGCCAGCCTCAATTCGAGATTTTCGAAAAGCAGCCGCAGATCACGTTCACACGCGAGGGCAACAGTTTGCAGGACAGGACTGGTCAAGGGATCACGGGCCTTATACGGTTCAAGTCGGCTCTGGCACGGCCGTTAAAGAGATGCAGCATAGATGCATTGACGGCTCGATCTAGAGAGCTGCGTCAAACAATTGCTATGTTTTTTGAACGAAGCGCAAGACGGGCGGCATTATACATGCCGTGCCTTACTCTCAAGAGTGCAATTTCCTCAGGTTGTGTCCGCGTATGACAGGCGAAATGAACATCCTCCCGCTCCCGCCAACCACCCCGGCGAATGCTCGCCCGCAGGTGGGTGAGTTGCTCAAACTGCTGACCCCGGTCGAAGGCTTGATCGGTGCCGGCCAGAGCGCCAAGGCCGAGGTGTTATCGCTCAAACAGGCGGATCAGACCTTTCAACTGCTGCTCAAGGTGACCCTCGACAGCGGTCGGCAAACCACCGTGCAAGCGACCAGCAACCTGCCGTTGGCGCAAGGCACCAGTCTGGCGATCACTCAGCCGTCGGCGGGCAATCTGGCGATTACCGTGCAGCAGGCGATTGCCAGCAGCGTCGCCACCCTCACTCGCATCGATACCGCGCAATTGCCGGTCGGCACATTGCTACAGGGCAAAGTGGTGACTTCGCAGGCGTTGCCGCAGCCACCGGGGCAAGCGACGGTTTTTCGTTCGATGGTCAGCCTGCTCAATACCGCGCTAAGCGGCAGCACGTTGACCGTCGACAGCCCACAGCCGCTGCGCATCGGCACCTTGCTTTCGGCACGGGTACAGGATTCCCAAACCCTTACATTCGTACCGCTGAGCAGTCGTCAGGAGCAATTGGCGGTGAGCCAGCAACTGGTCGGTCAGCAAAGCCGCCAAGGTTCGCTGGATGGATTGTTGAAGGTGCTGCAAAGCCTGCCGCCAGCCACCGATCAGACGTCGGCGGATGTGCGCGCCGCCGTCAACAAACTGCTCGCCGGCCTGCCGGATGTGCAGCAAATGAGCACGGCCAAAGGCGTTGCCTTGGCGCTGGCCAACAGCGGCGCGTTCCTCGAAGCGAAACTGCTGACCGGACAAACCCCGACGCTGGCTCCGGACATGAAAGCCGATCTGCTCAAGCTGATCGCGCAACTGACGCCTGGGTTGCCGAGCAGCACCAGTTTCAACGCTATCCTCGCCGCCAACACACTGGCGCAAGCGCTGCCGAGCTTCGTGCGCAACGCCCTCGGCACCCTCGGCCAGGTCAGTGCCAAACCGGTGCCCGGCGGCTTTCCGCTGCCCGACCGCTTGCTGCAAAGCCTGGAAGGCGAAGGCGATCTGGAGCATCTGTTGCGCCTGGCGGCCGCTGCGGTTTCACGCCTGCAAAGCCATCAGTTGTCGAGCCTGGAACAGACTGGCGTCACCGATGACGGGCGCCTGCTCAGCACCTGGCAACTGGAAATCCCCATGCGCAACCTGCAGGACATCGTGCCGCTGCAGGTCAAGTTCCAGCGCGAAGAGGCGCCGGAAAAAGAGCCTCAATCCAACGAGCGCCGCGACGAACGCGAACCCAGGCAACAATTGTGGCGCGTCGATCTGGCGTTCGACATGGAACCGCTGGGGCCCATGCAGATTCAGGCGCAGTTGATCAGTGGCAGCCTGTCGAGTCAGCTCTGGGCCGAACGTCCTTACACCGCTGACCTGATCGAAAACAATCTGGCCGCGCTACGCCAGCGCCTGCTGGATCGCGGCTTGAATGTCGGCGATCTCGACTGCCACCACGGCACCCCGCCGCAAGGCAACCAAACCCGTCTCGAACACCGCTGGGTTGATGAAACTGCATGAACGACGCTACCGCTCCACGCCAGGCCATCGCCCTCAAATACGACGGCAACCACGCCCCGACCCTCACCGCCAAGGGTGACGAGGAACTGGCCGAAGAAATCCTGCGCATTGCCCGCGACTGCGAAGTGCCGATTTATGAAAACGCTGAACTGGTGCGCTTGCTGGCGCGCATGGAACTGGGCGACAGCATTCCCGAAGAGCTGTATCGCACCATTGCCGAGATCATCGCGTTTGCGTGGAACCTGAAGGGGAAATTCCCCGAGGGGCATGATCCGGATGCGCCGATGGTCGAGAAGGATGTCACCGAACGAGGGGATGATGATTAAGGCCTAAAAGCAAAAAATCGCAGCTTCGCCAGCGCCTACATTGGAATGAGTTTCCCTGTAGGCGCTGCCGAACGCTGCGATCTTTTGATATTGCTTGCCGCTCGAAACTCGAAACTTCTAGCTGCTCTTGTGCAACTTGCGCATCAACTCCGCCTCAGCCTGGGTCAAGCCACAGGACTGAGTCAGCTCATCGACGCTCGCGCCCATGCCCACCAGTTTCGCCGCCTGGGCGAACGATAGGCTGGAAGGGTCGCGCTGTTCCAACTGAACAATCTTGTCCGGCAAAGGACCGACGACCGCGCGCAACTCGTGCAGGGCTTCACCCATGCGCACGTTGCCGTTCTGGTAATCATCGACACGCTTGGCCAGCTCTTTGATGCGCTGATCACGCAGCGCATCGCCCTGAGCCTGTTGTGCCGCGATAACCTTTTGCGCCTTGATGTACGCCAGAAACATTGCCAGCGTGCCTGCCCAGAAAAGGAACAGGACAATGACCGCCACCTCGAGAATCAATCAGATGCTCTCCAGTTCCGACCATTCTTCTTCGCTCATCATCTTGTCCAGCTCGACCAGGATCAGCAACTCGTTGTTCTTGTTGCACACGCCCTGGATGAACTTGGCCGATTCTTCGTTACCGACGTTCGGTGCGGTTTCGATTTCCGACTGACGCAGGTAAACCACTTCGGCCACGCTGTCGACCATGATGCCAACCACTTGCTTGTCGGCTTCGATGATGACGATACGGGTGTTGTCGCTGATCTCGCCGGTGCTCAGGCCGAAGCGCTGGCGGGTGTCGATCACGGTGACCACGTTACCGCGCAGGTTGATGATGCCCAGCACGTAGCTGGGTGCACCCGGCACCGGAGCGATCTCGGTGTAACGCAGGACTTCCTGAACGCGCATCACGTTGATGCCGTAGGTTTCGTTGTCCAGTTTGAAGGTCACCCATTGCAGGATCGGATCTTCAGAACCTTTTGCATTCGTCGCCTGACTACTCATACCCTGACCCCTCGAAAAAACCGCACTGGGCGGTGTGTGTTCTGTGTGGTGGCATTCAACAATGCCATCGCCTACTTGTTATGTCGGCTGCTATGTCGGTTTATGTAGCGGCTTGTTGCCGCCCAATTGCTTTGCCCCGCCGCTGGCGATCAATTCGGCCAGCGCGGAAACGTCAAGCAATGCACACATGTGCTCAATCACCGTGCCGGCGAGCCATGGCCGCT
Source organism: Pseudomonas sp. RA_15y_Pfl2_54 (assembly GCF_963971015.1). NCBI lineage: Bacteria > Pseudomonadati > Pseudomonadota > Gammaproteobacteria > Pseudomonadales > Pseudomonadaceae > Pseudomonas > Pseudomonas sp. RA_15y_Pfl2_54. Next base: position 103,827 of record NZ_CAXAPN010000008.1, read on the forward strand.
GACCCCGGTGACTTCTCCATTTGATTTCATTCGGGTCCAGACGCAACGAGCGACTGACCTGATGCACCGCCAGGCCCCACTCGTAACCTTGTACCGAAATCACGTACTGCAAGCCCTGACGGAAATCATCGCGATAGCGATCCGGCATGACCCACCGCGCGGTATCGAGAACTTTCAGGTTTCCAGCCTGACTCGGCAGGATCCCGAGAAACCATTCTGGCTGACCGAACAGCGGCGTCAGCTCGTGACCGGCCAGCGAATAGATCGAACCGAGGCACACCAGCGGCACCGCCAGCGTCAATCCGGCAACGTCGAACAGCAAACATTCGAAAGCTTCCGATGCCCACGCTGGACGGCCGTCGGTTTCCACCGGTGGCGGTGTGTTGCTCGGCGGCAGATGCACTTCAACCAGTGGCGGGACCAGCGTCTGTTCGACGGGTGCAGGGACGACCGGTGCAGGCTCGATCACTGCCGGTTCTGGCGCGGTCTTGAGCAATTGGGTTTGCAGCAGCGGTGCCAACGTCGAAACCGAGGCGCGAACCGGTTCGGCTTCTTCGATCAACGCCACTGGCGCCTTGGCGACGGGTGCGACGGCAGGCACGGCCACAGGCGCAACAGCTTTTTGTGCATCACGCGCCTGCTCTTCCAGTACCGCCGCCTGAAATTCATCCAGCGCTTCAGCGCTTTCAATCACCTCAGGCTGCGCCGCCACCTGCGCCGGCAATTCGTCGGGAATTTCCTCCAACAAACTGTCCAGATAAGACTGCAAAGCCAACTGCGGCTTGGACGTCAACTTCAGCGGCCGATTCATGCTCAGGCCACCTGCGGAACAAGTTGTTGCGCCAGCAGATGCTTGAGCAACGCGCGGTAGGCCAGCACGCCACGGCTCTTGCCGTCGAATTGCGACGGCGTGACACCGGCACGGCTGGCATCGCGCAGACGCGTATCGACCGGGATGTAACCCTGCCAGATCTCGTCCGGAAATTTGTCGCGCAGTACGCGCAAGGTGCCCAGCGACGCCTGGGTGCGGCGGTCAAACAGGGTCGGCACGATGCTGAACGGCAGCGCCTGTTTGCGCGAGCGGTTGATCATTGCCAGGGTGTTGACCATGCGTTCCAGGCCTTTGACCGCCAGATGCTCGGTCTGCACCGGAATCACCAGTTGCTGGCTCGCCGCGAGGGCGTTGACCATCAGCACGCCGAGCAACGGTGGGCTGTCGATCACGGCGTAATCGAAATCCTGCCACAACTGCGCCAGACTCTTGGCGATCACCAGCCCCAGACCACTCTGCCCCGGCGACTGACGCTCAAGGGTCGCGAGTGCGGTGCTCGATGGCAGCAGGGAAATACGTTCGTCGCTGGTCGACAGCAGCAACTGCCCCGGCAGGCCTTGCGGCACGCTGCCCTTGTGCAGAAAAAGATCGTAGTTGCTGTGTTCCAGGCTGTCGGGGTCATAGCCGAAATAGCTGGTCATCGAGCCGTGCGGGTCGAGATCGACCACAACCACGCGCTTGCCCGCCTCGGCCAGCAACCCGGCTAAAGCGATGGAAGATGTGGTTTTACCAACACCACCCTTTTGATTGGCGACTGCCCAGACTCTCATTCGGTTCGTTCCTCCCGGCCGATATGCTCGACCGAGACATAGCTCAGCGTGTTAATGCGGGCGACGGAGAATTGACGGCACTCTCGCGTCCCGGCGTCTTGACCACGGTCGGTGCAGTTTGTGTGCCAGCACGCTTGAGTGCGGCATCCGGTTTGGCGTTGGCCGTTCCGGTGCCCGTAAGGCTGCGACGCACATCGAGATTTCGCGACACCACCAGCACCACACGACGGTTTTTCGCTCGGCCTTCGGCCGTGGCGTTGTTGGCTACCGGCTGGAATTGGCCGTAACCCACCGACGCCAGGCGACCGGGGTTCACGCCCTGCATCGCCAACATACGCACGATGCTCGCCGAGCGCGCCGAAGACAGCTCCCAGTTGGTTGGGTACTGCGCAGTGCGAATCGGCTGGTCGTCAGTAAAACCTTCGACGTGGATCGGGTTGTCGAACGGTTTGAGGATCGCCGCGACCTTGTCGATGATGTTGAAGGCGACGTCACTCGGCATGGCGTCACCGCTGCCGAACAACAGGCTGGAATTGAGTTCGATCTCGACCCACAACTCGTTACCGCGCACGGTCATCTGGTTGGAGGCGATCAAGTCGCCGAACGCGGCGCTGATGTCATCGGCGATGCTTTTCAGCGGATCACTGGCACCGGCGATACCGGCGTCGACCTGATCGGCATCCTTGACCAACGGCTTGGCCGGGGTCACGGTCTTGGGTCGTTCGTCGCCAATCGGAATCGGCTTGAGCGAGCGGTCGGAGTCGGTGAAGACGCCGATCAGCGCTTCGGAAATGACCTTGTACTTGCCTTCATTGATCGACGAGATCGAGTACATCACCACGAAGAACGCGAACAGCAAGGTGATGAAGTCCGCGTAGGACACGAGCCAGCGCTCGTGGTTGACGTGTTCTTCCTGGTGGCGACGACGAGCCATGAGGTCAGTCCCTTAATCCATGAAGCCTTGCAGCTTCAACTCAATGGAGCGAGGGTTTTCACCTTCGGCGATCGACAGGATCCCTTCCAACAACATTTCGCGATAACGCGACTGCCGCAACGCGATTGACTTCAGTTTGGCCGCCACCGGCAGCAGGATCAGGTTGGCGCTGGCCACACCATAAATGGTGGCGACAAAAGCCACGGCGATGCCGCTACCCAATTGCGTCGGATCGGCAAGGTTGCCCATGACATGAATCAGGCCCATTACCGCACCGATGATGCCGATGGTCGGCGCGTAGCCGCCCATGCTTTCAAAGACTTTGGCCGCTTCGACGTCGCGCGCTTCCTGGGTGTAGAAATCCACTTCAAGAATGCTGCGGATCGCTTCCGGCTCGGCACCGTCGACCAGCAGTTGCAGGCCTTTGCGCGAGTAGCTGTCGGGTTCGGCGTCGGCCACGCCTTCCAGCCCCAGCAAACCTTCCTTGCGCGCAGTGAGGCTCCAGTTGACCACCCGATCAATGCCGCCCGCCAGGTCGACTCGCGGCGGAAAGAAGATCCAGGCGAGGATCTGCATCGCGCGTTTGAACGCGCTCATCGGTGATTGCAGCAGCGCAGCACCGATGGTGCCGCCCAGTACGATCAGTGCCGCCGGGCCGTTGGCCAGCGCACCGAGGTGACCACCTTCAAGGTAGTTACCGCCGATGATGGCGACGAACGCCATGATGATCCCGATAAGGCTTAGAACATCCATCAGATACACGCCTCGACGATGTGCTTGCCGATATCGTCCAGACCGTACACCGCGTCAGCGAGATCGGCTTTGACGATGGCCATCGGCATGCCGTAGATCACGCAACTGGCTTCGTCTTGCGCCCACACCGAGCTACCGCCCTGCTTGAGCAGACGCGCGCCCTCACGGCCGTCGGCGCCCATGCCGGTCAGTACCACCGCCAGAACTTTGTCACCGTAGGATTTCGCGGCAGAACCGAAAGTAATGTCCACGCACGGCTTGTAATTCAGGCGCTCGTCGCCCGGGAGGATTTTCACCGCACCACGGCCGTCGATCATCATTTGCTTGCCACCCGGCGCCAGCAACGCGAGGCCCGGACGCAGGATGTCGCCATCCTCGGCTTCCTTGACGCTGATGCGGCAAAGCTTGTCGAGTCGCTCGGCGAACGCCTTGGTGAACGCCGCCGGCATGTGCTGGATCAAGACAATCGGTGCCGGGAAGTTGGCCGGCAATTGCGTCAAGACGCGTTGCAGGGCAACCGGGCCGCCAGTCGACGTACCGATGGCAACCAGTTTGTAGGCCTTGCGTTTCGGCGCGGGCGACGATGCGCTGGCGGCCGAAGTGCGGGTGGGCGCCGGAGCAGGTGCCGGACGAGCCGCAGCGCTGCTGTGGCTGCTGAAGCTCGACGCCGCTGGCGTGGGTGTCGGCGCAGGCGCAGCCACCGGAGCCGGTGCGCTATAGCCACTGAAACGACGATTACTGCGCGAGATGCTGTGCACCTTCTCGCACAGCAGTTGCTTGACCTTCTCCGGATTGCGGGAGATGTCTTCGAAATTCTTCGGCAGGAAATCCACCGCGCCGGCATCCAGCGCATCCAGGGTGACCCGGGCGCCTTCGTGTGTCAGCGAGGAGAACATCAAGACCGGGGTCGGACAGCGCTGCATGATATGCCGCACAGCCGTGATGCCATCCATCATCGGCATCTCGTAGTCCATGGTGATCACGTCTGGCTTGAGGGCCAGGGCCTGATCGATCGCCTCTTTACCGTTGGTTGCCGTGCCGACAACCTGGATGCTCGGATCCGCAGAAAGAATTTCCGAGACGCGGCGGCGGAAAAAACCCGAATCGTCCACCACCAGGACTTTGACTGCCATAAACACTCCATTAGGTGCAGCGGGACGTTATCGCCCCGCTGCCCCGGATTCAAATACGCCGTGCGGCGTAACGCTTGAGCATGCTTGGAACATCGAGAATCAGTGCAATGCGGCCGTCACCGGTGATGGTGGCGCCGGACATGCCCGGAGTGCCCTGCAGCATTTTGCCCAATGGCTTGATGACCACTTCTTCCTGGCCGACCAGTTGATCGACGACGAAGCCGATCCGCTGAGTGCCCACCGAAAGGATCACCACATGGCCTTCGCGCTGCTCTTCGTGAGCGGCGGAGCTGACCAGCCAGCGCTTGAGGTAGAACAATGGCAGCGCCTTGTCCCGCACGATCACCACTTCCTGGCCGTCCACGACGTTGGTCGTCGACAGGTCGAGGTGGAAGATTTCGTTGACGTTGACCAACGGGAACGCGAACGCCTGATTGCCGAGCATCACCATCAGGGTCGGCATGATCGCAAGCGTCAGCGGTACCTTGATGACAATCTTCGAGCCCTGGCCCTTGGTCGAGTAGATGTTGATCGAACCGTTGAGCTGGGAAATCTTGGTCTTCACCACGTCCATGCCGACACCGCGGCCGGACACGTCGGAGATCTCGGTCTTGGTCGAGAAGCCCGGGGCGAAGATCAGGTTGTAGCACTCGCTATCGCTCAGGCGATCGGCCGCGTCCTTGTCCATCACACCGCGTTTTACCGCGATGGCACGCAGAACGTTCGGGTCCATGCCTTTGCCGTCATCGGAGATCGACAGAAGAATGTGATCGCCTTCCTGCTCGGCCGCCAGAACGACTTTGCCGCCCCGCGCCTTGCCTGAATCTTCACGTTCTTCCGGCGATTCGATACCGTGGTCGACCGCGTTGCGCACCAAGTGGACCAGCGGGTCGGCCAGAGCCTCGACAAGGTTTTTGTCCAGGTCGGTTTCTTCGCCGACCAGTTCCAGGTTGATCTCTTTCTTGAGCTGACGCGCCAGGTCTCGAACCAGGCGTGGGAAGCGCCCGAAGACCTTCTTGATCGGCTGCATCCGGGTTTTCATTACCGCGGTCTGCAAGTCAGCCGTCACCACGTCCAGGTTCGACACGGCTTTGGACATGGCTTCGTCACCACTGTTCAGACCCAGGCGCACCAGACGGTTACGCACCAGCACCAGTTCGCCGACCATGTTCATGATTTCGTCGAGACGCGCGGTGTCGACCCGCACAGTCGTCTCGGCTTCGCTCGCCGGTTTTTCCGGTGGCGGTGCTGCTGGAGCGCGGGCAGGCGCCGGTGCGGCAGCGGCAGCCGGTTTTGGCGTTTCGGCTTTTGGTTCAGGCTTGGCCGCAGGTTTGGGCGCAGCAGCGGCCGGGGCCTTGGCGGCTGGCGTGGCAACAGTCGAAGCGGAACCCGTAGCAGCGGTGCCAACTTCAGAGAACTTGCCTTTGCCATGCAATTCGTCGAGCAGCGATTCGAACTCGTGATCGCTGATCAGATCGCTGCCGGCAGCGGCGGCCGCCGGTGCGGCTGGCGCAGCAGGTGCCGAGGCAATCGCCGACTCCAGCGCATCAACGGCGAAATTGCCTTTGCCGTGCAACTGATCGAGCAACGCTTCGAATTCGTCATCGGTGATGTCCGAGCTGTCGCCCGCCGCCGGTGCTGCCGGAGCCGCCGGAGCCGCCGGTGCTACAGCGTCAGCCGCGAACTGGCCTTTACCGTGCAACTGATCGAGCAATGACTCGAACTCGGCATCGGTAATTTCATCGCTGGCGGCCGCATCGGCAGCTGGCGCAGGCGCAGCAGCCGCCGGGGCTTGGGCTTCAGCCTTGACGGCGTTCAGCGAGTCCAGCAGTTGTTCAAATTCGTTATCGGTGACGTCGCCCGAATCGCCTTCGACGACCAGGTCTTCGATCATCTCGGCCACGGGAGATGCCGGGGCTTCGTCCGCCGTTTGCGGCTCGGCCAGACGCGCCAGGGCGGCCAGCAGCTGCGGGGTGGCCGCCGTGATCGGTGCACGTTCGCGGACTTCGCTGAACATGCTGTTCACCGCGTCCAGTGCTTCGAGGACAACGTCCATCAGTTCTGCATCAACGCGCCGCTCACCCTTACGCAGGATGTCGAACACGTTTTCGGCGATGTGACAGCACTCCACCAGCTCGTTGAGCTGAAGGAAGCCGGCGCCCCCTTTTACAGTGTGGAAACCGCGAAAAATTGCATTGAGCAGATCTGCATCATCCGGACGGCTTTCCAGCTCGACCAGTTGTTCGGACAGTTGCTCAAGAATCTCGCCGGCCTCAACCAGGAAATCCTGAAGGATCTCTTCATCGGCGCCGAAGCTCATTAATGGGGTGCTCCTACAGGTCTAAAAACCCAAAAAACCTAAAATTCCAAAACTCTAGAACCCAAGGCTGGATAACAAATCGTCCACATCGTCCTGACCGGACACAACGTCTTCTCGTTTATCGGCATGAATCTGCGGACCTTCACCCTGCGAGAGATGTTTTTGTGGATCTTTTTCTGCAAGCATCGCCTCACGGTCATGTTCGATGCCCGCAAAGCGGTCCACCTGACTGGCCATGAGCACGAGTTTGAGCAAATTGCTTTCGACTTCGGTGACCAGTTGCGTCACACGCTTGATCACCTGACCGGTGAGGTCCTGGTAATCCTGGGCGAGGAGGATGTCGTTCAGATTGCCCGACACCGCACGGTTGTCCGTGCTGCTGCGCGACAGAAAACCGTCGACCCGGCGCGCCAGTTCACGGAACTCTTCAGCCCCGACCTCGCGACGCATGAAGCGGCCCCAATCGGTGCTCAGCGCCTGGGCTTCTTCAGCCAGGCCATTGACCAGCGGCGTGGCGCTTTCCACCAGATCCATGGTGCGGTTGGCCGCGGCTTCTGTCAGCTTGACCACATAGCCCAGACGCTCGGTGGCGTCGGTGATTTGCGACACTTCCTCAGCCTGCGGCATGTGCGGATCGATCTGAAAGTTGACAATCGCACTGTGCAGTTCGCGCGTGAGCTTGCCCACTTCCTGATACAGGCCGCGGTCACGGGTCTGATTGAGCTCATGGATCAGTTGCACAGCGTCGCCGAACCTGCCTTTTTCAAGGCTTTCGACCAGTTCGACCGCGTGTTTTTTCAGGGTCGACTCGAAATCGCCCTGTGAAGATTCGTTATGCTCCATAGCTCCCCCGCGCGTTCATCAGCCGATGCGTTCGAAAATCTTCTCGATTTTTTCTTTCAACGCCTGGGCCGTGAAAGGTTTGACCACGTAGCCGTTAACACCGGCCTGGGCCGCTTCGATGATCTGTTCGCGCTTGGCTTCAGCGGTCACCATCAGCACGGGCAGGTGCTTGAGTTTTTCATCGGCACGCACGTGGCGCAGCAGGTCGATACCGGTCATGCCCGGCATGTTCCAGTCCGTTACCAGAAAGTCGATGTTTCCGCTGTTGAGTACCGGAATGGCGGTAATGCCATCGTCGGCCTCGACGGTGTTGGTGAACCCCAGATCACGCAGCAGGTTCTTGATGATCCGCCGCATCGTTGAGAAGTCATCAACGATGAGGATTTTCATGTTTTTGTCCAATTCGACCTCCAAGCAGTCTTAAACGCGCCCAGCACCTGGACGCGCCATTTCAATCATTCCGGCGTAGCACTCGAAGACTGTCTGGAACACAACGGAGCAAGACCGGTGCCGCTCATCACCGCACCGGCCTCGTTCGCAGTGTCCCCACACTGCCTTCAGCGCGCTCGCCACTCCCCCAAACGCCCCCGCAAACGGGCCGCGCACTGGCTGTGTAACTGGCTGACCCGCGATTCACTGACGCCAAGGACTTCACCGATCTCCTTGAGGTTCAGCTCTTCGTCGTAGTACAGCGCCAACACCAGTCGCTCACGCTCCGGCAAATTGGCAATCGCGTCCGCCAGCGCTGCCTGGAAGCGTTCATCTTCCAGATCGCGTGACGGCTCAAGATGAGCACTGGCGCCATCCTCGTGCAGCCCTTCGTGTTCGCCGTCCTGCAACAGGTCGTCGAAACTGAACAAGCGACTGCCCAGGGTGTCATTCAAAATCCCGTAGTAATCGTCGAGACTCAATTGGAGTTCGGCCGCAACCTCGTGATCTTTAGCATCACGGCCGGTTTTAGCTTCAATTGCGCGAATTGCGTCGCTGACCATACGGGTGTTGCGGTGAACCGAGCGTGGCGCCCAGTCCCCTTTGCGCACTTCGTCGAGCATCGCGCCGCGGATTCGAATGCCCGCGTACGTTTCGAAACTGGCACCTTTGCTGGCGTCGTATTTGGTCGAGACTTCAAGCAGACCGATCATGCCGGCCTGGATCAGATCCTCGACCTGCACGCTGGCCGGCAGGCGTGCCAGCAAGTGGTAGGCAATGCGCTTGACCAGTGGCGCGTAACGCTCGATCAGTTCGTACTGCGCGTCACGCGCCGACTTCTTGTAGTAATTCATACCGCTGGCTGTCATAGCACGGGCCCTGCCGTTTGCTGCACGAGGCGCTCGACGAAAAACTCAAGGTGGCCACGCGGGTTGGCCGGCAGTGGCCAGGTGTCGACCTTCTGCGCGATGGCCTTGAACGCCAGTGCGCACTTGGAACGCGGAAAGGCTTCATAGACTGCACGCTGCTTCTGCACGGCCTTGCGCACGCTTTCGTCGTAGGGCACGGCGCCGACGTATTGTAGGGCCACATCAAGGAAGCGATCCGTGACCTTGGTCAACTTGGCGAACAGGTTACGGCCCTCCTGCGGGCTCTGCGCCATGTTGGCCAGGACGCGGAAGCGGTTCATGCCGTAATCACGGTTCAACAGTTTGATCAGTGCGTAGGCGTCGGTGATCGAAGTCGGCTCGTCGCAAACCACCAGCAACACTTCCTGCGCCGCGCGCACGAAACTGACTACCGAGTCACCAATGCCCGCAGCGGTGTCGATCACCAGCACGTCGAGATTGTCGCCGATGTCGCTGAAGGCCTGAATCAGGCCGGCATGTTGCGCCGGGCTCAGGTGAACCATGCTCTGGGTGCCGGACGCCGCCGGCACGATGCGAATTCCGCCCGGGCCTTGCAACAGCACGTCGCGCAGTTCGCAGCGGCCTTCGATCACATCGGCCAGCGTGCGTTTGGGGGTCAGCCCCAGCAGAACGTCGACGTTCGCCAGTCCCAGATCGGCGTCCAGCAGCATGACCCGACGGCCAAGCTCTGCCAGCGCCAGCGACAAGTTCACTGACACGTTAGTTTTCCCGACGCCACCTTTGCCGCCGGTCACCGCGATCACCTGTACGGGATGCATGCTGCCCATGTTATTTCTTTACCTTGTCTTGCATAGACGGAGGCCACATTACTGGCTGCGCGTTCACAACCTGAACAATGCATGGCAGACCATCGATGTAGGTACAAAAACTGTTCATGAATACCTCAGCCTACCTGCTTGGTCGGGCTGTGATAGATATCAGCGAACATGTCAGCCATGGCTTCTTCGCTGGGTTCTTCCTGCATTTGCACGCTGACGGCGCGGCTGACCAGTTGATGACGGCGCGGCAGATGCAGATCATCCGGAATCCGTGGGCCATCGGTCAGGTACGCGACCGGCAATTCATGACTGATCGCCAGGCTCAACACTTCGCCAAGGCTGGCCGTTTCATCCAGTTTAGTCAGGATGCACCCGGCAAGCCCGCAACGCTTGTAACTATGATAAGCGGCGGTTAGAACCTGTTTCTGGCTGGTGGTTGCCAAGACCAGATAATTTTTTGAACGGATGCCTCGCCCGGCCAGACTTTCGAGCTGCATGCGCAGTGCCGGATCGCTGGCTTGCAGGCCCGCGGTATCGATCAGCACCACGCGCTTGCGCAGCAATGGATCCAGCGCCTGCACCAGCGATTGGCCCGGGTCGACGTGCGTCACCGGCACATTGAGGATACGACCCAGGGTCTTCAATTGTTCCTGAGCGCCGATACGGAAACTGTCCATGCTCACCAGCGCAACGTTCTGCGCGCCGTACTTAAGCACATAACGGGCAGCGAGTTTAGCCAGCGTGGTGGTCTTGCCCATACCTGCCGGACCGACCATGGCGATCACCCCGCCTTCTTCCAGCGGCTCGACTTCCGGTACGGCGATCATCCGCGCCAGGTGCGCCAGCAGCATGCGCCAGGCCTGACGAGGTTCTTCGATATCGGTGATCATCGCCAGCAGATCGCGCGACAACGGACCGGAGAGACCGATACGTTGCAGACGACGATACAGGTTGGCTTGCGCCGGACGCTTGCCTTGCAACTGATTCCAGGCCAGCGTGCCAAGCTGCACTTCCATCAGTTCGCGCAGGCTGTTCAATTCAAAACGCATCGAATCCAGTGCACGCGGATCAACACCACCGGAAGACTGCGCAGGCGCCGGGGCCGGACGCGCTGGTGCGGCGTAAGTCGGCTCGCTCAGCGGTTCAGCAGCGGTCAGCGGCAGGCCAGCGGTCAACGGCAGGCCGGCGAAGATCTGGCGATTGCTATTGCCATCGGCTTCGCCACGCAGGCTCAACTCGGCCTGAGCGGTGACGATGCGCGACTGGGTCTTGCGCAGCTCATCTTCGAGTTCAATGTTCGGAACCCGCGGCGCCAGCGCCGACAATTTGTAATCCAGCGCCGCCGTCAGCTCGACGCCGCCGGCAATGCGGCGGTTGCCAATGATGGCGGCATCAGCGCCCAGCTCATCACGAACCAGCTTCATGGCCTGACGCATATCGGCGGCGAAAAAACGCTTAACTTGCATAAACCACTACCTCAGCCGTTGGGCCCTACTGTCGCAACGATCGTCACTTGCTTGTTGTCCGGAATTTCCTGGTAGGCCAGCACATGCAGCCCTGGGACGGCGAGGCGACCAAAACGCGAGAGCATCGCGCGGATCGGACCTGCTACCAACAGAATCACCGGTTGACCTTGCATTTCCTGACGCTGCGCCGCTTCGATGAGCGAACGCTGCAGCTTCTCGGCCATGCTTGGTTCCAGCAGAACGCCCTCTTCCGAGCCTTGTCCTGCCTTCTGCAGACTATTGAGCAATATTTGTTCCAACCTTGGTTCCAAGGTGATCACAGGCAGCTCGGACTCAGTGCCTACAATGCTTTGGACGATGGCGCGCGATACGCCGACCCGCACAGCAGCCACCAACGCGGCGGTATCTTGACTCTTCGCGGCGTTGTTGGCGATAGCTTCGGCAATGCTGCGGATGTCGCGCACCGGCACGTGTTCGGCCAACAGCGCCTGCAATACTTTGAGCAGTTGCGACAGCGAAAGCACACCCGGCACCAGCTCTTCAGCCAGTTTCGGCGAACTTTTGGCCAGCAACTGCATGAGTTGCTGCACTTCTTCGTGGCCGATCAACTCGCTGGAATGCTTGTACAGAATCTGGTTCAGGTGAGTGGCGACCACGGTGCTCGCATCGACCACCGTGTAACCCAGCGATTGCGCCTGCGCCCGCTGGCTGATTTCGATCCACACCGCTTCCAGTCCGAAAGCCGGATCTTTGGCGTTGATACCGTTGAGCGCGCCGTAGACCTGCCCCGGATTGATTGCCAACTCGCGATCCGGGTAGATCTCCGCCTCGGCGAGGATCACACCCATCAGGGTCAGGCGATAGGCGCTCGGCGCCAGATCGAGGTTGTCGCGGATATGCACGGTCGGCATCAGGAAGCCCAGATCCTGCGAGAGCTTTTTGCGCACGCCCTTGATTCGCGCCAGCAATTGTCCACCCTGATTGCGATCCACCAGCGGGATCAGGCGATAGCCCACTTCCAGGCCGATCATGTCGATCGGGGTCACGTCGTCCCAACCCAGCTCTTTGGTTTCCATGGCGCGGGCCGGCGATGGCAGCAACTCTTGCTGACGCTTGACCTCTTGCAGCGCTTGAACCTTGGCGACACTTTGTTTTTTCCAGAACAGATAGGCGCCACCGGCGGCCAGCGCGGCCATGCTCAGGAACGAGAAGTGCGGCATGCCCGGCACCAGGCCCATGACCGCCATCAGCCCCGCTGCAACCGCCAGCGCTTTGGGCGAGGCGAACATCTGACGGCTGATCTGTTTGCCCATGTCTTCCGAACCGGAAGCACGCGTCACCATGATCGCTGCCGCTGTCGATAACAACAGTGATGGCAATTGCGCCACCAAACCGTCACCGATGGTCAACAAGGCGTAAACCTTGCCCGCTTCGGCGAAACTCATGTGGTGCTGGAAGATACCGACGGCCACGCCGCCAATGAGGTTGATGAACAGAATCAGCAGACCGGCGATGGCGTCACCGCGCACGAACTTGCTCGCACCGTCCATCGAACCGTAGAACTCGGCCTCTTGGGCGACTTCCGAACGGCGAGCCTTGGCCTGGTTCTGATCGATCAGACCGGCGTTGAGGTCGGCGTCAATCGCCATTTGCTTGCCAGGCATCGCATCGAGGGTGAAGCGCGCGCTCACCTCGGAAATCCGCCCGGCGCCTTTGGTCACCACGACGAAGTTGATGATCATCAGGATCGCGAAGACCACGATACCCACCACGTAGTTACCGCCGATCACCACCTCACCGAAGGCCTGGATCACCTTACCGGCAGCCGCGTGACCATCCTGACCGTTGAGCATCACCACCCGCGTCGACGCCACGTTGAGCGCCAGCCGCAGCAGGGTCGCGACCAGCAGAATCGTCGGGAACACCGCGAAATCCAGCGGCCGCAGGGCGTAAACGCAAACCAGCAGGACGACGATTGACAGGGCTATGTTGAAGGTGAAAAACACGTCCAGCAGGAACGGCGGCACCGGCAACATCATCATGGCCAGCATGACCAGCAGCAACAGCGGCACGCCCAGATTGCCTCGACTGAGATCGGCAACGTTCGAGCGAGCACTGTTGAGTAACTGAGAGCGATCCACCGGTTTTCCTCGTTCCTTTAAAGCAAACTTTTGACGCCCAGAGCGGGCTCACGGCGGGTACTGCAAGAAGCTTTCCAACTTTTGCCGGGGAACGAAATAGCGAGGGAATAAACTCACTCCTACAGGGGACCGCATTCCAAATGTCAGATTGAAATGCATTCCAAACTGGGGAGCGAGCCTGCTCGCGAAAGCTGACTCCCAGGCAATATCTTCCCCCAAAAAAACCGCCGTTCCGAATCAACCGGGACGACGGTTTTTTTATCCATTCAATGACCACTCGTCTGAGACATGTCGACACCTGTCAGATCTGACAGGTGCGCAATCTCCAATTAAGCGCTCTGATAACCCCTGCCCGTTCCCACCGCGCAGGAGCCTCATCCATGACCACCTCAACCCCACCGGACAACACCGTCCTCGTCCTTCGCCCGCCAATAGTCACCGGCCACACCACCCCCGTGGTAGGTGCACATATCGGCGTGTCTTTGTTGAACTATGATCTGGTCGCCGACGGTGAAGGCGCCTTTGTCCTCGTCGATCCACCGGAGCAGGGCACCATGGATCCCGGCGATGTCATGGAGCTTTGGCTTGAGAATGAATCGGAAGCACTGGACAGCGAAACCATTGTCGATCCGGACGTGCGCACCACGTTGCGCATTCCCAGGGGTCGCCTGCATCCGGACAAGGTCAACAAGATGCACTACACCGTCAAGCGTGGCAGCGCCAATCGAGGCACTTCCACACCACCGCTGGAAATCCTCTACAACCTCATCCGCCCCGGCCTGAAGGATCGGTATGACAGCTCTGGTGGCCACTCCGAACTCAAGTTGCTGCTGCCCGATGTGATCAAGAACGGCGTCGGCCCGGACTTCGTCAGCGCCGAAGTGTGCGTGGCCTACCCGTATTGCCGGGCGTATGACCTCATCACCCTCAAGTGCAACGGCGAACTGCTGGAACCCAAGCCCAAGGTCAATCAGAATCAGGCGCCGCAACCGCCGAACCCCGGTGACGAAACCCCCATCACCATTTGCTTCACCGTCACCCGCGCCTTTCTGGACCAGGCGAAACGGCTGGATAAAAAACTGCATTTCTCCTACACCGTCACCGACCAGCTCGGCAACGGCCCGGACACGCCGTGGTCGCCGGTGCATAGCGTGGATGAGGATCTGGATGGCGTCCTGCTGCCGATGCCAATTCTGCTGGAGCGCAAAGAAGACTATCCCGGTGATGACGCGAGCATCATTGACCTGGAAAAACTGGCGGGCGGGCCATTGCTGCTGGTCGTGATGACCAAAGACAACCGCTTTGTGGTGGGAGACGAGATTGTGGCGACCTATACCACTACCGGGCAAACCGCCCCCGTGGTCGTCAGGGGTAAAGTCGAAGAGGATCCGTTCCTTGGGAAATTGCCCAGTTTTCTTGAAGTGTCCAATGACAAGGTCTTCGCTGGCAGCAAGGTGACTGCGATTTATGAATTGCACAGGCCCAATGTGGGGTTGGTGGGGAGTTCCAATACGGCCACCGCAACGGTGACGGGCACAATCCCGGTCGATCTGAAGCCGCCAACCTTGGTGGCACCGGCGACCAACCCGGTTGATGTGTTGGCCTACGAAGAAGGTGTCACTGTGCGCGTCGAACACCTCTTGGCCTTGCCGGGGGACCAGGCTCGGTTGCTGGAAGTTGACCCCAAGCCCGACGCAAAGCCCTTTCCGTTACTGACGCTCAACCAGAATAAACGCGCCAACTTCAAACTTGATCCCGCGTTTCTCGTCGAACGGCGCGGAACAACCATCAAATTGCGCTGGGAATTGATTCGCGGAGGAAAATCCGAAGGTGAGTCCCCGGATCTGGTGCTGACTATCCAACCTATCGCCGAGAATGACCGGCGGTTACCGACACCGAACATCGCAGGCAACACCAGTGATGTGCTGGAAGTTAAAGAACTCATGCCAGACGCGCGGATTCTTGCGCAGAAATGGTTGTTGTTCGAACCAGGTCAACCGCTCTGGGTGACTTGCTCAGGCTTTGACAAGAATGATAACCCTGTCAGCACGGACGTCCGGTCGGGAGAACCTAATGATTCGGCAGATCAATTGTCGGTGGAGGTGCCTGTTGAATTTATCAAAGAACTCAAGGACGGAAGTGTGCTTAAGATTGCATGCGCGATCAATCTGGACGGTTCCACCGATAAAGCTGGAGCAGTGATTTTTCCGCTACGCTCTTACATAATAAAAAGTGCCCTTTCAATATATGAAAATTTTGATAGCACTCCGGTCCAGACCTTTTTTACAAATACACCTGTAAGACTTACGAGTGGCTTGATTATAAATGCATTGAAAAATGTACAAGATACAATGATTACGGGCGTATATGATTACCCATACCAGGGTCGGATGATTGTTATTTCTAGCGGTTCGATAGTCAATTTTAGCTGGGAGGGTCCTGCGACGAGAATAAAATTCGAACTCCGATATATCCATAGACCAAACACCATTACATTTTTTGACACCAGTGTTAACTACATAGAAACAAGACAACTCCCTTATTTTTCCGACAGCACCCCAGTCCCACGGCCTTTTGAATATAAAGCACCTCCAGGACGATACATTTCTTCCTTTCAAATAGATGCAACGGCAGAACTTTCCAGCGACGGCGGCTTCTACCTGGATAATATTACGATAGTCCATGACTAAGGAGAGGGACCACGGGCCCAGACCACGTTTTCCGCTTTTCCGGCTCAAAGGATCGCGGCTGCAACAGATACGCCTCAGGGACAGACGCGCTCCCACAGGGGATGCGCGCCGCTCACAAATCGCTGATCCACCACCGAGAGCGAGCTTGCTCGCGAAGGGGGCCTCACTGCCTACACAAGTTTTTCATCACAGCAACATCAGGAATCGCGGCGTAGATCCGGCGGAATCGGCAAATCATCCTTGAGCGGATCCGGGCGTTTGCCCTTGCCGGCGCGGTATTGGCGAATCTGGTAGACGTAGGCCAACACCTGAGCAACCGCCAGGTAGAGGCCACCAGGAATTTCCTGCTCAAGTTCGGTGGAGTAGTAGATCGAGCGCGCCAGCCCCGGCGATTCGAGGAGCAAAACGTTGTTGGCCACGGCGATTTCGCGAATCTTCAAGGCGAGGAAGTCGCTGCCCTTGGCCAGCAGTATCGGCGCGCCGCCCTTCTCCGAATCGTACTTGAGGGCGACGGCGTAGTGGGTCGGGTTGGTGATGACCACGTCGGCGTCGGGAATCGCCGCCATCATCCGCCGCTGGGACATTTCGCGCTGGGTCTGGCGAATGCGCTGCTTGACCTCCGGCCGCCCTTCCTGGTCCTTGTGCTCGTCGCGCACTTCCTGCTTGGTCATCAGCAGTTTCTTGTGGGCTTCCCAGAGCTGCACCGGCACGTCGACGGCGGCGATGATGATCAGGCCACAGGCCAGCCACAACGCACTCCAGCCGACCAGCGTGACGCTGTGAATGATGGCCATTTCAAGCGGCTCGTGGGCGATCCGCAAAAAGTCGTCGACGTCCGCCGACAACACCGCCAACGCCACGCCCAAGGTAATCAGAAACTTGGCCAGCGCCTTGAGCAGTTCGACCACCGCCTTGAACGAAAACATCCGCTTCAGGCCCGACGCCGGGTTCATCCGACTGAACTTGGGCGCCATGGAGCCCGCCGCAAACAGCCAGCCCCCGAGGGAAATCGGCCCGATCAGCGCCGCCAGCAGCAGGGTGATCATGATCGGCTGGATCGCCAACAGCGCCATCTGGCCCGACTGCAACAGAAACGCGCCCATGGAGCCCTGATCCATGATTACCTCACGGGACAGCGTGAAGTTCAGGCGCATCAGCTCCATCAAGTCTTCAGCCAACATGCCGCCGAACACCAGCAGCGCGCCGGCACCGGCCATCATCACGGCAAGGGTGTTGAGTTCTTTGGAACGAGCGATCTCACCCTTCTCGCGGGAGTCCTTTTTACGTTTTTCCGTGGGGTCTTCTGTTTTGTCCTGACCACTTTCGCTCTCCGCCATGACTCAGCGCGCCCGTGCCAGTTCGCGTAACAACTGCAAGGCCTCGGTGGCCAGCGGTTGATACTGATTGAGAATATCCGCCAGACCAACCCAGACGATGAACAGCCCGAGCACCAGAGTCAGCGGGAAACCGATGGAGAAAATGTTCAATTGAGGCGCCGCACGGGTCATCACGCCAAACGCGATGTTGACCACCAGCAGCGCAGTGACCGCCGGCAATACCAGCAATAATGCAGCCCCCAGCACCCAGCCGAGTTTGCCGGCCAGCTCCCAGTACTGCGCGGTCATCAAACCGCCGCCGACGGGCAGCGTGGTGAAGCTTTCGGTGAGGACTTCGAACACTACCAAATGGCCGTTCATCGACAGGAACAACAGGGTCACGAGCATGGTAAAGAACTGCCCGATCACCGCCACCGAGACGCCGTTGGCCGGGTCGACCATCGAGGCGAAGCCCATACCCATCTGTATCGCGACGATCTGTCCGGCCACGGCAAACGCCTGAAAGAACAACTGCAGGGAAAACCCCAGAACGGCGCCGACCAGGATCTGCTCGGCAATCAGCAGCAAACCGCTGAGATCCAATGGGCTGACCGCCGGCATCGGCGGCAGGCTCGGCGCAATGCACACGGTGATGGCCACGGCGAAATACAAGCGTATCCGGCGCGACACCAGGGTCGTGCCGAACACTGGCATCACCATGAGCATTGAGGCGACGCGAAACAGCGGCAACATGAACGAGGCCACCCAGGTACTGATCTGGGTATCGGTCAGCTGAAGCAGCGATTGCATGGCTTAGCCGATGACCATCGGTATGTTTTTGTACAACTGGATGATGTATTCCATGAACGTCTGCACGATCCAGGGGCCTGCGACGATCAGGGTCACCAGCATCACCAGCAGACGCGGCAGGAAGCTCAGGGTCTGTTCGTTGATCTGGGTCGCGGCCTGGAACATCGCCACCATCAAACCGACCAACAGGCTCGGCACCACCAGAATCGCAACCATCAATGTAGTCAGCCACAGTGCTTCACGAAAGATATCGACGGCGACTTCTGGCGTCATGGCGAGACACCTCCGAAACTGCTGGCCAGGGTGCCGATGATCAGCGCCCAGCCATCGACCAGTACGAACAGCATGATCTTGAACGGCAGCGAAATGATCAGCGGCGAGAGCATCATCATACCCATCGCCATCAGCACACTGGCCACGACCAGGTCGATGATCAGGAACGGGATGAAGATCATGAAACCGATCTGGAACGCGGTTTTAAGCTCCGAAGTGACAAACGCCGGTACCAGAATCGTCAGCGGCGCCTGATCAGGCGTGGCGATGTCGGTACGTTTGGACAGACGCATGAACAGCTCAAGGTCGCTGGAACGAGTCTGCGCGAGCATGAAGTCCTTGATCGGCACCTGCGCCTTTTCCACCGCTTGCTGAGCGGTGAGTTTTTCCGCCAGATAGGGTTGCAAGGCATCGTTGTTCACCCGGTCGAACACTGGCGCCATGATGAACATCGTCAAAAACAGCGCCATACCTGTGAGGATCTGGTTCGACGGTGTCTGTTGCAGGCCAAGGGCCTGACGCAGAATCGAGAAGACGATGATGATCCGGGTGAAACTGGTCATCAGGATGACCGCCGCCGGGATAAAGCTCAGCGCGGTCATGATCAGCAGAATCTGCAGACTGACCGAATACTCCTGCGCGCCGTCGGCGTTGGTGCCCAGCGTGATTGCCGGGATCGACAACGGATCGGCGGCGAACGCCAGTGGCGCGGCCAGCAACAGGGCCAGCGTCAAGACGATGCGTAGCGCACCCATTACTTCGTATCCTTCTGATCCTTGCCGAGAATCTTCAGCAGATGCTGAGCAAATTCAGGGGTCGCTTTTTCACGGGTCGCAGGCACTTCGACCGGTTCCTTGAGCACATGCAGCGCGGTGATGGTGCCGGGGCTGAGCCCAAGCAAAATCTGCTCGTTGCCGACCTGCACCAGCAGCAAGCGGTCACGCGGACCGAGTGCGCGTGAACCGATCAGTTCGATCACTTGCCCCTTGCCGGCAGGTCCGGCCTGCTGGACCCGGCGCAACAGCCAGGCAAGGAAGAAGATCACCCCCAGCACCAGCAACAGGCCAAACACCAACTGCGTCAATTGCCCGGCCACACCGCTGCTCACCATTGGCGCGGTCGCAGCAGGCACACTGGTGGCGGTCGACGGTTCGGCGGCCAGCACGCTCAGCGGCAATGCCAGCAAAGCCCAGAGAAACCGTTTCACTCAGCGCAGCTTCTTGATGCGTTCGCTTGGGCTGATCACGTCGGTCAGGCGGATGCCGAACTTCTCGTTGACCACGACCACTTCACCGTGAGCGATCAGGGTGCCGTTGACCAGCACATCCAGCGGCTCACCCGCCAGACGATCGAGCTCGATCACTGACCCCTGGTTCAGTTGCAGCAGATTGCGAATGTTGATGTCGGTACTGCCCACTTCCATCGAGATGGACACCGGGATATCCAGGATCACGTCCAGGTTCGGACCGTCCAGTGTGACCGGGTCGTTATTCTTCGGCACGCTGCCAAACTCTTCCATCGTCAGACGGTCGGAGCTCGATGCGCCGGCATCAGCGGCCAGCAAGGCGTCGATGTCAGCCTGGCCGTCGCCAGTCTCTTCCAGGGCAGCAGCCCATTCATCGGCCAGTGCCTGATCGTCCTGGGCGTTCATATCGTCGTTCATCATTTGTCCTCGGCGGGCAAAAATTCAGCTAAATGTGTGGGGGTGAGAGCGCCGCTTCAGCGACGCTCGATGGGCTCGATTACCTGCAACGCGAGGTTGCCTTTGTGCGAACCCATCTTGACCTTGAAGGCTGGCACGCCGTTGGCGCGCATGATCATGTCTTCCGGCATTTCAACCGGGATCACATCGCCCGGCTGCATGTGCAGGATGTCGCGCAGCTTCAACTGACGGCGAGCAACGGTGGCGCCGATCGGTACGTCGACATCGAGCACGTCCTGGCGCAGGGCGTTGACCCAGCGTTCGTCCTGATCGTCGAGATCGGACTGGAAACCGGCGTCGAGCATTTCGCGCACCGGCTCGATCATCGAGTACGGCATGGTCACGTGCAGATCGCCGCCACCGCCATCGAGTTCGATGTGGAACGTGGAGACCACAATCGCTTCGCTCGGGCCGACGATGTTGGCCATGGCCGGGTTCACTTCCGAGTTGATGTACTCGAAATTGACTTCCATGATCGCCTGCCAGGCTTCTTTCAGATCGACGAACGCCTGCTCCAGCACCATGCGCACCACGCGCAGTTCGGTCGGGGTGAACTCACGCCCTTCGATCTTGGCGTGACGGCCGTCGCCGCCGAAGAAGTTGTCCACCAGTTTGAACACCAGTTTGGCGTCGAGGATGAACAGCGCGGTGCCGCGCAAAGGTTTGATCTTGACCAGGTTGAGACTGGTCGGCACGTACAGCGAGTGCACGTATTCGCCGAACTTCATCACCTGCACGCCACCGACGGCAACGTCCGCCGAGCGGCGCAGCATGTTGAACATGCTGATACGTGTGTAGCGGGCAAAACGCTCGTTGATCATTTCCAGGGTCGGCATACGCCCGCGGACGATGCGATCCTGACTGGTCAGGTCGTAGCTTTTGACACTGCCGGGTTCGGCAGCGTTATCGGTCTGTACCAGACCATCGTCGACGCCATGCAACAACGCGTCGATTTCATCCTGGGACAGCAGATCCTGCACGGCCATGTCGTGTTCCTACTGCAGTACGAAATTAGTGAAAAGCAACTGTTCGATCACCACTTTGCCCAGCTCTTTCTGCGCCACTTCCTGGACGCTGGCTGTGGCCTTCTGGCGCAACATCTCTTGCCCGACCGGGGTCGCCAGAGTGGCAAAATCCTGACCGGAGAAGAGCATCACCAGGTTATTGCGGATCACCGGCATGTGCACTTTGAGCGCTTCCAGATCGGCCTGATTACGCGCCAGCATGGTGATACTCACCTGCATGTAGCGCTGACGGCCGTTCTGGTTGTAGTTGGCGACGAATGCCGGCGCCATCGGCTCGAAAATCGCCGGT
This sequence comes from Pseudomonas sp. RA_15y_Pfl2_54, assembly GCF_963971015.1. NCBI lineage: Bacteria > Pseudomonadati > Pseudomonadota > Gammaproteobacteria > Pseudomonadales > Pseudomonadaceae > Pseudomonas > Pseudomonas sp. RA_15y_Pfl2_54. The sequence continues at coordinate 125,240 of NZ_CAXAPN010000008.1, forward strand.
TGCTTACCAACCGGAACAGTCTCGGCCGCCTCGGCAGATTTGCTCTGGGCACTGTGCATGAAGAACCAGGTCGCCCCCACAGACGCGCCGATGGCCAGCAGCAATGCCAGCACGATCACAATGATCAGCTTGAGTTTGCCTTTGGTTGCAGGGTCTTTTACTGCTGCTGTTTCGCTCTTCGCCATGCCAATAATCCGTCACTATTCGGGTTTTCACAGTCGCACGGCAAGGCAAGAGCAAGTGTTATGCCAGAAGTGTCGGAGCAAATTGGGAGAACACACAAAACCAATGTGGGAGCGGGCTTGCTCGCGAATGCAGTGTGTCAGCCAACATTAATGTTGAATGTCATTGCGCATTCGCGAGCAAGCCCGCTCCCACAGGGGGTACTGGGTTGTGTCAGGCGTAGTAGTCGACGGCGCTGGAGCCAATCACGCTGGTGGTCTGCGCGACAGCTTCGGCCACGCTGACAGGCGCCAATTCTTCATCCGCCGAATCCAGTCGGCCACCGGCAGCACTGGTGCGACCGCTTTGGCCCTGCTGCGCCTGATCCTGACCTTGCTGCCCCTGCCAGCCACGGTTCTGGTCAGACACATTGACGTCGACCTGCCCCATACCCTGCTGGGCGAACATCTCGCGCAGACGATGCATCTGCCCGTCCAGCGCCTCACGCACACTCGGGTGTGCACTCATGAACGTCACCTGAGTCTGCTGGTCCGGAACCATATTGACCCGGATATCCAGACGCCCCAGTTCAGCCGGCTGCAACTGAATATCCGCCGCCTTCAGATTGGCGCTCGACAGATACATGACGCGGTTGACCACTTCTTCAGTCCAGCCGCTTTGATGCATGGCGATTGGCTGGCTTACCGGTACGACGTTGGCGGTCTTAGGCGTGGCTGCCTGGGTCAGTGCCGCCAGACGGTTGGCGAAGTCGTCGACCCGAGTGTCACTGGTGGCGGATTTGAGGTCTTTGAGCCCGTCATCGATCAGGCCGCTGAAAGCCTTCTCCCCACCCTGACTGGTACTGTCCTTGTCGGCCTGCACATCGAGCATGCTGGCCATGCCCGCGGCGAAGTTCTGCGCCGAGGTCAATTCACCGTCGGCCTGAGCCTGTGCGGGAGCAGCTTTGGGTTGCGCCTGACTGGCAGAGGAAATGTGTCCGCCCTGCTCCATCGCCATGCGCACCACCGGGAGCGAGTCGAGGGGATCGGCTGCCGGGTCGAAATCACTGTCGGCGGTGGCCGAAGGGTCCTTGACCGCACTGGGCTGCAAGGCTACTGCCGGGGTATCGGTTTTGGTGGAAGGTGTCGCTTCGACAACCGGGGCCGGCCCCACAGGAGCCGTGACGACCGGTTGCACGCTTTCTGCCAGTGCCGGATCGACCGGTGTAGCGTCCGCCACTGGGGCCTGAGCGGTGTCCGGGCTGTCGTCGCTGTTGTTTGTCTTGTCGTCGGCTGCCGGTGTTTTGTCGGCAGGCAAGTCATTGCCGCTATCGGCAACCGTCGGTTGTGCGGCGGCAGCCGAATCCTTGCCAACGTCCGTTTTACCGCTGTTGTCAGCAACCTTGTCACGCGCCGGTTTAATCGCCATGTCGGGGGTTGCGGCAGATTTTCTCGGGCCTTGATCGGCAAACACTTCAGCGAAGCTTGAGGCCTTGCCCCCGGCGTCCAGGGCCATTGCCGACGACTTGGCAGAGGCAGCTTGAGCCTTCGCCTGAGCGGCGCTCTGAAGAAGAATGTTGGGGGTCGCAGGCATAAAACGGTCTCCGCTGCACTGGGATCGTAGGTACAGTTGACCGAGATAGCTGCAAGTGCCGGGCCAGTTTTGTCCGGCGCCGAAGAAAAGCGCCGGACGGTGGGAGTCAGTGAGTCAGCGCTTGCTGTCGCTCTTTTTCGTAGACAGCGCTTATAAACTCAAACTCGCCAATGATATCGGCGATCAGTTGGGCAATTTGCGTCGCACTCTTGTCCTTGGCTTCGGCTTCCAGTTCACGACACAGTTCAGCCAATCGAATGGCTCCCATGTTACTGGCACTGCCCTTGAAACTATGGGCAACGTCCGACAGCGCTTTGGCGTCGACGGTGACTTGAAGATCGTCCAGACGCAGCCTGGAGTCGGCCAGAAAGGTATCCAGCAGTTCCGGGTAACCTTCCTCCATGACTTCGCGCAGGACGCTCAGCGTTTCGTGATCCACATGTTCGTCAGTCACTTGCTCACTCCTTGATCAAGAATTGCGCGGATTATGCACCAACCCCCCAGGAAAATTCCACGCGGGCACTACGGCCCTGGTCCGACCAGCTCGCGTTGCGCCCCAATTGGCGGATCAAGCTGACACCACGCCCCGACAGACGGACATCTTCGATTGGCCGATCCATCACCCGGGCAACATCAAAGCCCTTGCCACTGTCTTCAACCCGAATGACCAGACAGCCACCTGAACCTTGCGGCTGCACCTGTAGATGTACGCGGACATAACCGTCCTGCAATGCTTCCAGACGCGCATTGCGCTGTTCATAGTAGCGGGCGAATCCGGCAGCATCGCGTTTGAGACTGGAATCCAGCCCCAACACTCCGTGCTCCAGTGCATTGGAATACAACTCGGCGAGCACGCTGTACAACGCGCCGCTTTGCGCTCGCAACCCATGCACTTCGAGCAGCAACTGCAACAGGTATGGCAATGGATTGAAACGCTTGAGCGTAGCGCCGCGAAACTCGAAGCTCACCGACCAGTCCAGCGGGCACGACTGGCCGCTGTCCGAATACATCGGCTGCGAAGGATTGGCCTGCACTGGCTCCAGCAGGCTGATCTCGACCATGCTCACGTCATCACGCGCCTCACCACGAAAATCGCACAGCGCCCGCTCGATATCCTCGAACAACCGATCAGGCTCGCGATTGGCAGCAAACACCTGCTGCAAACGCTCGACACCGAACAGTTGATCATGGGCATTGCTGGTGTCGATCACCCCGTCGGACAACAGGAAAACCCGATCACCGACAGCCATCGGATAGACTTGCGTACTGTCATCGAACGCTTGCGGACTCAGAACGCCCAGCGGCAGATGCTGCGCGGCCAACGGAATACGCTCGCCGCTGGCAATCCGGTGCAGATAGCCGTCAGGCATGCCGCCGTTCCAGACCTCCACCGAACGCCTCTGGAAACTCAGGCACAGCAGCGTTGCGCAGCAAAACATGTCCACCGGCAAAATACGCTTGAGCTTGGCATTCATCTCTCGCAGGGTTTCGGCCAGGCCGTAGCCCTTGGCCGTCATGCCGTAAAACACTTCGGCCAACGGCATGGCACCCACCGCGGCCGGCAAACCGTGGCCGGTAAAATCGCCTAACAGCAAATACATGTCGCCCGCGGGGGTGTGCGCCGCCAGCAGCAGGTCACCATTGAACAGCGCATAGGGCGATTGCAAATAGCGGATATTCGGCGCACTCAGACAACCGGAATGCGCGACCTTATCAAACACCGCTTTGGCGACACGTTGCTCATTGAGCAAATAATGGTGATGTTTGGCAATCAGGTCGCGCTGTTGCAGCACAGTGGCCTGCAAACGGCGCAACCGATCCATCGCCTTGATTTTGGCGGCGAGGATGACCTGGTTGTAGGGCTTCGCCAGAAAGTCGTCACCTCCTGCCTCAAGGCAACGCGCCAGGGCTTCACTTTCGGTCAGCGACGTGAGGAAGATGATCGGCACCAGGGTTTCCCCTGCCAGCGCCTTGATCTGTCGCGCGGCCTCGAAACCGTCCATCACCGGCATCATCGCGTCCATCAGGACAAGACTGGGTTGCTGACGGCGGAAAATATCGACGGCTTCGGCACCGTTGGCCGCCGTGAGCACTTCATGGCCCTGACGACGAACGATGGTCGACAGCAGCAAACGGTCAGCGGCGCTGTCTTCGGCGATCAGGATCGTCAGCGGCTCTTGCGCCTGCATGGTCGTCAACTGATGTGGAAGAGCTTGTCGAAGTTGGAAATGGCGAGAATTTTGCGTACGTCGGAGCTGCTGTTGACCACCCGTACGTCCGATTCATCACCGCCAGCATGATCGCGCAGCAGGAGCAGCATGCCCAGCGCAGAGCTGTCGAGATAGGTCGCGTCTTTAAGGTCGACCACGATGGACTCAGGCTTACGGCTGAGCCCCTCATAAGACTCGCGAAACTCCTGATGGCGACCGAAATCGAAACGCCCCTTGACCGAGATCGTCAGTTTTTGACCATCCGGAGATACTTCTCTAACGACTGACATTGACTGGCTTCCTTGTCATTGCGAACGTGTACAAGGTTTAGCACTTGGCATGCGCAGGAGCAAGGCGCAATACACGATCAAATACATGTACGAGCTTGAGGTACTTATTTTTAGTAAGGATCATGTCGGGGTAGACGTTGGGACAACTCGTCGAGCAACTTCTGCTCGCGTTTGTCTTCAAGGCGCTGCGCCTCCTCGCGATAGCGCTGCACCAGTTTGCGCAGGCCTTCAACTTTGGCGAAGGCCTGCTGCCAAGCCTCACGCGCCTTGTCCAAATTATTCTGATGCCAGACCAGGCTCTGGCGCTGCTGATCAACGGCGGTGTCGAGTTGCGCCAGAAACCCCTGAAACCCTAGCAGCCATTGCCCGCTAACACCGGTGCTGCCGCGCACAATCCATTGCTGCGAGTAATCCAGGCGAAAGGCATGCAGGTCGGCGAGCTTGCTTTCGGCTACCTTCACTTGCCCCTGGAAATAGCCCAAACGCTGCACGGCGGTTTTCTCGGCTTGCTCGGCCATGTCCACTACCGGCGCCAGGCGCGCTGCTCGGCTGACAGCCATGGCCGGTTATCCGCCCGCCGCTGGCGCGAAGAGGGTTTCAAGATAGGCTTGGCTCTCCCCCATGTTGATGCTGTCGTTCAGCCCCTGACGCTGATACCTGACCAATTGTGGTTGCAGGGAAATCGCCAGATCGGTCTCGCGGTCACCACCTGCAACATAAGCGCCGACGCTGATCAGATCGCGACTCTGCTGATAACGCGACCATAGCTGTTTGAAATACTGCGCGCGCTGCATGTGTTCCGACGACACCACCGCTGGCATTACCCGACTGATCGACGCTTCGATATCGATGGCCGGGTAGTGCCCTTCCTCGGCCAGGCGCCGGGACAGCACGATGTGGCCGTCAAGTACGCCTCGGGCCGAGTCGGCAATCGGGTCCTGCTGGTCATCGCCTTCGGACAACACGGTATAGAACGCGGTAATCGATCCCCCGCCCTTCTCCGCATTACCGGCGCGCTCCACCAACTTGGGCAACTTGGCAAACACCGACGGCGGATACCCCTTGGTCGCGGGCGGCTCGCCGATGGCCAGGGCGATTTCCCGCTGGGCCTGGGCAAAACGGGTCAACGAATCCATCAGCAACAGAACGTTCTTGCCCTTGTCGCGAAAATACTCGGCGATCCGCGTGCAGTACATGGCTGCGCGCAGACGCATCAACGGCGCATCGTCCGCTGGCGAGGCCACCACCACCGAACGCTTGAGGCCTTCTTCACCGAGAATGTGCTCGATGAACTCCTTGACTTCACGACCCCGCTCACCGATCAGACCCACGACGATAATGTCGGCCTCAGTGAAGCGAGTCATCATGCCCAGCAATACGGATTTACCGACACCGGTACCGGCGAACAGGCCCAGTCGCTGCCCCCGGCCGACCGTCAACAAACCGTTGATGCAACGAATGCCCACATCCAGTGGAACACTGATCGGGTCACGGTTGAGCGGGTTGATCGTCGGGCCGTCCATCGGCACCCAGTCTTCGGCTTTCATGCCGCCCTTGCCGTCCAGCGCGCGACCGGCGCCGTCGAGCACACGACCGAGCATGCTCATGCCCATCGGCAAGCGACCGGTATCGGCCAGCGGCACCACACGGGCGCCCGGGGCGATACCGGCGACGCTGCCGACCGGCATCAAAAAGACTTTGCTACCGGAGAAGCCCATGACTTCCGCTTCAACCTGCGAAGGGTGATAGCTGTCGTCGTTGATCACCAGACAGCGCGTGCCCATGGCTGCGCGCAGGCCTTCGGCTTCCAGCGTGAGGCCGACCATCCGCAGCAGGCGACCTTCGAGAATGGGCGCACCGGCCATTTCAGTGGCCTCGGCATAAGTGCTCAGGCGCTTGGCGAAACTGGTGCGTTCAAGGCGCATCGGTGGCGTCCGCGAGCGGCTCGTCTGGGGCCGCCACCGGTTTGGCGTCCTCAGGGATATCCAGACTCAAGTCCGGCGCGGCCGGGTGCAGAGCCTGTTCGTGCAACTGATCGAACAGCTTGTCCATGATCTGAGTGACGCGGGTTTCAATGCTCGCGTCGATTCGGCTTTGCTCGGTTTCAACGCGGCACCCACCCGGCATCAAGGATTCGTCCTCGACGATGCGCCAGGTTTCCTCATGACGCTCGCGCAGGGCTTTGGCCTGTTCGAAGTCCTGAGGGTTGATGTACAAGCGCACATTATCGACGCCCAGCGGCAGCAGCTTGAGGGCGTCGCGCATGACGTGTTCGATCTGGCTCGAGTCGATGGCCAACTCGCGCTTGATCACCTGTTTGGTGATGTGCTGTACGAGGTCGACCAACGACTTTTCGATCTGCGTGTCTTGTTCGGCGATGGGCTCGAACAGATGCCCCATCAATTGCTCAAGGCTGACAAGTTTAGCCTCCAAGGCCACTTCGGCCTCTTGACGCACCTTGAGCGTGGCACTGTGAAAACCCTCTTTTTCGCCGATGGCGAAACCCTCGTTGTAGGCCTCCTGACGGATGCTTTCGAGTTCTTCCAGGGTCAGTGGCTGGACTTCTTCCAGCGGCACTTCTTCCATTTCCGGCGGTTCGGGCTCCGGCTCCGGCTCGGGTTCCGGTTTCGGCGGATCGAAACTGGGCAGTGCCCAGGACTCGAAACTGCGAACATCCCGGGCACGGATCAGATCCGTCACATCGTCATGCTTGTCCATGGGCTTAGATCATTTCCTCGCCGCCCTTGCCACCGAGCACAATCTCGCCGGCTTCGGCCATACGACGGGCAATGGTGAGGATTTCTTTCTGTGCCGTTTCCACGTCGCTGACACGCACCGGACCTTTGGCCTCGAGGTCGTCGCGCAACAGTTCGGCCGCACGTTTGGACATGTTCTTGAAGATCTTCTCTTTGACGCCTTCGTCCGAACCCTTGAGGGCCAGCACCAGCACGTCGGAAGACACTTCGCGCAGCAGCGCCTGAATGCCGCGGTCGTCGACATCGGCCAGGTTGTTGAACACGAACATGAGGTCTTCGATCTGACCGGACAGGTCTTCGTCGACTTCGCGGATCGAGTCCATGAGCTGCCCTTCGATCGAGCTGTCGAGGAAGTTCATGATGTCCGCCGCACGCTTGATGCCACCCAGGGTGGTGCGCGAGGCGTTCGAGTTGCCGGAGAACTGCTTCTCGAGAATCTGGTTCAGTTCTTTCAGTGCCGCTGGCTGCACGGTGTTCAACGACGAGACGCGCAGGATGATGTCCAGACGCACCTTGTGGTCGAAGTTGCCAAGCACCTCACCGGCCTGATCCGGATCGAGGTACGCGACCACGATGGCCTGGATCTGCGGGTGCTCGTAACGAATGACGTCGGCAACGGCACGCGGCTCCATCCATTTCAGGCTGTCCAGGCCGCTGGTGTTGCCACCGAGCAGGATGCGGTCGATCAGGCCGTTGGCCTTGTCTTCACCCAGGGCCTGGGTGAGCATTTTGCGCACATAGTCGTCGGAACCGACGCCCAGGCTGGTCTGGTCGCCGACGATGTCGACGAACTCGCTCATGACCTGCTCGACCTGCTCGCGATGGACGTTGCCCATCTGCGCCATGGCCACACCCACACGCTGAACCTCTTTGGGCCCCATGTGGCGCAGCACTTGCGCAGCATCGGTCGAACCCAGGGACAGCAGCAGAATCGCGGCTTTGTCGACCTTGTTCAGTTTGACGGTAGCGGCTCGGTTATCACTCATCTGCGTTAATCCACTCTTTCACGACCTGAGCCACGCGACCCGGGTCTTCAGCCACCAGACTCTTGATTGCATTTAGCTGCGCGTCATAACCCTCGCTCGGGCTCGGCAACAGAATGCTCTGCGGACCACCGAGGCTTACGCGGTCGTTGGAAAGTTCGCCGTCCAGGCCGCCCATGCCACCGAGTTCCACGTCGCTGCCCAAACCGGCCAGCTCCTTGCCTTTGCCGCCGCCGGTGATGTTGTTGAGCACCGGACGCAGCACACCAAACACCAGCACCAGGATGAACAACACACCCAGCACCTGTTTGACGATGTCCCAGAACCATGGCTGGGAGTAGAACGGAATATCGGCAATCACTTCGCCGCGCTCGGCGGAGAACGGCATGTTGATCACGCTGACGCTGTCGCCACGGCTGGCGTCGAAACCGACGGCGTCCTGCACCAGACGGGTGAAGCGCGCCAATTCATCGGCGCTCCACGGCGCGCGGGTGATTTCCCCGTTGGCCGCATTGACCTTGACCTGATCGTCGACCACCACCGACACCGACAGCCGATTCAGGCGACCCTGCTGCTGCTTGGTGTGGCTGATGGAGCGATCGAGTTCGAAGTTCTTGGTGGATTGTTGACGCTTGTCAGCCGGGTACGGCGCGAGCATCGGCTGGCCGGTGGCCGGGTCCATGATCTGCTGACCGTTGGCATCAACCAATGGTTGACCTGGCTGGATCATGCCAGCCGCAGTGGCAGCACCACCGGTGGTTTGCGGCGCCGAAGCTGGCGACGGCGGCTGGTTGCTCAGCGCCCCTGGCACACCTTGCGGGCCGTTGCTGGCGGTACGCTGCTCGTTGACCGACTGCTCGCTGCGCAACGCCGGTTGATCCGGGTTGAACTGTTCGGCAGTGGATTCGACGGCGTTGAAATCGATATCGGCCGAGACTTCGGCCTTGTAGCGGTCGTTGCCCAGTACCGGTTGCAGAATGTTGTGCACGCGCTGGGTGAGCATGCTTTCCATGCGGCGGCTGTAATCGAACTGCTTGCCGGCCATGGTCATTTCGGAGTTTTCCGCCTGATCAGAGAGCAGGTTGCCCTTCTGGTCAACGACAGTGATCTGCGATTTGCTCAGCTCGGGAACGGAAGTCGCCACCAGGTTGATGATCGCCACCACCTGACCTGGCTCCAGCGAACGACCGGAGTACAGTTCAACCAGAACCGAGGCACTCGGCTTGCGCTCATCACGCACGAATACCGAACTCTTCGGAATCGCCAGGTGCACACGAGCACCCTTGACGTTGTTCAGGCTGGAAATGGTGCGCGCCAGTTCACCTTCCAGGCCACGACGATAACGGGTCGCTTCCATGAACTGGCTGGTGCCCAGCCCCTGTTCCTTGTCGAGGATCTCGAAACCGATATTGCCGTCGCTGGGAGTGACACCAGCGGCAGCGAGTTTCATCCGCGCACGGGACAGGTCATCGGCCTTGACCAGCAAGGCGCCGGAATTCGGCTCGACGGTATAAGGGATGTCGGCGGAGGCCAGGGTGTCCATGACCTGTTTGGCGTCCATGCCGGCAAGGCTGCCGTACAACGGACGGTAATCCGGCTGCTGCGACCACAACACCACGGCAAAGCCAATCGCCACACTCGCAGCCAGGCCGACCAACAGGCCTACCTGACGCAGCATGGTCATCTCGGAGAGGTTTTCCAGGAAGGACAGACCGAACAGCGGCGGTTTGCCGTCTATCGGGGTGGCCTTGGCCGGAACATTATCGGCGACTGCTTCTGCCATGACTCAATCTCGTCCTTAAACCGGCATCTGCATGATGTCTTGATATGCCTGAACCAGTTTGTTGCGTACCTGGGTCAGAGCCTGGAACGACACGCTGGCTTTTTGCGAAGCGATCATCACGTCCGTCAGATCGACGCCGCTTTTACCGATTTCAAAAGCGTTAGCCAACTGATTCGACGCCTGCTGGGTATCGCTGACTTTGTTGATCGCCTGACCGAGCATGTCGGAAAAGCTGCTGCCAGCCAGTTCAGGGACAGCGGCTGTCGATTTCGGCGCAGACATGGCATCCATTTTCATGGCCTTCATGTCCATCATCAACCGATTAAATTCAATACCTTGGCTCATGGTCTACTCTCTTTGGCGGCCCGCAATTTTTTGACACTCACTCGGCGGGTACACAGGTGTTAGCAACAAGGGTGCCAGCTCAGGGGCAGCCTTTTGAGAAAAGCGTTTTCAAAGCGTTGCGGTTCAGATCAAGTGGCGAACAGATAGCCTTCGACATCCATCCCCGCATCGCGCATTTGCGCCAGCTTGTAACGCAAGGTGCGCGGACTGATGCCGAGTTTTTCCGCCGCTTCCTTGCGTCGCCCACGCTCAGTGCGCAGGGTATCGATGATCATCTGAAACTCCCGGCGACGCAGGTCATCGCCCAAGGCGCCGGCCGAATCCGCGTCGATTTCAACTTCACGAATCATTTGTGGCGCTGGCGCTGCCACCGGCAAAGCGGCGAACGTCACGGCACCGGCCAGGCAGAAATCCTGCGGTTGAATCAAACCGCCCTGCTGCAAAATAAGTGCACGCTGAATGGCGTTATCCAGTTCACGCACGTTGCCCGGCCATGGATATCCGGTCAGGCATGCTTGCGCCTCGGGCGAGAGTTTCGCCGCGGCATGCTTCATTTTATTGACGTGCTTGGCCAGCAACCGCTCAGCCAGCGGCAAGATATCGGCAGTGCGCTCGCGAAGTGGACGCCAGGCCAGGGGGAAAACCGACAGGCGGTAGAAAAGATCCTCACGGAATCGCCCCGCCGCCACCTCACCTGCCAGATCGCGGTTAGTGGTGGCCACCACCCGGATATCCAGGCTGATCGGCTTGCGCGCACCGACTCGCTCGACTTCGCGCTCTTGCAGCACACGCAACAGCTTGGCCTGCAGACCGAGGGGCATCTCGGAGATTTCGTCGAGCAGGATCGTGCCGCCGTCGGCCTGTTCGAATTTGCCAGCCTGCGCCGCAATTGCCCCCGTGAATGAGCCCTTCTCGTGACCGAACAACGTTGCTTCAAGCATGTTGTCGGGAATCGCGGCGCAATTGATCGCAATAAACGGTTGATTGGCGCGGTGGGATTGCTGATGAATGTAGCGTGCCAGCACCTCTTTGCCAGTGCCGGACTCGCCGGAGATCAACACGGTTGAATCGCTGCGCGCGACCCGCGCGGCCAGTTCGAGCAACTGCGCGCTGGCCGGTTCGACAGCAATCGGGCCTTCGACGTCGCCGGTAACGAGGCTGCCCAGCGCATGGCGCGACACCAGATCGAGTAACGCTTTAGGCTCAAACGGCTTGACCAGATAATCCGCGGCGCCTTGGCGCATCGCATCGACGGCACGCTCCACGGCGCCATGCGCCGTCATCAGCAACACCGGCAATTGCGGCTGGCGGGCGCGCAGCAGCGAAAGCAATTGATGACCGTCCATGCCTGGCATGTTGACGTCACTGACCACCAGACTGAACGCTTCGCGCGCCACCGCCGTCAACGCCTCTTCAGCACTGCCGACTGCGTGGTAATCATGACCGGCCAACAGCAGTGTATCGGCCAGCGCCTCACGCAACGAACGGTCATCCTCGACCAGCAGAACCTTGATACCCATGATGCTCACTCAGCTCCCTGTACAGCGGAAAACAGCGGCAGGATCACCTGCGCGCACGTGCCGCGCCCGACACGCGAACGCAGCTGCAATTCTCCCTGATGCGCCCGGGCCACAGCCTTGACCACGGTCAGACCGAGGCCTGTGCCGGTGACTTTGGTGGTAAAAAACGGTTCACCGAGGCGTTCCAGCACCGACGGTTCGATGCCGCTGCCGCTGTCGCTGATGCACAACCGCAGCGTGTTGTCGCGGGTGTAGCAATGCACTTTCAAGCGCACAACGGCGGCGCTGGCCTGAATCGCGTTTTCGATCAGATTCAAAAGGGCCCCGACCAGCGTGTCGCGATTGCACAGCAACTCGCCGACATGACTGTCGCACTGCCAGCGAATGGGCAAATCCTGCACATGGGTCAACGCGGCCGCTTGCAACGATTGCATCAAGGCATTGGGCGTAAGGCGATCAGTCAGCGGCAATTCACCACGAGCGAACACCAGCATGTCGCGCACCTGATGCTCCAGCTCATGCAGACGCTCTTTCAGGCGCCCGGCAAAACGCTGCTGGGTGGCGACCGGCAGCTCCTGCTCGGTCAAATGACTGGCATAGAGCAATGCAGCCGACAGCGGCGTGCGGATCTGGTGAGCCAGCGAGGCCACCATGCGCCCCAGCGAAGACAAGCGCTCATGGCGCGCCAGTTGATCCTGCAGGTGACGGGTTTCGGTCAGGTCGTTGAGCAGCACCAATTGCCCCGGCTCGGCATCCAGCGAGCGCGTGGCAATCGACAGGCGCCGACCGTTTTTCAGAGAGATTTCGTGACCGTCGTCTTCACGCGGGGCGAAGCAACGCGCGATGACATGGCGCCACAGTTCGCCCTCCAGTGGCAAACCGAGCAACTCGATGGCCGCCGGGTTGGCTTCGACCACAATGCCGTGGCCATCGATCACGATGACGCCGCCGGGCAACAGATCCAGGAGGTTTTGCAGACGATTGGCCAGACGCTCTTTTTCCGCCAGCTCCTGCATGCGCTGAGCGCTGACCACGGCCAGCTCACCCTTGAGCTCGGTAACCCGCGCTTCAAGCATGCTGTAGGAGTCAGTCAACTGACTGGACATCTGACTGAACAGCGCGAAGGCCTGCTCAAGACCCTGTCGGCTTGCCTGCTCTACGGAGGGCGGTTGCCCCTCGGGACTGGAGGCAGAAGACATCTGGGCGGCTTGGGGCATTGTGATCTCTCGCTTTGCTGACCGTCAGTGAAACGGAACGTTGCGAGGGATGTAGCAATACCCGTGCCTAAAAAAAACTGCTTATAAATGAAGAGGTTGAAAAACAGGCGTCAATCATCCGCCTGTTCGTCTCCATCGCGCCGGCTCATACCGTATTTGCGCATCTTTTCCACCAGCGTGGTACGCCGAATGCGCAGGCGCTCGGCAGCCCGCGCCACGATGCCGTTGGCGTCGTCGAGCGCCTGCTGGATCAGGCCCTGCTCGAGACCACCAAGGTAGTCCTTCAGGTCCAGGCCTTCTGGCGGCAGCATGGCGTTCGCGGTGAAGTCTGGCGTATGGCCGTTGATTGCCACGCGCTCTTCGAGATCGCTGCGCAAGCTGTCGACCATTTGCTCGTCTTCATCATCGACGTAGCGGAACTTCTTCGGCAATTCGACCACACCAATCACCCCGTACGGATGCATGATCGCCATGCGCTCCACCAGGTTGGCCAGCTCACGGACGTTGCCCGGCCAGGCGTGACGGCACAGCGACATGATCGCCGCCGAGTTGAAACGGATCGAACCGCGTTTTTCGTGCTCCATGCGCGAAATCAGTTCGTTCATCAGCAGCGGAATGTCTTCGACGCGCTCGCGCAACGGCGCCATCTCGATCGGGAACACGTTCAGGCGATAGTAGAGGTCTTCGCGGAAAGTACCGATCTCGATCATGCTTTCGAGGTTCTTGTGGGTCGCGGCGATGATGCGCACGTCAACGCTCTGGGTCTTGTTGCTGCCCACGCGCTCAAACGTACGCTCTTGCAACACGCGCAGCAGCTTGACCTGCATCGGCAGCGGCATGTCGCCGATTTCGTCGAGGAAGAGCGTGCCGCCATTGGCCAGTTCGAAACGGCCGGCTCGGCTGGTGATGGCACCTGTGAAGGCGCCCTTCTCGTGACCGAACAGTTCGCTTTCCAGCAACTCTGCCGGGATCGCCCCGCAGTTGACCGGTACGAACGGCGCGTCACGACGTTTGGAATGGTAATGCAGGTTACGCGCGACCACTTCCTTGCCGGTGCCGGACTCGCCGAGGATCAGCACGCTGGCGTCGGTGTCGGCCACTTGCTGCATCATCTGACGCACGTGCTGGATCGCACGGCTGGTGCCGACGAGACTGCGGAACAGATTGGGTTCTCGATGACGACCGCGCTCGCGGGCCTGGTCATACATTTCGCGATAGACCTGGGCGCGGTGCAGCGAGTCAAGCAACTTGCTGTAGCTCGGCGGCATTTCGAGGGTCGAAAGCACGCGGCGACGCTGGTCTTCAGGCAAGTCGACGGAAGAATTATCGCCCATCAGCAAAACCGGAAGGAACTCATCCCAGGTTGCGAGTGTCTTTAGCAAGCCAAAAAGCGCACCAGGAGCATTGACCGTCCCGATCAGTACGCAAATGACCTCACGACTAGACGACAAAGAGCCGACCGCCTGCTGCCAGTCATGGCTGCCGCAGGGTAAATTTTCTTCGCCGAGAAAATTCAAGATCACCGCCAGGTCGCGGCGGCGGACGCTATCGTCATCGATCAGCAGAATTTTGGTTTCACGCCACATGCAATAGCAACTTCCCTAGTCAACTCAATGCCCAAAATAAGGGGCAAGCGAGACGCTTGCAGGACACCATGTGCCTGTAGACGCCTGAAATCTGAAAACAGCCACTAGTTAAGTCAAAAAACCGTGCACAGTCAAATTTATGGCGCACATGCCTGGATTAACTGGGGGTCAATTAACCAAACAGATGGTAAACCTTTGCCGCCTTTTGCGCTTGGGTGATCTGCGACATTTCGCTGGCTATCGCCTGCCGCTCACCCATCGCCGCCTCAAGAAGCGCCTTGTAGACATGGAGCAACTCCTCAAGATTGTTGCGCAACGCGTCTTCATCCAGAGCAGCTTCAGCCATGACGTCTTCCATGCAGGAACGGCACGCCAGATCCAGCTCGCCAATGGCTTCCCAGTTGCGTTCGGCCAGCGCAGTGACCAACGCTTCACGGGTATCGGCGATTCGCTGCAATACTAGACTCATGACGATCTCCTTCAGAACTGCGGTGCCGGCACAGGAGCAATGGCATCCCAGCCTTCTTTCACCGTACCCAGCAAGCCTGCAACCTCATCGAGAATGCGCGGATCGCTGCTGATGTTCGCCTCGGCGAGGCGCTTCATCATGTAGATATACAGCCCATCCAGATCAGCCAGGGTGTCTGCGCTATTCTCCAGATCGAGGCCTTCGCGCAGGCCGCTGACAATGCCAATCGCCTTGCTGATCGAAGTGCACTTGCCAGGAATGTCCTTGCGCTCGATGGCGCCTTTGGCCTGAGCGATACGGGCCAGTCCACCTTCCATCAACATTTGCACCAGACGGTGCGGGCTCGCTTCGGATGTCTGAGCGTGTGCGCCGACTTTCTGGTACTGCCGAAGGGCTAACATCGGATTCATGTTCTACCTCATTGCCACAATGACTCGTATAACCAGTTTATCGCCAACGAATCACAGAACTTTAGATCAAAAGACAAAAACCCGGCGCACGCCGATAAAGCGTAGCCGGGTTTTTGTCGTTACCGCCTGTTACTTCGCGGACTGCTGAGCGTTCAGGGAGCTGAAGAACGACGTGATATTACTTGCCGTTGCTTTCATCTGCCCGACCAGCAGGTCCATTGCGTTGTACTTGGCCGTCAACGTCTTCGTCAGGTTATCGACGCGCAAGTCCAGGGCCGTCTGCTGCTTTTGCAGGGCAGTGGTGAGGTTCGTCAGGTTGGAACTGCGCTGATCGAGCAGGCCACCGGTCTTGACGTACGGATCAACCGCCGCGTTCATGCGTGCCAACAGACCGTTTTTGGCGTCGGTACCACTGAACAGCTGTTGAACCTGACCGGCCATGCCCGGGAGTTCCATACGCTTGTTGAACACCGCCGTGTCGAGCGCCAGCAAACCGGTTTTGCTGTCAGTCAGAACACCCATCTGCGACAGTACGGACAATTGCCCCTGACCACCAGCCCCCGGATCAGTCAGTTGAGCACGCACATCTGCCATCAACGAGCGCGGCAACGCGTCACCGGTGAAAGCCGATGAAACGGTCAGCTTGCCATCGGCGTCCGGCGTCGCCTTGGACAGCGTGTCGACGGTTTTCCTCAGGGTGTTATAGGCATCGATGAACGTCTGCAGCGACGCCTGGATACCGGCGGTATTGGTCGCAACCGAAACCGTCGCCGGGGTTGCCGTGCCGTTGACGACAGGGCTCGCAGCAACCAGATTCAGCGTCATACCGCTGATTGCGCCCGTCACCGTGTTGGTCTTGCTGCTGACCGCCAGCCCGTCAATGGTGAGGTTGGCATCTTTGGCCACCTTACCAACCGCCCCGGAAGCGCCTGCCGCCGGATTGTCACCCATTTCCTGGGTGCCATCGATCTCAAGACCAGCGATACCGCTGACCTGCAGGTCCATGCCGGCGCCAGTCTTGTTCGAGCTCAGCACCAGGCGCGAAGAACCGCTACTGTCGGTCACTATGTTGGCGGAAATACCGTTGCTGGCCTGCGCCGTGTTGATCGCGTCCCGCGTGGACTGCAAGGTGGCATTGGCCGGAACCGCAACATTGTAATCAATGCCATTCTGACTGATTTTCAGAGTACCACTCGGAATGGCACTGGCGGCACCGCCGGCAAATGCGGCACTGGCCACTTTCGAGCCGGTGGCCAGGTTCTTCACAACAACGCTGTAAGTACCCGGTACAGCCGTTTTGTCCGATGTCGCACCAACAATCGTTGGTGTGTCCGACGTTGCGGTAAAACCGGCAAATGCCGGGCTCGACGCTTTATTAAGGTCGGTCATCGCCTTTTGATACGCCGCCAGTGCGCTTTTCAGCGAACCGACACCGGAAATCTTCAGCGAGTTAGTTTTCGTCTGAGTGTCGATCTGCGTCTGCTTGGCAGACTTGTCGGCGTTGACCAGCGCGGTCACGATCGCGCCGATGTCCAGGCCGGAACCCAGTCCGGAACCCGGTAGAATTGGACTTGCCATGTGCATCTCCCTTCAGATTGTTGCCATTCTTTTGACCGTTACACGCGTCCTGAGAACGTACAAACATTATTCATGCCAGCTATCAGACTTTGGCATCGAACAGAACGTGGCTCGCATTGGCAAGACTGTCTGCCAGCTTGAGGGCTTCTGCGGAGGGAATCTGTCGAACGACCTCACCCGTCTCGCTTGCGATCACCTTGACGATGACCTTTCCGGAGTGTTCATCGATGGAAAACTCCAGATTGCGCTTGATCGACTGTACAAACTTTTCGATCTCCTGCACCGCCAGTTTCAACTTGGCGTCGTCCGAACCCTGACTCTTCGCAACGACCGGCGCTTCAGTCTTGGCAACTTCAGGCGTCTCTGACGGTTTGTCAGCGACCGGCGTTACTGGCTTGGGAACCGGATAAGACACGTTAAGCTTTAAGCTCATGTCCATACCCATCACCTCTTGACGTAAAAAGGCGAGAGAGCACGACCAGCGCACCCCCCCGCCCAAACTCTATCCGAAATTACTGAAGCAGCTTCAGTACAGCGGAAGGCAGTTGGTTGGCTTGAGCCAGAACAGAGGTCGAAGCCTGTTGCAGGGTTTGCTGCTTGGTCAGGTTAGCAGTCTCTGCGGCGAAGTCGGTATCTTGTACGCGACCTTGTGCAGCAGTGGTGTTCTCGGTGATGTTCTGCAAGTTCTGGATGGTGCTGGTCAGACGGTTTTGCGAAGCACCCAGGCTGGCACGAGTTGCACCGATTGCAGCGATAGCGGCGTCGATTGCAGTGATCGCGTTATCGATGTTGTCCGAAGCAGAACCAGCACCAGTACCCGAAGTACCGGTCAGAACTACAGTACCGCTACCTACGGACAGGCTGACGGCGTCGAACTTGGAGCTCAGTACCAGGTCGATGTGGTTAGCCGAACCGGTGTTTGCACCCACTTGCAGGGTCACAGTACCAGCCGAACCGTCCAGCAGGTTTTTGCCGTTCAGGTTGGTAGCAGCGGAGATACGGGTGATTTCGTCAGACATCTGAGCGAATTCAGCGTTGGTAGCGGTCTGGTCAGCAGTGCCGTTGGTACCGTTACGTGCTTTAACAGCCAGTTCACGCATACGCTGCAGAATGTCGGTCGAAGCTTGCAGAGCGCCTTCAGCGGTCTGAGCAACGGAGATACCGTCGTTGGCGTTCTGGATAGCTTGGGTGTTACCACGGATCTGCGAAGACATACGGTTCGAGATCTGCAGGCCAGCAGCGTCGTCTTTAGCGCTGTTGATTTTCAGGCCGGAAGACAGGCGCTGCATCGAAGTCGACAGAGCGTCGGAAGCGCGGTTCAGGTTTTTCTGAACGTTCAACGATGTGGTGTTGGTGTTTACTGTTAAAGCCATGACGAATTCCTCGTTGGTTGGGTACTGCGGCTTCCGGCCCTGGCAACCGCCGGGTATGGCCTAGAGAACCTTCGTAATAGTTATCGTCGGGATTGCAGGTTGCTTGAGGGCTTTTTGAAAAAAATTTGCCATCACCCTGCCACCCCCGAGAAAACAAAGACTTAGCAGTAATTGAGCCGCGAAAAAATGACGTCATAAAACCGACTTCGGCGCAAACCTGCGGGCCAGCGCAGTCGCCGGGCTCAGACCAAGACACTTTCCAGCAAGTCGAGCAGTTCGTACTCCATATAGTCGGCCAGTCCCAACCAGTCCTGGCGCTCCTGACAATCGAGCATTTGCGTGAGCACCTGCGCCCACATTTGCTGGACATCGGCAGGCGCCGAGAGCAGCAACTGCTGCGCACCTTCGAAGACATCGACCATGCTCAACCCCGCCTCGACATCCCGCCCCAGCCGAAACAGACCAGCACACTGACGGCATTCGCCGATACACTTTTGCATCGCCGTCATTGCACGAACTCCTGATTGAATTGCGTTCCGGCGATCAGCGCACCCGCCCTGCTGCTATTGAAAAACTCAACGTGCGGATGCGCAGCGATGTAACGCTCCAGCACGCACAGGTAACCGCGGAAGTTGAGCTGGGTGCTGACTCGCTGGCCATACCCGTCGCGCACCCAGTGCCGCGCCTGACTGACCCCAGGCCCCAGATCGCCATCGCTCCAGCCAGCGTGGGTCTTGTTCATCGGAAAGGCGAAATCGGCGCCAAATAGCGTGAGACGAGACGCGCCCATTTTCACCGCCAGATCAACGGCCGGGTGAATCACGCTTCCACCGACATGCAGCAATGCCCGCGGATGCTGCTCCCGCAACCCGGCATACACCGGGCTGGCCGAGTAACTGCCATAGCGCTTACCCTTCCAGGCCCGCAAAACCTCGGGGTCGCTCATGGGCAAATACACCAGCGCGATACCGTCGGACGCCTCGAACGGCAAATGACGCAAGCTGATCCGCTGATCAATGGTCACCACCAGATCCGGCACGATCCCGCGCTCAATCAACGGCCGATAAGCCGTGTCGACACAAATGAACAGCGGGCGCTGAGCCTGAGCCCGCAGCGCAGCCAATCGTTCAAAGTGCCCTTCCAGGGTCGGTCCGGTGCCGATCACGTAGATCTCGCGATCGGTGCAGGTACCGAATAACTGCGCCACATCGTCATCACCCAGCAGCACTGGCAGGCAATCCTGCAGACGCTGTTGAATGAACGGCGACTGCGCGTCGAACTCGCGATTGTTGAACCTCAGATGGACTTCGTTCACCAACCGATCGCGGATCTTGGCGTTGTAATCATCGGCCAGCAGCATCTCGGCAGGCAGCGCGAAGAACGGCGTGAAAAAGTCCAGATGATCAGCGGCGTAAAATAACTCGACGCGTGGATCTTCCAGCCATCCGCGCTGATCGAGCAATTGCACCACCAGTGCGAACAACGCTCCATTGAGGATATGCACGTACAAACGTTGCAATCGGTCACGCTCAAGCAGCACAGCAGGTAAATCACCGAGACCGGTGCCGTAGACGTGTAATTGCGCCTTGTCCGGCAGACTGGCCGCCTGAGTATGCGCCTCCTGGAGGCGATCGTGACGGCTAGTGAGTTGAACGCCATTAATGCTGAGCGTCGAGCCCAGCCCCTCAATCAACTGAGCTGCAAGGGCCGCACTGTCTTCAGCCAGCAGTCGCTCGAACAGCGCCGGCCAGCGCCGCTGCAACACCTCGGCATTGGCTTGAAAAAACTCCTTCATGGCGCCTCGCGCTCCCTTTCAGGCAAAAAAATAGCGTTCAAGGGTAACCTTGAACGCTATTTTTGTATCCGCCGTTTTTTGCTTGGCTCATGGACGATAGATGATCGCCGACCCCCACGACAGACCGACCCCGAAACCGCTCAGCGCAACGCGCTGCCACTGCGAGTCGAGGGCATGTTTTTCCAGCAGCAACGGAATGCTCGACGACACGGTGTTGCCGGTCTCGACCATGTCCTTGATGAACTTCTCAGGCTCACCTTCGAAACGCCGGGCCACCGCATCGACAATCGCCGCACTGCCCTGGTGAATGCAGAAGGCGTCGATGTCGTCCGCCTTGAGGCCGGAATCGTCGAGCAGTTCATGCAAGTGCGCCGGGACTTTGAGCAGCGCGAAGTTGAACACCTGACGCCCGTTCATGAAGAACACGCCATCGGTCACTTTCAGGTGCGGCGCACCGGAACCGTCGGTGCCGAACTTCGCCTTGCCCAGCGCCCAGGCAGGGTCTTCGCCCATCCAGGTAGCGGTGGCGGCATCGCCGAACAGCATGGTGGTGTTGCGGTCTTCCGGGTCGACGATTTTCGAATACGGGTCAGCGGTGATCAGCAGGCCGTTCTTCAGGCCGGCGGCTTCCATGAAGCCCTTGATCGCATAGATGCCGTAGACGTAACCGGAGCAGCCCAGGGAAATATCGAACGCCGCGACATTAGTCGGCAGACCGAGTTTGTCCTGGACGATTGCAGCAGTATGCGGCAGGCCTTCTTCGTCACCGTTCTGAGTGACGACGATCAGTGCGTCGATCGATTCACGCTTCAGTTCAGGGTTGCTGGCAAACAGCGCATTGGCCGCTTCCACACACAGATCGGAGGTTTCCTGTTCAGCATCTTTGCGCGGCAGGAAGGCCGAACCGATTTTACCGAGGATGAATTCTTCATCCTTCTCGAATTTTGCACCTTGTGCGTAATTGTCCACGCCGGCTACAGGAACGTAGCTCGCAATGCTTTTTATGCCAATCATTACGGCTTCCCAATATAAAACAGCCCAAAACCACCGCTCGCAAGGATTCGAGGGGCGCCGACAAACAGAAAATGGCTGCCACAACGGGCAGCCACGGGGAGCGCATAGGGCTGTCACTGAAACCGATACACGGCCAGGCGCCATCTCCCCGCTCAATACAATACAGTACAGTGAAGATGCGCGTTATGACTCGCAGGTCACGCTATTTTGCCGAATCGGATGCAGATTGGGTTATTCGACCAACGACCAATCCAGCGGCGTACCACGCTTGATCGGTGCGCGAGCACGACGCCCGAGGACAGCATCGGCGTGCTTGGGCGCCAGGCCAAGGCCGGGCCGAATGGCGCGCAGATTGTCACCGGAAAAGGCTTCGCCGGCAGCCATGTCGGCAGTCACATATAGAGAGCGCCGATAGACCAGTGACTTGCGTTCGACTTCGGTGACGCCGTAATGCACCTGCCCCATGGCCTGCCAGGCACGCTCGGTTTCGATGACCAGACTGGCCAGCTCTGTGGGCTCCAGCGAGAAACTGGCATCCACACCACCTGCCGAACGGTCGAGGGTGAAGTGCTTTTCCACCACTGTCGCCCCGAGTGCCACGGCGGCCACCGATACGCCCAACCCCATGGAGTGATCGGAAAGCCCCACTTCACAATCAAACAATTCCCGCAGATGCGGGATCGTACGCACATTGCTGTTGAGCGGGGTCGCCGGGTAAGTGCTGGTGCATTTGAGCAGCACCAGATCCTTGCACCCGGCCTCGCGGGCGGCGCGCACGGTTTCATCCAGCTCAGCGATGCTGGCCATGCCGGTGGAGATGATCAGCGGTTTGCCGGTCGCAGCCACACGGCGGATCAACGGCAGATCGGTGTTTTCGAAACTGGCGATCTTGTACGCCGGCACATCGAGGCTTTCGAGAAAGTCCACCGCCGTGGCATCGAACGGCGTCGAGAACGCGAGCATGCCCAACTCTTTGGCCCGGGCAAAAATCGGCGCGTGCCACTCCCACGGGGTGTGGGCCTTCTCGTACAGATCGTACAGCGAAGTACCGGCCCACAAGCTGTTTGGTTCCTTGATGAAAAACTCACCCTCGGCCAGATCCAGAGTCATGGTCTGCGCCGTGTAGGTCTGTAACTTCAAGGCATGGGCGCCTGCCTTGGCGGCGGCCTCGACAATCTGCAGAGCCACCGCCAGCGACTGGTTATGGTTGCCGCTCATTTCGGCAATGATGAATGGCGGCGCATCGGCACTGATCAGACGCTCGCCAATTTTGAAACTACTCATCGCGGTGATCCTTCAAAACCTTGGTGAACGCGCAGGCACTTTGGGTGAATCCGGCGTCACTAAACACATTCAAAGAGGGACGATTGTCCGGCAGGACCTGCGCCGTAATGGATCTCAACTGCGGCCAGTGTGCAAGGACGAACACCTCACCTCGCGCCAGCAGCGCCCTGCCCCAGCCAAGACCGAACCGTCCCTCCAGCAGGTAGAGCGAAACTTCGGCCTCAAAGCCACGCAGGTCATAACGCAAGACGCCGACCGGACCGTCATCGGCCTCGGCGATCAATAGCAAGCGATGCGGATTGCGCAGGCTCCCATTCAGCCAGTGCAAATGCTGCGGCCACGCGATCGCGCCGCTGTCCAGCGACCAGCACTGCACAGTCTCGGCATTGCGCCCGTCGAACAGCAAGTGCGCATCATCGAGCGTCGCCGTGCGCAGCTTGAGCACCGCACCGGCCAACGCCGCCGCCACCCGCAACGCACCGCGCCCATCCACCAGTTGCCGCGAACGTTCCGACAAGCTCTGGCGCAGATAAAAATTGTCGACGACAAAACCGATGGCGTCGCGCAGTTGTTCGACGCTGACCTGCTCACGGGCGCCCATGAACACATGCGCCCCCGCCGCCGCCATCACTTCGCCGTTGGCCTGCTGATTGTTCGACACTGCGATGCACAGGGTTGGCAGGCCCAGGGCCGCGCGCTCCCAACTGGTGCCGCCACCGGCGCCGATGAACAGATCGGCGCCGATCATGCGCTGCTGGAAATCGCTGACGAAACTGTGCAGGCGCCAGTGCGGCCGTGTTTCGGCCAGTGCCTGCATTTGCTCCCAGGCCGGATTGTCTGCACCGGCGACGAAATCCACTTCCAGATCAGTGAAATCCTGCAGCGCGAGCATCGCGTGATGAGTCTGCATCGCCACATCGAAACCACCAAAATTCACCAGCACCCGACGGGCCTTGGGTTTGATCTCGATGGCCGGACACACGAACTCTTCACGCAACATGGCGTAGCGTGGACCGAGCAAAATGCGGCAATCGGCGGGCAGCCGCGGCGCGTAGTTCTCGGTGACTCCGGACAGATTCTGATTGAGCAGCAGATCGACGCTGTAATGACGGGTGGCGAGATCGTCCACCGCCGCGATCCGTGGCGCCCAGCGACGGGCCGCAGTTTGCCAGTGATGATCGAGGCCGTAATGGTCGGCGATGATCCAGTCGAACCCGGTATGCCCCTCCAGCAACGATGCCAATGCATCGATATCGGCCTGCCACGGCAGCATCGATTCGATGGCCTGCTGGGGGTCTTCGTCGGGGTAAAAGTCCGGTAACGCGAAGGTTTCAAAACCCTCATCGCTCAGCGAATTGAGCCGATGCCCCGACAACCGCCGGCAGGCAAACGCGACATGACTACCCTGCTTGCGCAGCACCCGCGCCAGCGTCAGACAACGGGCAATATGGCCACTGCCGATGGTCGGCGAGGCGTCAGCGCGGATCAGCACTCTCATTGAAGCTCTCCGCCGGCCTTGAGCGCGGCGTAGAGGTATTCGGCGCGTTTCCAGTCTTCCAGCGTATCGATGTCCTGCACCAGATGCCGCGGCACAATTACCGGCAGGCTCGCGGGGGAATACAGCACCTCACCGCGCAGCCAAGCCTCGCTAAGGCCCCAGTAGAACTGGCCGGCGTCCTGAAACGCTTCGGGCAGATCCTGCGAGCGGGTATCGCGAAATTCCGGGTACAACGCAGTGAGCGCACCCTGCCCGTCCACCGTCAGCGCCCGCTGCACGGGGAAACCAAAGCTGCACACGGAAAACGCAAACGACTTCTGCGGATGCTGCTGCAGCAACCCTAAGCCCTGACGCAGAAAGCGCGCCTGCAACAAGGGCGCGGTGGCGTACACGCAGCAGGCGTAATCGAAGGCCGGGAGCTGCTGCAAGGCATGCGTGATCACCGCAGCGGTGCCGGTGAAATCATTCGCCAGTTCAGCCGGACGCAAGAACGGCACTTGCGCGCCATGGGCCAGCGCCAGTTCGGCAATTTCGGCGTCGTCGGTACTGACCACGACCTGTTCGAACAGGCCACTGTCGAGCGCCGTACGGATCGAACGGACAATCATCGGCACGCCGTCGAACGGCAACAGGTTCTTGCGCGGGATGCGTTTGCTGCCCCCGCGCGCCGGGATGATTGCGACGTTGCTCAAGGGCGTTTTTCCAGCAGGAACCAGGTGACATCGTCCGCCGGGAACTGCGGATCGCGGTGGTAGACGAAACCGTAATCGAGCAGTTGCAGATCCGGATAGCGATCAAGTATTTCCCCGGCGAAATCGCGCTTGAACAGTTTGCCGCTGTTGCCGCGATAAGACACTTCCACCGGCGCCGGGTTGTAGTACTCGGCGATCAGAATGTAGCGCTGACTCAACGCGTACAGCTGCGCATAGGCAGTCGGCAGCAACTCCGGCGCCAGATGGATCAACACGCCTTTGCTCAGGGTCAGGTCGTAACTGCGCTCGCGGGGAAAGTCGAACAGCGAGCCGTGCCAGATCTGCGCGATACCCAGTGCCCGCGCCTGAGCGCAGGCGCTTTCGTTGATCTCGACCCCGAACAGTTCACTTTGCGGCAGCAGTTGATGCAGCGCCTGCAGGTTGTTGCCGGCATTGGTGCCCAGTTCCACCACGCTGTCGATGCGCCCTGCGCGGCTCAGGGCCTTGGCGAACAACGCCAGGTTGGCCGCGACCAGCGGCTGACCGACGTTGCGATCGACGTACTGATTGCCGAAATCGCCCTGCCAGAATTTTTCCTGCTCACTCAGATCACGCATTACACAGTCTCACTCGCCGCCGTAGCGGGATTTATTCGGTCAGCCGGCGCAATTGCTCGACCACATGATCCTGCTGCTCATCACTGAGCAACGGATACAGCGGCAGGCTGATCGCCTCGGCGTAATAACGCTCGGCTTCGGGGAAGTCACCTTCGGCAAAACCCAGGTCGCGATAGTACGGCTGCAAATGCACAGGAATATAGTGCAGGTTCACGCCGATGCCGGCGGCACGCAAGCCTTCGAACACCTGACGGTGGGGCAGACCGATGCGCTCGGTCTGCAAGCGCACCACGTACAGGTGCCACGCCGACTCCGCCTCCGGCTGCGCGCTAGGCAAGGTCAGCGGCAGATACGCCAGCAAACGGTCGTAGCGCGCCGCCAGTTCGCGGCGACGGGCGATGAACCCATTCAGCCTGTTCAGTTGCGACAGGCCCAGCGCCGCCTGCAAATCGGTGATCCGGTAATTGAAGCCCAGCTCGATCTGCTGGTAATACCACGGGCCGTGACTGGGTTCGCTCATCTGTTGCGGGTCACGGGTCATGCCGTGGCTGCGCAGGCGTTGCAAGCGCTCGGCCAGTTGCGGACGATTGGTCAGCACCATGCCGCCTTCGCCACTGGTGATGATCTTCACCGGGTGGAAACTGAATACGGTCATCGCCGCAAACTCCCCGCAACCCACCGGACGCCCGGCATAGCGGGCGCCCACGGCGTGCGAGGCATCTTCGATCACGGTGAAGTTATAGCGCTCGGCCAGTTCTGCAATCTTGCGCATATCGCAGCTCTGCCCGGAAAACGCTACCGCCACCAGCACTTTGGGCAACGTGCCGTCCTGCTCGGCCTGATCGAGCTTCGCTTCGAGGGCGAAGGCATCGAGGTTCCACGTCAGCGGATCGATATCGACGAAATCCACGTCGGCGCCGCAATAGCGCCCGCAGTTGGCCGAGGCCAGAAAGGTGTTCGGCGTGGTCCACAAGCGATCGCCCGGACCAAGGCCGGCAGCGAGGCAGGCGATGTGCAGCGCCGCCGTGGCGTTACTCACCGCTACCGCGAAGTCGGCTTGGCAACGTTCGGCCATCGCCTGCTCGAAGCGCTCGATGCTCGGACCCTGGGTCAGCCAGTCCGATTGCAGCACCTCGACCACCGCATCGATGTCCGCCTGATCAACGCTCTGGCGACCGTAGGGAATCATGCCGACAACTTCGCGTGCAGCTCGGCGATTTGCCCGACCGAGAGGTAGTGCGGATTGGTGTCGGAGCGGTATTCGAAATCTTCACTCACTGGCCGGCCACGTTCGCCGAGCTTGTCGATGGAGAAATCGACATCGACGCTGGTAAAGCGGATCGACGGCTGGATGGTGTAGTGGTCTTCGAACTCCAGGGTCATCCGCGCATCGTCCAGCGGCACCATCAACTCATGGAGCTTTTCGCCGGGGCGAATACCGACGTTCTTGTGCGGCAAGTGTTCAGCCATGCCCCGCGCCAGATCGACGATGCGAATCGACGGGATCTTTGGCACGAACACCTCACCGCCGTGCATGCGCGCAAAGCTATCGAGGACAAACTGCACGCCGTGGTCGAGAGTAATCCAGAACCGCGTCATGCGTTCGTCGGTAATCGGCAACTGCTGCGCACCGTCGGCAATCAGCTTGCTGAAGAACGGCACCACCGACCCCCGCGAGCCCGCCACGTTGCCGTAGCGCACCACGGCAAAACGGGTTTGTTGTTCGCCGGCAATGTTGTTGGCGGCGACGAACAGCTTGTCCGAGAGCAACTTGGTCGCACCGTACAGGTTGATCGGGCTGGCGGCCTTGTCGGTGGACAGCGCCACAACCCTTTTCACGCCGTTGTCGATGGCGGCGGCGATGATGTTCTCCGCGCCATTGACGTTAGTGCGGATGCATTCGGTCGGATTGTACTCCGCCGCCGGCACCTGCTTGAGCGCCGCCGCGTGCACCACGTAGTCGATGCCGCGCATGGCCTGACGCAGGCGGTCGGCGTCGCGCACGTCACCGAGAAAGTAACGCATGCATGGTGCGTTGAACGTCTGCTGCATTTCGTATTGCTTCAACTCGTCACGGGAGAACACCACCACGCGCTTGGGCTGGTATTGCTCAAGCAGACGGGCGATGAATTTGCGCCCGAACGAGCCGGTGCCGCCGGAGATGAAGATCGATTTTCCGTTGAACATGTATTGATTCCTCTTCCCTGTCCGGCAGGCTTAAGCGAGCAACTGTGCCCAATCCAGCGCAGGGCTGTCAGTGAGCACGTAACCTTTGCCGTGCAGGCTCAGGTTGGCGTTGTAGGCCTGATCCTGGGCGAAAGCGGCTGCCCATTTTTCCATCAGAGCCGCGAGCGCTTTCGGTGCCTGCGGCAACTCGCCCTGATGGATGACCTGCACCGCGGGTGTCCAGACGGTCAGATAACCGGCCTGCCCCGCGCTCAGGCACAGATCGACATCGCTGAAACCATCAACAAAGGCGCTGTCGTCCAGCCCCCCCAAAGCGTCGAACAGTTCTTTGCGGACCATCAGGCACACGCTCGATACCGCCGAATAGTTCTGTTCCACCGTCAGGCGATGCAGGTACCCGTCAGCGTCGTGTTTCTCACCGACGAAAGCCGAACCGACGCCACCGTTCATGCCGAGGATCAGGCCGGCCTGACTGATCTTGCGATCACGGTCGATCAGTTTCGGACCGACCACGCCGACCTCCGGACGCAGGGCGTGGTTGAGCAGTGAGTCGAGCCAGTTCGGGTTGACCACTTCTGCATCAGCAGCCAGCAACACCAGATACTCGCCCCGCGCCTGACGACTGGCCGCGTTGAACAACGCCGTTTCGCTGAACGCCCGATCGGTGCGCAGCACCTGGACTTTGGAGTGCTGATAGGTGCCGAGCCAGTCATTGAGCTCTGCCGTTTGATCCGCCGCGGCGGCGATCAGCACTTCATATTGGTGATAACGGGTGCGCAACAACACGCCTTCGAGGCAACGTTGCAGCACCGCCAGATTGTTACCGGCCGGAATAATGATCGACACCAGCGGGCGATCACTGTGGTGGTAGTCGATCTGGTAAACCCCGGGTACCGCAGAAGTGACCTTGGCCTTGTAGCCGCGATTGCCCAAATGACGCAGCAACGCCAGACGCTCGTCAGGATTCTCTGCCAGTTCTGGGGCTTGGGTAATCAGCAGCGGCTCATCAAGGTGCGCCAGGCTGTTGAGGCCATGCTCTTCGATCAGGCGCAACAGCACATCAAGCTCCAGCGCCTTGCTGAAGTCGGCGCGGTAACCTCCGATTTCCACCAGCGCATCGCGGCGGACCAACCAGTGCCGCGCCATCAGGGTTGGCAGGCTCAGCAACAGGTCGAGGTTGAAACCTGGTCGGAACACGTCCACCAGTACACCGTTTTCCTGGCGCTGGATTTCGTCCGTGGACACTGCACGGCAATCGCCGGCGTTCATCAGTTCCAGACTGGCACGCAGCAGGCCACTGGCGGTGAACTCATCACCAGCCTCTGCCAGCAGCAACCAGTCGCACGGCGACTGACGCGCACTCTGATTGAGCTTGTCGACCAGATTGCCCGGTGTCACCCGGACAAAGTGCAGGGTGTTCTGTGAGGTGGTTGCGGCCGGTGCTTCGCCGGTGGTGAACACGACAATCCGGAAGGCCTTGCACTGCCCTTCCAGCAAGCTGTCGAGAGAGACCTGAATCTTGTCAATGTCGCCATCCAGATCCAGCAGAAAAATGCCGAACTGCGGGCCACCGCCATTCTCCGCCAGATGTTGGCTGATTGCCGCGACCTGCTGCTCGTCTGGTGCGCGTGCGGCCAGCCATTTGAGCAGGCGACCGGACTGCATCTTTTCCATGACTGCATGATGATCTTCGATGGTCAAAGCTTCGAGGCGCTCGATCCATGCCTGCATATCCCGGGCTTCTTCTGCTTCGCCCATCGACACCAGTTGCGTCGCCAGACGCTTGACCACGGTACGGTTGAACGCATTCAGGTCATGGGCCTGCCAGAGACGGTCGAGCACACTCTCCGGCGTGTCGTTGTTGCGTGCTTGCAGCAAGTGCGCCTGACGGGTCCAGACGCCCTCAAGCCCTTCCAGTTGGATGCGCCCCGCCGGCATGGCGTGCAGCATGAATTCGAACTGCGCCAGGCGGTCGAAGAACGCCTCGTTGTAGAACGGCATTTCGACGTACTGCAATGGCCCGAACCGGCGATCCGGCTGCTTGAGTTCCTGATTCCAGGTGGACTGGATGATCAGTTCCGCCGTCAGTGCCCGGCCCGATTGCAGGCTGTCGACCATCGCTTCGAAACTTCGCAGGGCGAACGCCTTGCCCTGCTCGGCGTCGAGATTCTTGACGTCGGTCGGCAGCGCGGCGAGGAACTCGGCAAACGCTTCACGCTCGGCTACTGACTTGGCATCGACGTAGGTCAGCGAGTGATACACCTCGGTACTGTGTTCGGACGCACCATAGTTGATCTCCCGTACCACATAAGGCATTGGCAGAATCCGCGCCTTGGCACTGGCCAGCAGGTAGTAGACATGGCCGATTTCCTGCCATTGAAAACTGGTGCCCGGCGGTAGCGCCGAGTGCCATTTCTTCATCAGGTCAGTACGGGTCACCGCGTAAAACGGCGGGATGTACTGACGCATGTAATCGATGACCCGATCCTCAGCCTTTTCAGCGCAGTAGTCTTCCTGGACCTTCTTGTCGCGGCGGTAGTAGCTGACGCCACCGGCCAACGTCAGGTACATCAGGCAATAGCCGTGGCACATGCCGTAATCCGGATTGGCATGCAGGAAGCCAACGGACTCAGCCAGGGAGTCGTGCAGGATGAAGTCATCGTCAGCCGCCAGCACCATGTAAGGCGTGGTCAGTTGCTCCACACCATAAGCCAGTTTGGCCTGCATGCCCCAGTAGGCAAATTGCGGCACATGATGGTAATCGACAGCGGAAAAATCCCCTTCCGGCCGCTCGGGTGTGGAGTCCAGCACCATGATCCGGCAGGGCAAGCTGCTGTAATACTTCACCGCCCGGCGCAGAAACGCCGGCCGATTGTGAGTAATCAGCACCACGGTCAACAGCTCGTTGAGCGGTAGCGCCAGTTCAGAACTGTACTTGCCTTGCATAACTTCTCTCCACAACCGGCGACTCGCCGAGATAACGCTTTGGTGATGTTGCGAATTAACGAACGCGACGCAGATAGCCGTCCGGCGCCACGGTGATCAACAGTTTGTTTTGCAACTGCTGGTCGATCTCGAAATCCTTGTTCTCTTCCAGGTATTTCCATACCGCGGTTTTCGGATTGTCGCCCGGACCCCATGGACGATCCGGGAAGAAATCGGCGGGCATGTCTTCGACCACGGTGTCCATGACCACACAGTAGCTGTCGACCGACACCAGCGGTGCGTACAGGCGCAGCTCTTCGAGGACGTGATCGTGGGTGTGGTTGGAGTCCAGTACCAGAATGACCTTCTTGCCTTTGGCGGCGGCTTGCACCTGGGCAGCGATGGCCGCGTCGATGCTCGAGCCTTCGATCATTTTGATGCGCTTGGCCATCGGGTGGCTTTCAATCGCTTCACGGTTGTGTGGGCGAATGTCGAGATCGATGCCCAGTACTTCGCCGTGACCCTGCAGCTCCAGCAATGAGGCGTAGTAGATGATCGAACCGCCGTGGGCGATGCCGCATTCGATGACCAGATCCGGCTTGACCTGCCAAATGATCTCCTGCATTGCCATCATGTCCTGAGGCAACTGGATGATCGGGCGGCCCATCCACGAGAAGTGGTAGCTGTACTTGTGTTTGGCCGATTCGTTGAAGAAATCACGGGCCAGGCCAGTGAGTTTCTGGTCGTCACCCTGCTGGGCGATCTGCTCACGGCATTCGGCTTCGAAGGCTTGATTGATGCTGTTGTCGGTCATATTCAAAGTCTCAATGGTCACTGGAACGAAGCGCTGTCAACGGCGTGATAGACGTAGCGTCCACCGGTCATCCGCTTGATCTCTTCGAGGTAATTGGAGTTCATCACAAACAGGTTGGCGCCTTCGGGCAAGGCGTCCATGGCTTCTTGCGGCGAGGACACACGTGCGCCGCTAAGCGGCAGATAACGCCCCTGCTTGGCCGGGTTGATATCCACCACACGATCCACCGCCACACCGGCGCGCTGCAGGAAAAGCGAATAGATCACGCCTTTGGACGAGGCGCCCCAGATTGCCGAGCCCTGCTCGGGGGCGGACTGGATGATCTGCACCGCGCGTTCAAGGCTCGCGGTGAAATCGTCCGGCAACATCAGGCGTGGCACCGGTTGCTGCGGAGTCAGGCGCAACGTCGAAAGGTCGGCGACGATGTACAGGTATTGGCCGCCAAACAGGTGGCCGGCCTCGTGCACCGTGTCGAACATCCGGCGCAGGTCATCGAGGCGGAAATAATTGACGTGTTCGTAGAACAGGTCGAACCAGGCCTTGTGCTCGAGGATCCAGTCGAAGCACGGCACCTCGATGTAGATCTGCCCGCCCTGATTGGCTTCGGCGATCACCGACAGAAAGCTCACCGGGTCTTCGATGTGTTCAAGCACATGGCGCAGCACGATGGCGTCCGCCGCCAGACCGAGGCCACGGGTGAACGGCGCCTTGATCACGTCGGCATTCTCGCCTTCGTAG
Source organism: Pseudomonas sp. RA_15y_Pfl2_54 (assembly GCF_963971015.1). NCBI lineage: Bacteria > Pseudomonadati > Pseudomonadota > Gammaproteobacteria > Pseudomonadales > Pseudomonadaceae > Pseudomonas > Pseudomonas sp. RA_15y_Pfl2_54. The sequence goes on from NZ_CAXAPN010000008.1 coordinate 157,079, forward strand.
GCCGGATCGATCCCGGTGATCGAATAACCGAGGCCCTTGAGCAGCTCAAGGAAGTAGCCCTTGCCGCAGCCGACTTCGATCAGTTCCTGGCCCTTGAAGTGCCTGGCGATGATGCCTTCGACGTCGCTCAGGTGCTTCTGAAACTGGCCGGAATGCGCCTGCTCGTTCTGGTAGTCGGCGTCATAGCTGAGCTTGTCGGCATCGAACGCCGCGTTGAAGATCAGACCGCTGCGCTCATCCTGTACCAACAGCATGTCGGCACTGGCCGAGGCTTTCGCCGACTCCGGGTCAGCGAAGGTGCGGTTCTGCAGCACCGGCAAATCGGTGACCCGATACAACTCGTGCCTCATTGCGACTCTCCCAGTAGCTGTTGCAAACGCTCGGTCACGGCCCAGAACGCCATCGGCTCATGGCTCGGATAAGGGTAATGGCCCAGGTTCAGATTCAGTCGCGCACCGCGCTCGCGCAGACGTTGCTCAACCAGTGCACGCACCGATACCGGTTGGCCGCTGGCGCAATTGATCACGCCGTTGAAATCGCGCTGATGCACGATCGTGGCGAGGTAATAGGCGGCGCTGGCGATCGGCAAAAAGTCACGCAGTTGCTCGCCACCAGACATGTTGAACGACGCGTCCCCGGCATCGATCGCCCGGTCCAGCGCCGCCAGCAGACTGTTGGCGTTCTGCCCTTCGCCATGCAGGTAAAACAGCCGCGCCCACTGCAAGGTCAATGGCTGTTCCTGCTGCAGGTTTTGCAAAAACAGGTGCAACGTGTGCTTGGCCAGCCCGTAGGGATTGCTCGGCCGTGGCTCGGTGGTTTCGCTGAGCGGGCCGCTTTGCATGCCGTATTCGAAGCAGGTGCCGGTGACCAGCACTTGTTTCACGCCCGCCTCGACCGCACCTTTGATAAAGCGGTAGTCGGCCATCAGGTTGTGCTCGAAATGGAACAGTGCGCGATAGTTCGGCAAGCCCGGCCAGGCCAGATGCGCCAGCGCATCGACACCTTCGGTCAACGCGATTACGTCGAGATCGGCGGCGTGAATATCCGCTGCGACGAATTCAACGTCATTGATCCACGGCATGCCCTGCGCGGTTTCTGCGTTGCGTGCCACTGCACGAACGGTGCAACCACGCGCCAGCAATGCCGAGACCAAATGTCGGCCAACGAAACCGGTAGCGCCTGTGACGAGGACTTTCACAGCACTTTCAACTCAGGCACGGCAATCACGAAGTGGCCATCCCACTGGCGCACTTGCGCCAGTTGCTGGCTGACTTCGTGCAGCAGGTTCCATGGCAGCACCAGCACGTAGTCCGGTTTCTCGATGTCGATCTGCGCCGGCGCGACAATCGGGATGCGGCTGCCCGGCAGAAACTTGCCCTGCTTGTGCGGATTGGCATCGGCCACCCACGCCAGCAAGTCAGGTTTGACTCCGGCGTAGTTGAGCAGTGTGTTGCCCTTCGCTGCGGCGCCATAGCCGACCACGCGTTTACCGTCAGCCTTGGCCTGCAACAAAAAGCGCAGCAGTTCATGCTTGATGCGTTCGGCGGCAGGCGCCAGGGTCGCGTAGTACTCGGCGGTTTTCACGCCCGCATCCAGTTCAGCCTGCAGTTGTTGCTGCACCGCCGGTTGTACTGCGCGACGCTCGCCGTCCTTGCGCTGGACGAAGACGCGCAGCGATCCGCCGTGGGTGGTCAATTGGCTGACGTCGAAGACTTCCAGACCGTTGCGCTCGCACAGAGTCTGCACGGCAGTCAGCGACAGATAGGAATAGTGCTCGTGATACAGCGTGTCGAACTGCGCGCCGGCCATCAGCGTCAGCAGTTGCGGGAATTCGAACGTGGCCACGCCAGTCGGTTTGAGCAGCGTGGCGAAACCACCGAGGAAATCGTTGATGTCCGGCACATGCGCAAGCACGTTGTTGGCGGCCATCAGGTCGGCGCCCCAGCCTTCGCTTTTCAACTGCGCGGCAGTGTCGCGACCAAAGAACAGCTCACGAATTTCCAGGCCCTTTTCCCGCGCCGCTTGCGCTGTGCTGCGGGTCGGCTCGACGCCCAGACACGGAATGCCGCGACCAGCGACGTATTGCAGCAGATAACCGTCATTGGCGGCGACTTCAACCACGCGGCTGTCAGCCGTCAGGCCAAAGCGCTCGACCATCTCGGCGACATAGCGCTCGGCATGCGCTAGCCAGGTGCTGGAAAACGAACTGAAGTAGGCGTATTCAGCGTCGAAAAGGCTGTCGGCACTGGTGTAATCCTCGGTCTGCACCAGCCAGCATTGCTGGCACACGGCGACCTTCAATGGCACCCATTGCTCGGCCTGCTCCAGGCGATCGGCGTGCACGTATGCATTGGACGGTGGCGAGGTGCCGAGGTCAATCAGCGGCAGGCTCAGCGGTGCGGCGCACCCACGGCAGTTCATAGACGCACTCCAGCAAAGTGTTGATCGAGCGCGGGATGGCTGGAATCACGCGCTGACAAATTATTGACAGGCAACGGCCAGGCAATCGCTAGCCGTGGATCGTTCACCGACAAGCCGCCCTCATGCTCCGGCGCGTAATCGGCGCTGTGCAGGTAAAGCAGCTCGGCGTCCTCGGTCAGGGTCTGAAAGCCGTGAGCGAAGCCGGCCGGAATCAGCAGGCTGCGACCGTCGCCAGCCTTCAGATGCTCGGCATGCCAGTGCAGAAAAGTCTCGGAGTCCGGGCGCAGATCCACCGCCACGTCCCACACCTCACCGCGCAGGCAGGTGATCAGCTTGGCTTCCGGGGCGTTGGCATTCTGGTAATGCAGACCGCGCACACTGCCCTTCTCGCGGGTGCAGGAATGGTTGATCTGACGGATATGAAACTCGCTGCCAAACGCACTCAGGCTGCCCTCGCAGAACAGTCGGGCGAAGTGTCCGCGCTGATCTTCGAAACGCTTGTGCTCGACGCTGAACAATCCGGCCAGCGGCAACGCCTTCAAGGAAAACTCGCTCACAGCGCGCCTCGGTACAGGTTCAGTTGGCCGAGGGTCACTGCGCGCATGTCATCACCGCTCTGCCATGCCAGGTGCCAGTCGAGGGTCTGAGCCAAACATTGCTGCAAGGTCCAACGCGGTTGCCAGCCGAGCAGTTGGCGCGCGCGGCTGCTGTCCAGGCGCAGCAGGCCAGCCTCGTGCAGTTCGCTCGGTTCAATGCGCAGACCACGGGCCTGCGGCCAGCGGCTGGCGAGCAGTTCGACCACTTCGCCGACGCTGCACATGTCCGCTTCGCTCGGGCCGAAGTTCCACGCTCCGGCATACTCCGGGCCTTGTTCGTAAAGGCCGGCGGCCAGTTGCAGGTAACCGGCCAGCGGCTCCAGCGCGTGCTGCCAGGGGCGTACGGCTTGCGGGTAACGCAGGGTCACCGGCTCGTCTGCCGTCCAGGCTTTGAGCACATCGGGAATCAGTCGCTCTGGGGCGAAATCACCGCCGCCCAACACATTGCCGGCACGCGCCGTGGCCAGGGCCAAACCGTGCTCGGCGTACTTGTCAGCCGCAAAGAAAGAGGCGGCGTAAGACTGTGCCAACAATTCGCAGCAAGCCTTGCTGCTGCTGTAAGGATCATGTCCGCCGAGGGCTTCGTCTTCGCGGTACGGCCACAGCCATTCCTTGTTGGCGTAGACCTTGTCGGTGGTCACCAGTACGCAGGCGCGCACGCAACCGACCTGACGAATCGCTTCGAGCAGATTGAGCGTGCCCATCACGTTGCTGGAATAAGTGCCCAGCGGATCGCGATAGCCTTCGCGCACCAGCGGTTGAGCCGCCAGATGCAAGACGATTTCCGGCTCGGTGTCGGCGATGATTTCGAGCAAGGCGCCGAGATCACGCAGATCGCCGCGCTGATCGTTGATGCCTTCGTGGACTCGCGCCAGTTCGAACAGGCTCGGCTCAGTCGAAGGATCGAGGGAAAAACCGCTGACTTGCGCGCCGAGGCTTTGTAGCCACAGGGTCAGCCAACTGCCCTTGAAACCGGTATGCCCGGTAACCAGCACACGCTTGCCACGCCAGAAGTCTGCACTCAGGCCCATTGCTTCCATGGGGCCTCCCCGCTCTGCCACAGCGCTTCGAGGTGGTTCTTGTCGCGCAGGGTGTCCATCGGATGCCAGAAGCCTTCGTGTTCGAAGGCGTTCAGTTGTTCATCCTCTGCCAGACGCGCCAGCGGTTCGGCTTCCCAGGTGGTTTCATCGCCAGCGATATAGGACAGGACTTTGGGCGACAGCACGAAAAAGCCGCCGTTGATCCAGCCACCGTCGCCACGAGGTTTTTCGGTGAAACCGAGCACCTGATCGCCTTGACGCTCAAGGGCACCGTAGCGGCCGGGTGGCTGCACGGCGGTGACGGTCGCCAGACGACCGTGGGCTTTGTGGTAATCGACGAGCTGAGCAATGTTGATGTCGGAAACGCCGTCGCCGTAAGTGAAGCAGAACGCCTCTTCATCTTGCAGATAACGCGCGGCACGCAGCAGACGACCACCGGTCATGGTTTCCTCGCCGGTGTCGATCAGGGTGACGCTCCACGGCTCGCTGTAGTTCTGGTGCACGTCCATGCGGTTCTCGCGCATGTTGAAGGTGACGTCGGAGGTGTGCAGGAAGTAGTTGGCGAAGAAGTCCTTGATCGCATAGCCCTTGTAGCCCAGGCAGATCACGAAGTCGTGAATTCCGTGGGCGGAATACTGCTTCATGATGTGCCAGAGAATTGGCTTGCCGCCGATCTCGATCATGGGCTTGGGCTTGAGGTGCGACTCTTCACTGATGCGCGTGCCGAGGCCACCCGCCAAAATAACTGCCTTCATCGTCTCCCCTCTTGTTCTTCACCGGGCTGCGCATGGCTTCGTTGAGCGATGCGGGCCATCTGGCTAACCCTTTTGCCGCCTGCGGCGCCGCTGCGATGACCGCGAGCGCTCGTTTTATGGCGATTTGAGGAGGACTTGCAGGAAACGCGCCAGCTCCGCTGCGTCAGGTGCGCCGCGAGGCATGAAAAAAGGGATGAATCCAGCAGCGGATTCATCCCTTTCATTGCGCTGCATCAACAGATTGAGCGATCAGCCAAACAGGGCGAAGCCATCGACAGTCGCCGGCAGGTCGTAGACTTGGCCGTCGGCAGTCTGCAGGTGCTCGATGTTGTTGAACCCGGCATACCACCCCGCCAGTTTCACGCCGTTGTCCGGCACACTGGTGCTGCCGTCGTTGCCGCTGTGCAGGTAGGCGTCGTCACCGATACGGGTGACGTTCAACTGGCTGGCGTTGGTGATGGTGTTGAGGATGAGCGTGTCGTTGATGTCCAGCCCGTAATCCTGAATCGTCACCAGGCCGCTGGTGTTGACCACGTAGGTGTCATCACCCTGGCCACCGTAGGCGCTGCCGCCGGAATTCGACTGGCCGGCCAGGTTGAGAATCAGCAGATCATTCCCGCCGTCGCCATTGAGCACATAGTTGCTGCCCGTAGCCGTCAGCACATCGTTGCCTTCACCGCCAAAGGCCATGCCCCGACCCAGCGTGATGGTGTCGTTGCCGTCATCGCCACTGGCCCAAGTGAACAGACCATTGCGGGCACCGACGATGACATCATCCCCCGCGCCACCCGACAGAGCGTCGGACTGCCCGGCCTTGTCCAGACCGGACGCCAGGCCGCCATAGATATGGTCATTGCCATCGCCACCGGTAATCTGGTCGTCGCCGGCCCCGCCCTCGAGGATGTTGTCGTCCGAATTGCCTTGCAGCGAATCGTTGTACTGGCTGCCGCGCAGGCCTTCGATATCGATGTAGATATCGTAGAGCGCAATTCCGCTCTGCGGCCCCCAGTTCAGAGAGGCGCTCAGGCCTTCAGCGCTGTCGTCGTAACTGACGATGTCGATACCGGCGCCGCCTTCAAAACGGTCGCCACCTGCACCGCCCAGCAACACGTCATTGCCGGCACCGGAGATGATGGTGTTGGCTTCGTCGTTACCGTAGCCGGTGAAGTCTGCAGTGCCGGTGTACGTCAGGTTTTCAATGAAGGGGTCCATGTGCATCGATGACAGGCTGGTGTACAGCTGATCGGTACCGCCCATGTAGCCCTCGACTTCCTTGATGGACACACCGACGCTGTTGATGGTGTACACATCGTCACCCGAACCACCTTCCAGCGTCACGCCGCCGACATTGGCGGTGAAATGATCAGCGAACGAAGAGCCGATAACGTGCTCCACATTCAGCAGCGTGACACCCGGCGCCCCGACACGCGGGCCGATGTCGATACTGACGCCATCCAAGGAGTGGCGATAGCTCACAGTGTCGTAGCCGTCGGCGCCATCAACGGTCATCGCGTTATCGAGCAGATACACCACGTCATCGAAGTTCGAACCCTGGATCGCTTCGATGCCGGTAAAGGTGTCTCCATCTGCAATGGTCAAGCCATCATAGTTGGTGAAGTCCTGGACGCGCACACCTTCAAGGCTGTCGGTGTAGCTGACGGTATCGTAACCATCGCCACCGACAAAGTGGTCGGCACCGGCGCCGCCCCACAGCCAGTCATTGCCCGCACCGCCGATGATCTCGTTGTCACTGGCGTTGCCGTAACCCTTGAAATCGCCGTTGCCGGTAAAGGTCAGTTTCTCGATGAACGGGTCCATCTTGATCGTGTTGAGGCTGGTGCGCAGCTCGTCGTAGCCACCGTTGTTTTCTTCAATGAGGGTCACGCCTTCGGCGTCGACGGTGTACAGATCATCACCGCCACTGCCGTCAAGCGTCACGCCACCCACGGAAGCGGTAAAGGTGTCGTTGTAGAAACTGCCAACCACCTTCTCCACCGAAACCAGCGTGTCGACCTTGCCATCAGCCCCTATGACCGTAACAACGCCAGCGCCAACCTCGACACCGACTCCCGTACTCATTCCATAATAGGTCGCCGCATCAAACCCTTCACCGCCGTCCAGCACGTCCGATCCTGCGCTGGCCAACAGTTGATCATCCGACTCCATTCCATAGAGCTCGTCATTGCCGTGGGTGCCAATCAGGACATCCGCTTCACTCGTTCCATTTACTACTGTCATTTGCTTCTTCCTTGCGTTGTTGTCGAATACGGAAATCTGTCACCTCAGATACCGGCCGGACAGGTCTTCACTGGCCGTGCCAATTGAGCACATGGAAAGGTATCGACAGAAAAATCCCGATGCTTGAGCCCGCTGCCAAAAAAGTATCCGACTTGATACAAAAACCTTTTTGCCACGCAAAAAAAAACAGGCGACTCGAAAGTCGCCTGTTTCTCATAGGGCCGTACGCGATTCGATCAATCCGCCAGCCAGCCACTCTCCCAGTAACGCAAGTTGTCGCCACGCAACACGTAGTCTCGCAGCACCACCTCACGCAACTCGTCCCCCATGCGGTAGCTGGCATCCGGGTCGGCCAGGTGCATGCGGATAGCCTGCAACCATTCATCGGTGCTGTTGGTCTTGACCCGGGTGCATGGCAGGTAACCGCGATAGGCCTCGGTGTCGGTGCAGATCACCGGGTAGCCGCAGGCGCCGTACTCCAGCAGACGCAGGTTGCTCTTGCAGTCGTTGAAGATGTGGAATTCCAGTGGCGCCAACGCCAGATCGAGATTCAGGCTTGCCAGTTTGGCCGGGTACACTTCCAACGGGATTACCCCGTGGAATTCATGCATGTACGGACGCAGATCATCCGGGCACATGCCGAAAAACACCCAGTCGACTTCGTTGGCCAGCTCACGCACGACATCGGCGATCACCGCCAGGTCGCCGTGGTGACTGGTGCCACCGCCCCAGCCGACCCGCGGTTTTTTCGAAGTGCGGCGCTGGCTGCGCAGGCCGGTCCAGAGATTCTGGGCAAGCATGTTGGGAACAACGCGAATGTCGTGGTGCATGTCCGACAGCGCATTGGCCAATGGCTGGGTCGATACCACCACGCGATCGCACAAGCCGATTGCCTGGCGCACCATGCGTTCCATCTCCTGCTTGTTGGGCATGTTGCGGATATGGGCATTGCGATGGGGAACGTCGATCACATAGTCATCGAGTTCAAAAATCCGCCGGGCATGGCAGAACTTCTTCAACGGCGGGATTTCATCGATCGCACCTTGCGAGTAGCGCCCTTGCAGAACGATGACGTCCGGTGACTGACGCTCGATTTCAATGATCGACGGCAAGCCGTAGCGAATGCAGCCTTCAGCGCGGTTGGCCGCTTCCAGCTCGATCAGCGGCTGACTCATGCGGTAGTGACCAATGGCAGATGCATTGATCGGCACGGCGAGTACGTTGGGCAATTGCGGTCGCGAAAAAGCCGTCCAGCCGGTGCGCAAACCCGGCTCAAGACTGAAACTCGTCGCACCGACACCCTGCAATGACAGGTTGACGTTGAAGGCTGGATCACGGGCAATACGCGACAACCAGCGCGTGTAGAAGGTCTCCTTCTCATGCATGTGCTGCTGGCCTTCTTCGGCTGTCGCATCGACAGTTGGCCGCACCCCCTGGGCCAGTAAGGCATATGGCGTCCACACCACCAGATAACCTTCCTGGCCAATGCGCAGACACAGGTCGACGACATTGAGCGCCTGCTTAAAATCCTGCTCATCGAGCCCTGCGACAGACTCGAAAACGGCCTTGCGCACCATCACGCAATCACCGCCGACGGCACTCAGGTCATGGGTCGCCTGCAGCCGGAACATGTAGCCGTCGGACTGCAGCGACTGCCCATAAAATGGCAACCCGACGGCTCCTTGCAGGCCGAGGATCATGCCGGCATGCAATACGTAACCGTCCGGGTTGAACAACTTGGCGCCGACCACGCCGACTTCCGGGCGTTGCGCCTGATTGAGCAGTTCGTCCAGCCAGTCAGTGTGGGTGATCACCGAGAAGGTATTGAGCAGCAGCACGTACTCGCCACGGGCCTGCGTCACCGCACAGTTATGCAGGGCCGCCATGTTGTCATGCTGCGGGTAGCTCAGGACGCGAATCCGCTCGCCCCCCAGCTGCGCCATGCCGTCCAGCCATGCCAGCGCCTCGGCGCTTTCACTGCCGTTGTCGACCAGCAACAACTCGTACTCGGAGTAAGCGGTTTTCTCCAGCACGGTCTCGACACAGCGCTGCAAGGCAGCGGTCTGATCGCGCGTGATGATGATGATCGACACACGCGGACGCCGGGCGTGCTGATAGTCGACTCGATTGAGCAACTCGCAACTGCCACGACGAATGCCGTGAGCAATCCCCATACGCTGCAGATGCGCTTCGAGCACCCGTGGATTCTGTTCGATCACCGCCGGCTCAGCCAGCCACCCAGACAGATCGAAAGGCGATTCAAGCAGGACTTCGGCAACGTGCCCGACCACCTGCGGACCTTCGCTCTCGACCATTCGCCACAGCATGTCGTGAGGCGCCAGCTCGGCGAACGTCGTATCGAATCCACCGAGCGCCAGGAAACGTTCGCGCTTGAACACCAAGGCACGCCCGACATACGGATAACTGCGCATGAGGTCGAGGTTGAAATCCGGTTTGAACGCGGGCTCTGCCGATTCGCCATCGCGCAGGCTGCCTTCATCGCTGTACATGCAGCTCAGCCATGGCGAATGCGCAATGCGGTCAGCCATGACCAGCAAGGCCGGCATTACCAGACGGTCCCCAGCCTGTAACAGGTAAAACCAGTCGGCACCTTCGAGTTGCGGCAACAGTGCGTTGATCTGCCCCAACCCGTCATCCTGCAACGGCATACGGAACACTCGCCCATCCAGCATGGGAACGGAGCAGGAGGCGGACAACAGCAGAATCAGCTCCGGCGGATAGTCCTGGGCTGCGAGTGCTTCCAGCGTCCGTTCGACGCCATCGCGACTGCCCTGGGCATCCATGATGATCGGCACAATTCGCGGCTGCTGCGGCCAGGCGGCCAGAGTTTCCGGGAGCAACTTGCGCTGCCCTTCGGTCAGGCTGCGGCATTGCAGCCAGTGCGCATAAAGTTCGGCGAAGCTCCAGCTATCGATACCGACACACCACTCCTGGCGACTCTGTTTGGTGCCTAGCGTTCGGCTCAGCGGCAGCTCTTCCCAGACACGCGGTGATTCGTCAGCCTTGGTCAGCTGGATATAACGAACCCAGCCCGGGGCAGGTGCAGATTCACCGCTGCGAGCCTTGAGCATTTGCAGAATCCACTCGCGCTCGACCTCAACCGCGTCTTTCATCGGTTGCTGCGCACTCAGACGTTCCGGGTAGAGCCGTTCGGCGCTGAGCACATTATTGGACACCGCCAGATTGCCGCGCCGCAGCAGGCAAACGTACAGGGCGAAATCCAGGGTCGCGACAAAGCAGTGGCCCTCTTGAGTCAGCACCGGCAACAGCTCGACGAGATCCGCACGTCGAAACAAGGCATTGGTGAAACCGCCCAGCACATTGACCGGGAATTTTTCAAAAATGCCCAGCAGGTCGTCACCCTTGAACAGACCGCTGTGGGGTGACAAAGAAGTGTTTTCCAAGCGCGCCGGCAGGATGATGTCGTTGGCGTCCCAGAACAGACGCTGAGCCAGCACCAGGCTGACTTCCTCGCGCAACATCTCGTGCGCCTGCTGCTCGATGCAGGCAGCATAGAGATGGTCATCGTCACAGAGGAACTTGACGAATTCGCCCTGCGCCTGATCGAGGCACGCCTTGAGGTTGCCGACCATGCCCAGGGTGCGCGGGTTGCGCACATAACGCACGGCAACACCGGACTGCTCAGCCACGACGGTGACAATCCCTTCGATCTGCTGGCCCCGACTGTCGTCGCAGACAATGATCTCAAGGTGCGCGTATGTCTGACTGACAGCACTGTTCAATGCCCGCTCGAAGAAACGCGGATTGAAGGCGGGAATAACGAGGCTGACAAGAGGAAGTGAATTCACGGCGGGCTCACAGGCGGTACGAGCCCGCTCGGAAAAGCGAGCCCTTGATACCGCTAAAAAACAAAACTGAGGGACAAGGCAACCGGGCGCTTACGCGCCCGTTGGCGTCAGATCTTGTTGAACAGACCCAACTGACTGATCTTGCTGAACGCCAGTTGTGCAGCCTGCAGCATGGTTTGTTGCAAGGTCAGGCGCGTCATCACTTCAGCCGGATCCGAATCGCGGATCGAACCTTGAGTGGTGGTGTTCGCGGTACTCAAGCTGTCGTTCGTGGAGGCTTGCATATCCAGCGCCTGGCCGCGAGCACCAATTTCGGTGACCGCGGTGCCGATTTGATTGCTGGCCGCATCGATGTTGCCGATACCTGCCTCCATCGCGCCCTGGAATTGTTGCTTGGCCACCGGATCACCATCGATCGGTGTGTTCAGTGCTGTGATCATCTGACCCAGGGAATCAAGCACGTTCTGGGTCTGGTGATCGTTCGATCTGATCGAAAACTGATCGCCGGCGGCCGGCGCAGCGCCCAGCGCGAAAGTGACGCCCGCAGCAGTAGCATTGCTACCCACGACAGTCCCCGAGGACACGGGTTTGCTGTCGGCAGTGACCGGCGCTGCGTACAGATCGAAAGCGGTGGCGCTGGTGAACTTGAGGACTGCGCCACCCTGCGGGAAGGCTGCCGTGTACGCTGCCTCGTCGGTGATGCTGGACCCCGTGATCACCGCAGTCGACGAGTTGCCAGGGCTGCGCGTGGTGGAAAACGAATCCGGCGCAGTCGACAGCTGGAAGCTGTGGCCGGCAATGACCGCGTCCGGGTTGGTGTCACCGGTCTTCAGGTTGATGTTCAGCTTCATGTCGACGCCACGGAAGCTGACCGTCTGGTTGGCACCGCTACTGTTACTGACCAAGCCGTTCTGGCTTGCTTCAGCAGTCACATCGTTGCCCAAGGCATCAGTGATTTTCAGTTGGGTGCTGCTGAGGAAGCTGACGGTGTAAGGCTGGCCAGCGGTGAACTTGGAGTCATAGGTGGCGGCTGTGCCGACTGTACCGTTGGACAGCACGACGCGCCCGTCATCCACGGCTGGCGCGGTCATGGTGACGTTGGTACGCGCGGTATTGATGGTCTGCTGGAAAGCAGCCCAACCAGTGGTGTTGGTGCCGACCGTCATGCCATCACCGATGCCCAGGTTGATCGTGGTCTGATCACCGTTGTAGGAATAGGTGCCGTCAGCATTCTGCGAGTACGGCGCAGTATCAGTTTTCGAACCGGAGAACAGGTAGTTGCCGCCAGCATCCTTGGCGTTCATCAGGCCCAGCACTTGTTGCTGGATCTGGCCCAGTTCCGAAGCGTAAGCCTGGCGATCCTTGTCGGTGGCCGTGCCGTTGTTGGCGGCGAGAGCGAGTTCCTTGGCGCGCGCCAACGCGGTGGTGATTGAATCCAGCGTGGACTCTTGCACGTTCAATGCACTTTTGGTGGTGTCGACGTTGGTCTTGTACTGATCCAGCATTGCGGCCTGTTGACCCAGCTGCAGCAAGCGCCCGGCACCGACCGGATCATCGGCCGCGGTGTTGATGCGCTGCAGGCTGCTCGCCTCGCTGGCGGTGGCAACGGCCTTGTTGAAATTACGCTGATAGTCCGACGCTTGCGTGCCGTAATACTGGGCGGTGGAAATGCGCATGAATTACGACTCCTTAAAGGCTGTTAATCAGTGTGGCGAAAGTTTCCTGCGCAGCTTTGATGATCTGCGAAGACGCTGTGTAGTACTGCTGGTATTTGACCAGGTTGCCGGTTTCTTCGTCCAGGTTGACCCCGGACAACGAGTCGCGAGCACCTTTGGCGTTATCCAGAATCGCCGTGGTGGCCGCGCTGTCGGACTTGCCTTGGGCGGTCTTGGTACCGACGTTGGTGACCAGCTTGTTGTAGGCGTCTGTCAGGCTGATGCCCTTGCTCGCCGAACCGGTGTCGACGGTCTGTTGCGTTTGCAGGCCAACCAGGGCCTGCGCATTGCGATTGTCCGAGGACGCCGCACCGGTCAGGTTCATGGTGAAGGTTTCGCCGGACTTCGGCGTGCCGCCGACGGTAGTCTGCACCGTGAAGGTCTTCTGTACGTTCGGCGTGACGGTTGTGTCCATCACCGGGTTGCCGCTGGCATCGACGACGCCGACTTGCAGGTTCAGCGTGTTCGATTGGCCAGGAACGATCGTGCCGGTGCCAATGGTTGCCCCCTTGGCATCCACCAGGTTGTACGACTGGCTGCCACCGCTCGCCGCGCCGAACACCAGCTTGACCGGCGTCGAGTTCTTCAAAGCCGCCTGCATATCAGCCTGGGCAGTCGGGTTGTAGATATCAATCTTGTCGCTGAGCGTCGGCTGAGTGTAAGTCCCCAGGCCGGCAGCGCTGGCCACGCCGGTCAACGGACCTGCCGCAGCAATTTTCTTCGGATCGGTGAGCACCGTCTGGATGCTTGTGGCCGCATTACGGGTCGGAGTCACTTTAAAGGTGTCACCGGCGCTCAACGCACCACCATTGAGTGCGAGGGTGAAACCGTCGATCACTGGCGGCGGATTGGTCGTAGTGCTGAAGGCGCCCAGGTCGGTACCGTCAGAACGCTTGACGGTGTAGTCAGTGGCGCTGGTGAACGTTACCTGATAATCGCTGGTGGTCAGCTTGCCGGTGTCCTTGATGGTGACATCGAGGTTGCCCGAACCTGCACTGTTACCCGACTGCGCGATGCTGCGCTGACTGATCAGTGCGGCACTGTTGATGTTGTTGAAAATCGCCGCGCCGAAGTCACCGTTCTTGTCGATGCCTTGGGCTTGCTGGCTGTTGACTTGATCAGCGATCACCAGCGCCACTCGGCCCAACTCGTTGAGTGACGGGTCAAGGACTTCTTTGCGGTAAGTGAGCAGGCCGCCAATTTCGCCACCGCTCATCGCCGAAGTGATGTCGATGGTGCTCGAACCGCGATCCATCTGGATGGCCATGCGCGACGGATCGGTTTTGCTCGCGACCATGCTCAGCGTGTTGGTGGTGTTGCCGATCACCAGCGGCTGACCGCTGCCAATGTAGACGTCGAAACTGGTGCCACGCTCAACAACCTGTGCGCCCGTCAGTTCGGAGAGCTGGCGAACGGCTTCGTTACGACTGTCCAGCAGATCGTTCGGCGCGCCCCCGCTGGTGGAGATCTCACCGATCTTCTGGTTCAGATTGGCAATCGAAGTGGCCAGTTTGTTCACCTGGCCCGTCATGTCGCCAAGGCTGCCGTTGATGGTGGTGTTCTGATCGTTGAGCTGTTTGGCGATGGTATTGAAACGACTGGTCAGCGCCTGAGCCCCCGTCAGCACCGATTGACGCGAGGTATCATCGGTCGCCGACGTCGAAACGCCCTGCATCGTCGTGAAGAATTTTTGCAGCACACCGGTCAGGCCGGTGTTGGTGTCCGACAGCATGGAGTCCAGCGGCGTAGCCTGGGCCAGAAAAGAGGCCGACTCGCTGTCGAGCGAGGTTGCTGTGTGCAGTTGGCTTTCCAGATATGAGTTATACACCCGGCGCACGTCAGCCAGGGTCGTGCCCGTACCAATGAAAACAGTGCCGAACTGCTGCGAGGATTTGGTGCCCTGCACGGTTTGCTGACGTGAATAACCGGCGGTGTCGACGTTGGCAATGTTGTTGCCTGTCGTAGCCAAAGAGGACTGGCTGGCCGACAGTCCCGACATCCCGATATTGAGCAAACTCATGGTTCAGACCTTATACCTTGTGCCTTATAAAGGCGTGGTGGATACACCCGCCGCAGCGTAGTTTTGGAAACTGTTCATCTGCTTGGCAATCTGCGAAATCTTGTTTGCGTAGTTCGGGTCGGTGGCGTAACCGGCCTTTTGCAACTCGCGTACAAACTGTTCTGGGTTATCGGCCGACTTCAGCACATCTTGATAGCGATTATTGCTCTGCAGCAAAGTCACCAGATCATGGAAGCTGTCCTTGTACGAGGCGTAGGAACGGAACTCGGCCGTCTCCTTGACCATCGCGCCATTACGGAACTCGCTGGTGATTGCCCGGGCCGAATCACCCTTCCAGTTACTGCTGGCCTTGATGCCGAACAGGTTGTGGCTGCTACTGCCATCCTGTGCGCGCATGACCGATTTGCCCCAACCGGTTTCCAGTGCCGCTTGCGCCACCAGATAACGTGGATCGACACCGATACGGTCAGCCGCTTCCTTGGCCATGGGCAGCATGGTGTTGACGAATTCGTCGGCGGAGCTGAAGGCTTTCTTCGCCGGGGCCAGCGGAATCTGTGCCACCGCACGGCCGTAAACCTGCATCTGCCCGCCGGAAGCCTTATCGGCCTCGGCGCGTGCCAGCCAGTCGCCGTTGTACAACGGACCTGCGCCAGTGGTGGCGGCCGTCGTAGCGCGCTGTGGCAATTGTGTCGCGGCGTTCGTCGCAGTGGCCGACGGCACCAGACCCGCGAGCAGGCGATCAGCCAGTTTCGGTGGCAAAGCCAAACGCCGCTGATTGATCAATGCCATGTCGTTGCGATGGTCCAGTTGCGTGTTCGGCGCATTGACTGAACGCGAGGCCCACAATGGACGTTCGCCATTGAGTCGCGACAACGGGCCATGGGTGGCGACCGTGCCAGCGGCAACCGGCGTTGCCACGGCAGCAGCCTTGGCTTTGGCTTCTTCCTGCTTGGCGGCGGACGCGGCCGCCGCCTCGCCGGACGCCAGGGGCTTGTTCTTCGACATCTGGCGCATCAGCACGTCGGCCAGACCGATACCACCGCCCTCGCGGGACAGCGACACCGCCAGTTGCTGGTCGTACATTTCCTGATACTGCTTGGCCGCCGGCGTGTTGAGCGGATTGTCCTGCCCCAGCGCCTCGGTGGCCGAACGCATCGACTTGAGCATCTCGCCGAGAAACAGCGACTCGAACTCCTGCGCCACTTTGCGCATGTTCGCATCGCTGTCCTTGTCGCCAACCTTGAGCTGGTTCAGGCGATTGAGGTCAGAGTAAGAACCCGAATCGCTGCTACTGACCAGCCCGCTCTTGCGCATGTCCATGGTCGTCGTCCTCAGATCACGATCAGGTCGGCTTGCAACGCGCCGGCCTGCTTCAGTGCTTCAAGGATCGCCATCAAGTCACCCGGCGCCGCGCCGACCTGGTTCACCGCCCGGACGATCTCGTCGAGGGTGGTGCCCGGGCCGAACTTGAACATTGGCTTGGCTTCTTGCTGGGCATTGACCCGCGAGCGCGGCACAACGGCAGTCTGGCCGTTGGACAACGGGCCCGGCTGGCTGACGATCGGGTCTTCGGTGATGGTCACGGTCAGGCTGCCGTGTGTCACGGCGGCTGGCGAGACTTTCACGTTCTGACCGATGACGATGGTGCCGGTACGCGAGTTGATGATGACTTTGGCCACCGCCTGACCGGGGTCGACTTCAAGGTTTTCCAGAATCGACAGATAGTCGACACGCTGGCTCGGGTCGAGCGGTGCGGTGACGCGAACCGATCCACCATCAACGGCCTGCGCCACACCAGGGCCGAGCATGTCGTTGATCTTGTCGACGATGCGCTTGGCAGTGGTGAAATCAGAACGATTGAGGTTCAGCGTCAGGCTGTTGCCCTGATTGAAACCACTCGGCACCGAACGTTCCACCGACGCACCGCCAGGAATACGACCGGCCGACGGAACGTTGACAGTGATCTTCGAACCGTCGCGACCTTCGGCATCAAAACCGCCCACCACCAGGTTGCCCTGAGCGATGGCGTAGACATTACCGTCGATACCCTTGAGCGGCGTCAGCAGCAACGTGCCGCCGCGCAGGCTCTTGGAGTTACCGATGGACGAAACGGTGATGTCGACTTGTTGACCCGGTTTGGCAAACGCAGGCAAATCGGCACTCACCGACACCGCCGCGACGTTTTTCAACTGCACGTTGCCCGACCCTGCCGGCACCTTGATACCGAACTGCGAGAGCATGTTGTTGAAGGTCTGCAGGGTGAACGGCGTTTGCGTCGTCTGGTCACCGGTGCCATTCAGCCCGACCACCAGGCCATAGCCGATCAACTGGTTGGAACGCACGCCCGAAATACTGGCGATGTCCTTCAACCGTTCGGCTTGTGCATTGAAGGCCGCCGACAACAAAAACGCGGCCACCATAAGGCTTCTGAAATTCAACGTAGCCACCTAGAAAGGGAACAGCGGGCTGAGGAAGAAACGGTCGAACCAGCCTGGCTGACTCGCATCGGCAAACGAGCCGGTGCCCGAGTAGGTGATGCGCGCATCGGCGACACGGGTCGACGACACGGTGTTGTCAGTGGCGATGTCATCGGCACGTACCAGACCGGCGATCCGCACCAGCTCATCGCCGGTATTGAGGGTCATCCACTTCTCGCCGCGCACAGCGATGATGCCATTGGGCAGCACGTCGGCCACGGTCACGGTAATCGAACCGGTCAGGCTGTTGCTCTGGCCGGACTTGCTGTCGCCCTTGGTCGCGCGGTCGCCGCTGTAGCCGACATCCAGGCTCAGATCAGTACTGCCCAACGGGTTGTTGAGGGTACCGCTGCCGCCAAACAACGAAGTCAGGCCGATGCCGGTCTTGCTGTTCTTGGCCACTTGCGAGTTGGCGTTTTTGCTCGCCTGGGTTCTCTCGTTCAGGGTGATGGTGATGATGTCACCGACCCGGAACGCCTTGCGGTCGCTGTACAGGTTCTGCTCGAAGCCGGCCTGATAGATCGAGCCGTTGTTGGCAGCCGCTGGCAACGGCGTGCGCGGCAACACCGGAGCGTAGTAAGGGTCATTGGGCTTGGGCGTCGGAGCGACGCAGCCCGCGAGCGAGACGACTCCACTCAATGCCAGAACAGATACGAAGCGATTCATGACCCTACCTCACGGTGTTGCAGGCGACCTCATGGCCGCCTCATAGACTTGATTACAGATTCTGCGTTACGAACGAGAGCATCTGGTCGGCGGTGGAGATCACCTTGGAGTTCATCTCGTAAGCGCGCTGAGTGGTGATCATGTTGACCATCTCTTCAACGGTGCTGACGTTGGAGGTTTCCAGGGTGTTCTGCAGCGTGGTGCCGAAACCGTTCAGGCCCGGCGTACCGACTTGCGGTGCACCCGACGCAGCGGTTTCCAGGAACAGGTTGTTACCCACCGCTTGCAGACCGGCCGGGTTGATGAAGTCGGCGGTTTGCAGGTTGCCGATCACCTGGGATGCCGGGTTACCGGCAACGGTGATCGAGACGGTGCCATCACGACCGACAGTGAAGGTCTGCGCATCGTTCGGGATGACGATGGCGGGTTCCAGGGCGAAACCG
Source organism: Pseudomonas sp. RA_15y_Pfl2_54 (assembly GCF_963971015.1). Lineage (NCBI taxonomy): Bacteria > Pseudomonadati > Pseudomonadota > Gammaproteobacteria > Pseudomonadales > Pseudomonadaceae > Pseudomonas > Pseudomonas sp. RA_15y_Pfl2_54. The sequence goes on from NZ_CAXAPN010000008.1 coordinate 175,280, forward strand.
CTGGCATTGACGACCTGGCCATTGGAATCGAGGTGGAAAGTACCGTCACGGGTGTAGGACGTGGTGCCGTCCGGCTGCAGAATCTGGAAAAAACCGCGACCATCAACGGCCAGATCCAGCGGCTGCTCGGTGGTTTGCAGGCTACCGGCGGTGAAGTTTTTCTGCGTACCGACGATACGCACACCCGTACCCACTTGCAGACCCGACGGCAGCTCGCTGTCCTGAGTCGACTGGGCGCCTGGCTGACGCTTGATCTGATACAGCAAGTCCTGGAACTCGGCGCGATCACGTTTGAAACCCGTGGTCGAGACGTTCGCCAGGTTGTTGGAAATGGTCGTCAGGTTGGTGTCCTGGGCGGACAGACCTGTTTTGGCAACCCATAGAGCCGGAAGCATTCGATTCTCCTCGTGCGCCTGTTTTACGGCGCGACGTTCTGATAATTAGCTGATCTGCAAGACCCGAGCCATGGCCTGGTCGTCGTCTTTGGCGGTGTTCATCATCTTGACGTGCAACTCGAACTGCTTGGCCAGGGCCAGCACCGATGTCATCTCTTCCACGGCATTGACGTTGCTCGACTCCAGGAAACCCGACACCAGTTTGACATTGGCATCGGCCGGCGCAGGCTTGCCGTCCTTGGTGTAAATCGAGCCATCGAGGCCCTTGTTCATGTTCTTGATGTCCGGGTTGACCAGTTTGATCCGGTCCACCTCTGCCATGACGCGCGGGCCTTCGCCCATCGCACGAATACTGATGGTGCCGTCTTCACCGACTTCGATCTTCTGCTCGGGCGGCACGGCGATCGGACCGCCATTGCCCATCACCGGCATGCCGTTGCCGGCGCGCAGTACGCCGAGGGCATCGACATTGAGGCTGCCGGTGCGCACGTAGCTTTCGCCACCGTTCGGGTTCTGCACGGCGATCCAGCCATTGCCGGCCACGGCGACGTCGAGGTCACGGCCGGTCTGCACCAGCGAGCCTGGGGTGAAATCAGTGGCGGGACGTTCGCTCATGGCATACGCACGCGCCGGAAAGCTGTCACCGAACACCGGCATCGAACGCGCCTGCTCCAGGTCGCGCTGAAAACCGTTGGTGGAGATGTTCGCCAGGTTGTTGGCATGCGCCTTTTGCGCCAGTGCGTTCTGGCTGGCGCCGGTCATTGCCACATAAAGGTACTTGTCCACACTCTTTCCTCTGCATGCCGGACGTTTGCCGCCCACCGCTGTACTGCTGAGCCATAAGCAATTTGCAGACCAACTTTTTTCTGGCGGCTTCAGGCCCGGCAAACAAAGGACTTGAGGGGTTTTGCGCGAACGGGAGAAATGTATCGAAGTCGAAAAACCGGCGGTGTTATGCCGGTAGGTGGCAAAGCCTGGCGCTGAGGTTGTCGGTACCAACGCCTTCGCGAGCAAGCTCGCGCCCACAGCGATTGCATTGCAAATGTGCAAGCAGGCTTGCTCGCGAAGAGGCCATCATTACCCACACATGTTTGGGCTATGAATCGGTTTTACCGACTTCATACTCCCGCAACTTATTGGCAATGGTCGTATGCGAAACCCCCAACCGCTTGCCTAATTGCCGACTGCTCGGATGCTCGGAATACAACCGCTCCAGCACTGCTTTCTCAAAGCGCCCGACAATCTCGTCCAAACCACCCTCCAGCGAAAAATCGCCAAGCGGCTGACGCACGCCGTAATCCGGCAGACGAATATGCTCAGCCTTGACCGTACCGCCATCACACAGCGAAACAGCCTGGAACAGCACGTTTTCCAACTGCCGCACATTGCCCGGCCAATGGTAATGACTGAGCCGGTCCATCGCCGCCGGTGCCAGTTTGGGCAGCGAACACCCGATCTGCCGACTGGCCTGATCGAGGAAGTGCTCCACCAGCGGCGTCAAGCCATCGAGGCATTCACGCAACGGTGGAATGTGCAGCGAAAGCACGTTCAAGCGGTGATACAAATCCTGGCGAAACTCACCGCGCGCGCACAGCTCCGACAAGTCGACCTGCGTGGCGCAGATCACCCGCACATCCAGATAAACCTCTTCGTCGCTGCCGACCCGACGGAAACAGCCATCCTGCAGAAAACGCAGCAACTTCACCTGCAAACGCGGGCTCATCTCACCGACGCCATCGAGAAACAAGGTGCCGCCCGCCGTCAGCTCCAGCAGCCCGAGTTTGCCTTCGGCGCGCGCACCTTCGAAAGCACCCGGGCCATAGCCAAACAGCTCGGTCTCAGCCATCGACTCCGGCAGCCCCGCGCAATTGAGCGCCATCAACGGCGACTGCCCACGCGGACTGGCGAGGTGGCAGGCGCGCGCCAGCAACTCCTTGCCCGTGCCGGTCTCACCCTCTATCAATAAAGGTGCGTCCAATGGCGCCATGCGTCGCGCCTCGCGCACCACCGCGGCCATGACTTTCGAGCTTTGGAAGATGCTGTCGAACCCGCGCAACTCTTGTTTGCGCACGTTATAGATGCGCTCGCCGACGCGGTCGGCGCGATGCAACGTCAACACCGCACCAGCCATGGCTTCGCTGTCGTCGTGCTCTGATTGCAGCGGTGCGATGTCGGCCAGAAAGACGTCACCCTTGACCTTGACCCGCATACCGTTGATTCGCGATTTGTTGGCGCGCACCAGTTCCGGCAAATCGAAATCCTCGGCATAGCGCGAGAGCGGAATCCCCGGCACCTCATCAACCCGTACGCCCAGCAACTGTGCCGCCGCCCGGTTCGCCGCGACAATCGAGCCGCCCATGTCGATCGACAGCACCGGGAATTCCAAGGCGCCGAGCAAGGCATTCAACTCCATGTGCCGTCGCTCGCTGGGCATCAGCCCTACTCGCTTGACCCCGAACACCCCGGCAATCGCCTCGAACTTCGGCCGCAGCGCCTGGAACTGGATATTGATCAGGTTGGGACAATGCAGATAGATCGCGTTGCCGTGCTCACCACCGACCTCGCCGCGCGCGACGTTGATTCCGTAAGCCACCAGCAGGTTGAGGATGTCGCGCAAGATACCGATGCGGTTCTGGCAGTGGACTTTGATGCGCATAGAAAAGGCCTGACAAGGATGAGGTTGAACACAACCCCTGTGCAAGCAAGCGGCTCCCACAGGGTTTTGCGGCGCACCCTGGTCTCACTTTTCTGTCGAGGCGCGCAGATAGTCGTCAAGATTATGTGACACCCAATAGCCTTTTCAAACCTGAAAATCGCAGCAAACGCGAAGCAGACTACAATCCGTAACGAATACTTTACGAAAATCGACGATCTTTCCTACAAGGACGCCATTCAACCCGCTGCAAATCAACACGCTCTCGAGTCATTCTGAGTCCATCGCTGGACATAACAAGAACGAATTCCCCTAGCAGGAGAGCAGCATGAAGCAGACGCAATACGTGGCCCGCGAGCCCGATGCGCAAGGTTTTATCGACTACCCCGCCGAAGAACACGCGGTGTGGAACACGCTGATCACTCGCCAACTGAAAGTGATCGAAGGCCGTGCGTGCCAGGAATATCTGGACGGTATCGAACAACTCGGCCTGCCCCACGACCGCATTCCGCAACTGAGCGAAATCAACAAGGTGCTCGGTGAAACCACTGGCTGGCAGGTCGCTCGCGTCCCGGCACTGATTCCCTTCCAGACGTTCTTTGAACTGCTCGCCAGCAAGCAATTTCCGGTGGCCACGTTTATTCGTACCCGCGAAGAACTCGACTACCTGCAAGAGCCGGACATTTTCCACGAGATTTTTGGTCACTGCCCGCTGCTGACCAACCCGTGGTTCGCTGAATTCACCCACACCTACGGCAAACTCGGCCTGCAAGCGACCAAGGAAGAGCGCGTGTACCTGGCGCGCCTGTACTGGATGACCATCGAGTTCGGCCTGGTCGACACCCCGCAAGGCAAGCGCATCTACGGCGGCGGCATCCTGTCCTCACCGAAAGAAACCGTTTACTGCCTGTCGGACGAACCTGAGCATCAGACATTCGATCCGCTGGAAGCCATGCGCACGCCGTACCGCATCGACATTCTGCAACCACTGTACTTTGTCCTGCCAAACCTCAAGCGCCTGTTCGACGTGGCCCATGAAGACATCATGGCCATGGTCAGACAAGGCATGCAGTTGGGCCTGCATGCACCAAAATTTCCGCCGAAACCAAAAGCGGCGTGAACCGTGGCTTTTGCTTACAAGTGAGTCTGTCCGTTAGCGCCACTTTGGTTTAGCGTGGCGCAATTGACGACCGTTATAAAAAAAACACTCGATTCAGGAATCCAACCATGTCCACTTTGAACCAAGCCCACTGCGAAGCCTGCCGCGCCGATGCGCCACAAGTCAGCGACGAAGAACTGCCGATCCTGATCAAGCAGATCCCTGACTGGAACATCGAAGTACGCGACAGCATCATGCAGCTGGAGAAAGTCTTCCTGTTCAAGAACTTCAAACATGCACTGGCCTTCACCAACGCCGTCGGCGAAATCTCCGAGGCCGAAGGTCACCACCCGGGCCTGTTGACCGAGTGGGGCAAAGTCACCGTGACCTGGTGGAGCCACTCGATCAAAGGCCTGCACCGCAACGACTTCATCATGGCCGCACGCACCGACGAAGTGGCCAAGACCGCAGAAGGACGCAAGTAATGCACTTCGACGCCATTGGCCGGGTACCCGGCGACCCGATCCTCGGTTTGATGGAGGCGTATGCGCAGGACAGCAACCCGCGCAAATTCGACCTGGGTGTTGGCGTCTACAAGGATGCCCAAGGCCTCACGCCAATCCCCGAGGCAGTGAAGATCGCCGAGGCAAGGCTGGTCGAAAGCCAGGACACCAAAACCTACATCGGCGGCCACGGCAATCCGTCGTTTGGCAAAGTCATCAATGAGCTGGTACTGGGTGCTGACTCGAAGTTGATCGCCGAACAACGCGCCGGCGCTACTCAGACCCCGGGCGGCACCGGTGCCCTGCGTCTGGCCGCCGACTTCATCGCGCAGTGCTTGCCGGGCAAAGGCGTATGGCTGAGCAACCCGACCTGGCCGATCCACGAAACCATTTTCGCGGCGGCCGGCGTCAAGATCAGTCACTACCCGTATGTGGGCAGCGATAACCGTCTCGACGTCGAAGCCATGCTCGCAGTGCTCAATGAAGCACCGAAGGGCGATGTGGTGCTGTTGCATGCGTGCTGCCACAACCCGACCGGTTTCGACCTGAACCACGACGACTGGCAGCGCGTGCTGGAAGTCGTGCGCCGTCGCGATTTGCTGCCGCTGATCGACTTTGCCTACCAGGGCTTTGGCGATGGTCTGGAGCAAGACGCGTGGCCGACCCGCTTGTTCGCCGCGCAACTGCCGGAGTTGCTGATCACCAGTTCCTGCTCGAAGAACTTCGGCCTGTATCGCGACCGCACCGGCGCGCTGATCGTCTGCGCGAACACCGCCGACAAGCTCATCGACATTCGCAGCCAACTGGCCAACATCGCCCGCAACCTGTGGTCGACCCCACCGGATCACGGCGCAGCCGTTGTAGCGACCATCCTTGCCGATCCAGAGCTGAAAAGCCGCTGGGCCGACGAAGTGGAGGCCATGCGTTTGCGTATCGCGCAATTACGCAGTGGTTTGGTCGAGGCGCTGGAGCCCCATGGTCTGCGTGAGCGTTTTGCGCACATTGGCGTGCAGCGCGGGATGTTCTCTTACACCGGCCTGTCACCCGAGCAAGTGAAACAACTGCGCGAGCAACACAGCGTTTACATGGTCAGCTCAGGCCGGGCGAACGTGGCCGGTATCGACGCCACACGCCTCGCCTTGCTGGCACAAGCGATCGCTGACGTCAGCAAATAGATCCAGCCACACAAACCGCTGTGGGAGCGGGCTTGCTCGCGAAGGCGCAGTGTCAGTCGACAATTAAGTTGCCTGATACACCGCCTTCGCGAGCAAGCCCGCTCCCACATTTACTTTGCGGTGATCTTTGTTTTTGCTCCCCCTGCGGCCATTTGTCGCAATAATTCGAATTAAAAGTCTGATTGTCATTTTTCCTGCTGTATCCTGCTCAGGCTTTCAAAAAGCGCGGATCTACCAGATCTATCAACAGACTTAGCGAGGAGCGCAACCATGCACGAGATTCCTAATCTCCCCTTCCCAAGCCTGCACGTACCTGAGCAGACGACCACGCAACAAGCCGGCGCGGGGCAGCCCGAACCGAAAGAAGCCGTTGAGAGCCGTCCGGCCGACAGCGAAGAGTAACCCCGCCGTACAGACCGTGTGGAAAGCGCTAACATGCGCTTTCCACACTGCCTGAAACCCCGAGCCCGCCATGACCGACGAATTCTCCGAAAGCCAAGCCGCCGTTCTGATCGGTGCCACCGAGAAAATGATCGAAATCTGGAGTCGGCTCTCCCCCGAGAAGCAAGCCGCCCTGCTCGCCCGTTTCGGCAGCGAAGAGAACGCACTTGCCGCACTGGTCACCACGCAACTGGTCGCCCCCGCCAAACCCTGAAACCGTCGACCGGCAAATAGTTTTACTTTTCCCCGCCCCTGAAACGTTCGCGCCGGTATCATGAGCAGCCTATCTAATCTGCTGCTCCCGTGGACCTTTACCCATGTCGTTCTCTATGTCAGAGCCCCAGCGCCCCCTGGCGGTCACGCTGCAAGTCGTTTCCATCGTCCTCTTCACCTTTATCGGCTATCTGAACATCGGCATTCCACTCGCTGTACTGCCGGGCTACGTCCACAGCGACCTCGGTTTCGGCGCGGTAATCGCTGGCCTGGTGATCAGCGTACAGTATCTGGCCACCCTGCTCAGCCGTCCGTATGCAGGCAAGATCATCGACAACAAGGGCAGCAAGCTGGCAGTGATGTATGGCTTGGCGGGCTGTGGTTTGAGCGGTGTGTTCATGCTGATTTCGGCATGGACACCGAACATGCCGATGCTCAGCCTGATCAGCCTGTTGATCGGCCGACTGGTGCTGGGCAGCGCGGAAAGTCTGGTCGGTTCCGGCTCGATCGGCTGGGGCATTGGTCGGGTTGGCGCGGCGAACACCGCCAAAGTGATCTCGTGGAACGGCATCGCCAGCTATGGCGCGCTGGCAATTGGCGCACCGTTCGGCGTGTGGCTGGTCAGCCGTCTGGGCTTGTGGAGCATGGGGGTGAGCATCATTCTGCTGGCCGCGTTGGGCCTGTTACTGGCCTGGCCAAAAACCGCCGCGCCGATTGTCGTCGGTGAACGTCTACCATTCATGCATGTGCTGGGCCGCGTTCTCCCTCACGGCTGCGGCCTGGCGCTGGGTTCAATCGGCTTCGGTACCATCGCCACCTTCATCACCCTCTATTACGCCACTCAGCACTGGGACAACGCGGTGCTCTGCCTGAGTCTGTTCGGCGCCAGTTTCATCGGTGCGCGCCTGCTGTTCGGCAACCTGATCAATCGTCTTGGAGGCTTTCGCGTGGCGATTGCCTGCCTGTCGGTGGAAACCCTTGGCCTATTGCTGTTGTGGCTGGCACCGGATGCCCATTGGGCATTGGCCGGCGCAGCGTTGAGCGGTTTTGGTTTCTCGCTGGTATTCCCGGCGCTGGGTGTGGAAGCGGTGAATCTGGTGCCCGCGTCCAGTCGCGGCGCGGCCGTCGGCGCTTACTCGCTGTTCATCGATTTGTCGCTGGGGATCACCGGGCCATTGGCCGGCGCGATTGCGGCAGGCTTCGGTTTTGCCTCGATCTTCCTGTTTGCCGCCCTCGCCTCTCTGAGTGGATTGGCGTTGAGCGTCTATCTGTACCGTCACACCGCCAAGTATCGCGAAGACTAGAAATCCACCTTGCCACGCCCGGCCTTGATGCTGCCGCGTTTGGTTTTCGACTCAAGCCGACGCTTCTTCGAGCCAAGGGTCGGCTTGGTCGGGCGGCGTTTCTTTTCGACTTTGGTGGCGCTCAGGATCAACTCGACCAGACGCTCCAGCGCATCGGCGCGGTTGGCTTCCTGCGTACGATATTGCTGGGCCTTGATGATCAACACGCCGTCGCTGGTGATGCGACTGTCCCGCAACGCGAGCAATCGCTCCTTGTAGAAATCAGGCAAGGACGAGGCCGGAATATCGAAGCGAAGGTGCATAGCGCTGGAGACTTTGTTGACATTCTGCCCGCCGGCGCCTTGGGCACGGATGGCCGTCAATTCGATCTCGGCATCCGGCAGATGCACGTTGTTGGAAACCCTCAGCATTGCGTTCTCATAGTGATTCCGAAAACCTCTCAATATCCATAAAGCCCTTGATTATTAGGGTTTTAGGCGTTCTTCTATTGTCTCAGTGTTTCACTCTACAACGTGATTTT